>NZ_AP014635.1:0-312247 GCF_001547935.1 Vibrio tritonius
CTCTTTAAGAATATAAGATCTTTATATAGATCTCTTTATTGGATCTATTATTAGGATCGACGATCTCTGTGGATAAGTGGAAAATGATCAACTAGATCATCGATCTTTAACGGATCAGAACATGTGATCATCCACTGATCTGATCGAGGATGAGCTGGGATCAAAATGGCTAGTTATACACAGGCCAAAAA
Source organism: Vibrio tritonius (assembly GCF_001547935.1). Lineage (NCBI taxonomy): Bacteria > Pseudomonadati > Pseudomonadota > Gammaproteobacteria > Vibrionales > Vibrionaceae > Vibrio > Vibrio tritonius. The sequence continues at coordinate 192 of NZ_AP014635.1, forward strand.
ACAGATCAAAGTTATTATCTGGATAACTATAGGTTGATCACCGGATAAACGCTAACTTATCCACAGATGATTTGTGCAAATAACCATCATTTAAACTGGTTTGGTAATAACAGCTGATAGAATATGACAAAGAGATCTATAACAAGGCGACTAAAAAATCGCCTTGTTAGTAGAAAATCATAAGAGGGGAGGTTTAGAATTGCGAGTTGATCGTATTGAACCACTCTTCTGCTGCATCTTCAGGAACGGGATGTTCTTGGATATCAATAGTGAACAGTTCAGTGAGTGGTGTTGCTCCAATGTCTTCTAATAGATCATAAGCATGCTTGCCTGCTGCGCAGAACGTGTCGTAGCTTGAGTCACCAATGGCCACAACAGCAAACTTCAAATTCTGGGTATTGGGCGGTGTATTTTGAAGAAAATTAATAAACGGTTGAATATTATCAGGATATTCACCAGCTCCGTGGGTAGAGGTGACGATAAGCCAGGTACCTTCAGCGGGAATATCATCGGGATCCGGTTGATTGTGGATCGTCGTATCGACTCCTTGTTCTTGTAGTAGATCGCTTAGGTGATCACCTACGTATTCTGCACTACCTAGTGTGCTGCCGGTAATAATATGGATCATATGTTTATCCTATTGAACGTCTGTAAGTACGGTATTTATTACTGTCATAGTAAGTTCGAGATGTCTGTAACGAGTCAAAACAAATTACTAGTATGATGATATGCAGTAGATTAACACCATGCATTTCATGTCTTTTGTGTTTTAAAACTAATTATTACACTGCAACCATGACTGGCTTTATTCCAGTATCCTATTGTGACAATCAAAGCATTACTAGTGTTCCATGTTGATTTTGAGTAATAAAAAAGGGCTTCTTAGAAGCCCTTTAGATGTTTGTGTAAATGTCTTATTTACCAATACAGAATGATGAGAAAATACGCCCAAGTAAGTCATCTGAGCTGAACTCACCGGTAATTTCATTTAAGTGATGCTGAGCTAAGCGCAGTTCTTCTGCTAGGATTTCTCCGGCCATATAGCCTTCAAGTTGTTCTTTACCTGTTAGCAAGTGTTCTGCTGCACGCTCCAAAGCATCTAAATGACGGCGGCGAGCCATAAAGCCACCTTCTTGGTTGCCAGAGAAGCCCATACACTCTTTTAGATGTTCACGCAGAGAATCAACCCCTTCTCCCGTTTTGGCAGACAAACGAATTAAGATGGATTCTTCTTTTTCGGTGATACCGAGTGACTCACCGGTTTGATCTACTTTATTGCGGATTACTGTCATGCCCATATGATCAGGTAAGCGATCAACAAAATCTGGCCAAATATCTTTAGGATCGGTTGCATCGGTTGTGGTGCCATCAACCATAAACAGAACGCGATCGGCTTGTTTGATTTCATCCCAAGCACGTTCAATACCGATGCGTTCTACTTCATCTGAGGCTTCACGTAGGCCTGCTGTATCGATGATATGCAAAGGCATACCGTCGATATGAATATGTTCTCTAAGCACGTCACGGGTTGTCCCTGCTATGTCTGTCACGATAGCTGACTCTTTGCCGGATAACGCATTAAGCAAACTGGATTTGCCCGCGTTAGGACGCCCTGCAATAACCACCTTCATACCTTCACGCATTATGGCGCCTTGGTTGGCTTCTTGGCGGACTGCATCAAGGTTTTCGATGATGGCATTGAGGTCGCCAGATACTTTACCATCAGCAAGAAAATCAATTTCCTCTTCTGGAAAATCGATGGCCGCTTCCACATAAATACGCAGGTGAATTAATGATTCCACCAGCGTGTTGATGCGTTTTGAAAATTGGCCTTGCAGAGATTTTAGTGCTGATTTAGCTGCTTCTTCAGAACTTGCATCAATTAAATCGGCAATTGCTTCTGCTTGGGTTAGGTCCATTTTATCGTTCAAAAATGCGCGTTCTGAAAATTCCCCTGGGCGTGCGGGACGTACACCTGAAATTAGCAGAATACGTTTGATCAACATATCAATGACGACTGGGCCACCGTGTCCTTGCAACTCGAGTACGTCTTCGCCTGTGAACGAATGTGGATTTGGGAAAAATAGCGCAATACCTTGGTCGAGTTCGACGCCTTCTTGGTTTTTGAATGGCAGGTACTCAGCGTAACGAGGACGTAATTTTTTCCCGGTAATTTCTAGCGCCACTTGTTCCGCTAATGGGCCTGAAACTCGGATAATGCCGACACCGCCTCGCCCTGGAGCGGTAGCTTGCGCGACAATGGTATCTGTAGTCATAACTTTACCTAAGCAGGTTTTTATTTTGCGTAATTGTAATCAGCCAATAACAAAAAGGCGACCTTTTGGCCGCCTTTCGCATTGATTATCTAAGCTTATGCGTTTTTACTATGTAAGCCTTTCTTTTCTAAGGCTTTGTAAATCATGCTTTGTTGAACAAGAGTTACGATGTTCGACATCAAGTAGTAAAGAACCAATCCTGATGGGAAGAACAGGAAGAATGCAGAGAAGATCACTGGCATAAAGGTCATGATTTTTTGCTGCATAGGATCAGTAACTGTCGATGGACTCATTTTTTGAATCATAAACATACTGATACCCATCAATACTGGCAGGATGAAGTATGGGTCTTGTGCAGACAAATCCTGAATCCAACCAAAGAATGGTGAGTGACGTAGTTCAACTGATTCCATCAATGCCCAGTATAGAGAAATGAAGATAGGCATTTGTAGGAAGATAGGTAGACAACCACCAAGTGGGTTCACTTTTTCTTCTTTGTATAGCGCCATCATTTCTTGGCTCATACGTTGACGGTCATCGCCAATACGTTCACGCATTGCTTGCAGTTTTGGTTGCAGCATGCGCATTTTTGCCATTGATGTGTACTGTGCTTTAGTTAGTGGGTACATTGCACCACGAACAATCAGAGTTAAACAAATGATTGCTACACCCCAGTTACTAACGAAGCTTTGGATGAACGATAGTAACATGTGCAATGGTTTTGCGATAAACCATAACCAACCATAGTCCACCACTAGGTCTAGGTTAGGCGCTGTCGCTGCCATTGCATCTTGAAGTTTTGGACCAACCCAAAGTGTTGCTTTGAATTCACCTGTTTGGCCATTGGCAATAGTTTTGTCTTTGGTGGTGATACCAATATCACCATAGCCACTATCTACACGAGTATAGAGCTCAAGATTTTTCTCATCACGAGGAATCCATGCTGTGGCAAAGTAGTGCTGGATCATTGCTGCCCAGCCTTGACCATTTTGCAGAGGAACACTTAGGTTACGGTCCTGCATGTCTTCAAAGCTGTATTTCTTATAACGAGTTTCTTCTGAAGAGTATGCACCGCCATGGTAAGTTGGCATTGCTAGGCTACCGCCTGACTCTTTAAGATTTTGACGCAGACGAGCGTACATTTTAATGTTAGCGTTTTGACCAGATTGGTTATTGATGTCGTAAACCATATCCAGAGCATAACTGTCACGTTTTAAGATAAACGTTTTGGTGTAAGTGATGCCGTTAGCTTGGTAAGTCAATGGCACACGTAATTCATCTTGACCATCTGCCAAGGTATAGCTGTCTTTACTTGTTTCGTAAACCGCACGATTGTTGCTCTGGTCAATACCTTGAGGACCGTATAGGCCGCTTTGAGCGATAAATTGGTGTGTAGGAGTACGTTCAAGCAGAACGAAAGGATTTGATGAATGAAGCTTATCTGAGTATTGGTTCAGTTTAGCTTCTACCACGTCACCGCCAACGGTATCGATAGACAGAGTCAATACATCCGTTTTTACGGTAATGATTTTCGCGGTTGCCTGAGTCGTTGCACCTTCAGTTGCGGCCAATGTATCGGAATCGCCTGCCTGAGACGGCGCAGTTGCATCACTGCTATTTTGAACCTGTTCAATTGCTGGTTGCGATTGAGCGACCTTTGATGCATTCCATTGGTTGAAAAGCAAAAAAGACACTAGCGCTAGAGCAATTAACAGGATATTACGTTGAGAATCCATCGTTATTTATCTCTGTCTTGTTTTTGGACTGGTGGAACGGGGTCAAAGCCCCCTTCGTTCAAAGGGTGGCATTTTAATAGACGTTTGCCTGATAACCAACACCCTTTTACAAAACCGTGAACTCTCAGAGCTTCTAGAGCGTAATTAGAGCAGGTTGGAGTAAACCGACACCGAGGACCGATGAGCGGACTAATTACCCACTGGTAAAGTTTTACTAAACCAATGGCTAACCACGTGAAGGGCGAGACAGGCGTTGCCATAACTTATCGAACAAATTAAACATTTCCTCATTTGACAAATCTTGCGCGCTCTTTTTAGCAATGACAACAAAATCTTTGTTAGGAAGTTTGTGTTGTTGTAAACGGAAGCTTTCTCGAGCAAGACGTTTAAAACGATTACGGCCTACCGCTGTTTTGATTTGTTTTTTGGGAACTGCCAAACCTAAACGAGGATGAGAAAGGTTATTCGCACGGGCAATAATTGTGAAATGGGGAGAGCCAGCTCGATGAGCTTGCTGAAAGACTGTTTGATAATGCTCGGGAGTTAACAAACGTAACTCCCGATTAAACGCGTACGTGTTCAAAATAAACTTAGCGATTATTTTGAAAGGCGCTTACGGCCTTTAGCACGACGAGCGTTAATTACTTTACGACCGTTCGCAGTAGCCATGCGTGCACGGAAACCGTGAGTGCGCTTGCGCTTTAGAACTGAAGGTTGAAAAGTGCGTTTCATTGTTTAGTACCTTACTGATCAGTAGTTTTTAGGTTTATTAAACCCGGCGTGGGCAAATGTCTTCTCTTTATTGTTAAAGATAGGACTGTCCGGCGCCTCTTAACAAAGAGGCGGAATTGTAATCACTGTCACATTAGGTGTCAATGATTCGGTTGCCCAAAGCAAGTCACATTTAAATATATTTAAAATAGGCTTACTTATTCCGGTCGGCAGATTATACGGACAATCCATAAAATCACAAGGATCGTTAGTCGATCCCCACCTGATTTAAGAATCTTTTTAAGCGAGGATCCTGTGGATTAGTAAAAATATCCTGTGGAGAACCTTGCTCAACAATATTACCTTCAGCCATGAAGATCACTCTGTCCGCGACTTCTCTAGCAAACTGCATCTCGTGAGTAACCACTAACATTGTTTGATGATCTTGTGCGAGTTTTTTCATTAAATTAAGAACTTCACCAACCCACTCTGGGTCAAGGGCCGATGTGGGCTCATCAAACAATAAAAGTTCGGGTTTGAGTGCCATGGCTCGGCCAATTCCCACACGCTGCTGCTGTCCGCCAGAAAGTGCCGCTGGATAGTGATCGGCTTTATCACCTAATCCAATGTCATTAAGAATAGATTGGGCCGTTTTGTAAGCTTCGTCTTTGCGCCATCCTTTGACGGTAATTAAACCTTCAGCAATATTTTGCTTAGCGGTCATATGGCTAAATAAGGCGTAGTTTTGAAAAACAAAGCCAGTTTTGCGTCTAAGAGCGAGTATTTGTTTTTTTGTTGCAGTCTGAGCATCAACGTTGAGATCATCTATTTCAATAACCCCTTTATTTGGCGTTTCTAGCCAATTAACACAACGCAAAAGAGTCGATTTTCCGGTGCCGCTGGAACCAATAATGACGATGATTTCGCCTTTATTTATCGACAGATCGATACCCTTGAGAATCTCACTGTCGCCGAAACGTTTGTGAATGTTGTTCAGTGTGATCATCGTAGATATGCCTTATTCAGTTTGTATTCTGCCCAAATTTGCACTCGAGTTAGCACCAAAACTACAACCCAGTAGATAAGAGCCACTGCTAAAAAGGCTTCAAAGAAACGGAAACTAGATGATGCTTCCATCTGAGCCTTTGCCATGATCTCTGTTACCCCTAAGGTAAAGGCCAAAGACGTCGATTTGATCATATCGATGAAATAGTTCATCAAAGAGGGCAATGCGACGCGAGTCGCCTGAGGCAATATGATCCTGCGCATTGCTTGTGATGAATTCATACCGATAGAGAGTGCGGCTTCCATCTGGCTACGGTCAATACCAATAATGGCGGCACGAATGCTTTCTGCCATATAGGATGCAAAGTGCAGGGTTAAACCAATAACCGATGCAGAGAAAGCATCTAATCCCACTAAAGCTGGAATCACTTGAGGTAAACCGTAGTACATCAAAAAGAGCTGAACGAGGAGTGGAGTTCCACGAAAGAAGCTGATGTAAAGTTGGCTCAACTGATCTAACACTGGAATTTTAAAAACACGAATAATAGCGAGAGTCACAGAGAGTACTAGGGCAAAGAGTAGCCCCCAAACCGCCATTGCCATGGTGGTACCCAAATATTTGAGTAGGATAGGCATGAGATCAAGCATGTAGCCAAAATCGAATCCCATGAGTTAATTCTCCATAAATAATTAAGGTGGAATACTGAGATTCCACCTTAAGGTTAATCAGGATGATTTAATACATTACTTGGTAATGTCAGTTTCAAACCATTTTTCAGATATTTTACTTAGTGTACCGTCTGTTCTCATTGCCGTTAAAGCTTTGTTCACTTCTTGCTGAAGTTTTTTGCCTTTAGCATTGTTTACGAAAGGCCAAGCGTTTTCGATTTTTTCAAAAGGAGAACCTGCAAGTTGCAGTGGTAAGCCTGACTTTTTAATCAATTCAAGAGCAGATAGACGATCCATCACAAAGGCATCAGAACGACCTAAAACCACATCTTGTTCAATGCCAGTATCATACGTTTTGATGTTAATTTTGCCATCTGTATCGTATTTACGTAGTAGTTGTTCAAAGTTAGAACCTAAGTTAACAGCCACTTTCTTACCTGCAAGATCTTGGATACCCTTGATCGAGGTATTACCTTTACGTACCGTAATTTGTGCACCATCGATAACGTACGGGTCAGAGAACAGGTATTTTGCTTTACGCTCATTAGTAATAGAGATTTGATTGGAAATGGTATCAATACGACCTGTTTCTAATAAACCAAATAATCCAGAGAAGCTTGCCGTCACAAACTTGACATCATAGTTGTTGCGTTTACCAATCTCATTCCAAAGGTCAACTTCAAAGCCTTGCAGTTTATCCTGTTTCACGAAAGTGAACGGGAAATAGCGGCCTGACATACCTACTTTTACTTCGGTTGCTGCTTGCGCGCTAGCTGCCACAATTGCAAAGCTTGCAATCAAAGCTTTTAACCAATTTTTCATTTTAGAATCTCCACATTTGAATGGCGCTAATATTACTGTTTATCCACTCAATAATAAAAAGAATTAGAAGTTATGATACATAACCGAATAGAAACTTAAAAATGGGGATAACTTCACAGGATCGTGGGATATGTGGATCATAATGTGAGTAAAGTTGGGTAACTTGTGTGGATCCTAAAAATTATGACGAATAGATTGTGAATAACTAGGATCTTATTCACATGGAATTTTGATCAATCGCTGGCGATCTTAGTTATCAACAGGTAGAATTGTCGGTCTTTATCGATCATTGATTTAGAGTGAGGGAAACGTGTCGTCTTCGCTTTGGTTGCAATGTTTGCAACAGCTTCAAGAAGAACTATCAGCTACTGAATTCAGTATGTGGGTTCGTCCGCTTCAGGCGGAGCTTAATGACAATACTCTCACTTTGTTTGCTCCTAACCGTTTTGTTTTAGACTGGGTGAGAGATAAATACATCCATAATATCAATCGGTTACTGCAGGAGTATTGTGGTAATGATGTCCCTAATTTGCGCTTCGAAGTGGGTAGTCGCCCTGTCGTAGCGCCAAAACCTGCGCCTGTGCGTACCAAGGCCGATCTTGCGGCAGAGTCGTCTGCGCCTGCTCAGTTGGTGCACCGTAAACCGGTTCACAAAACATGGGAAGATGATGAAGACGAAGTAGCGGACATTCGTCACCGTTCTAATGTTAACCCTAAGCATAAGTTTAATAATTTTGTTGAGGGTAAATCTAACCAACTTGGTTTAGCCGCAGCACGCCAAGTCTCTGATAATCCTGGAGCTGCTTATAACCCATTGTTCCTTTATGGAGGGACCGGTTTGGGTAAAACTCACCTATTGCACGCGGTTGGTAATGCCATTGTGGATAACAAACCGAATGCGAAGGTCGTGTATATGCACTCGGAACGTTTTGTTCAGGACATGGTAAAAGCACTACAAAATAACGCAATTGAAGAGTTCAAACGTTACTATCGTAGTGTTGATGCATTGTTGATCGATGATATTCAGTTTTTCGCTAACAAAGAACGTTCGCAAGAAGAGTTCTTCCACACGTTTAACGCATTACTTGAAGGCAACCAACAGATCATTCTGACTTCAGACCGCTATCCAAAAGAGATCAGTGGTGTAGAAGATCGTTTGAAATCTCGCTTTGGTTGGGGCCTTACCGTCGCAATCGAGCCTCCAGAGTTGGAAACTCGCGTTGCGATTTTGATGAAAAAAGCGGAAGACCATCAGATTCATCTACCAGATGAAGTGGCGTTCTTTATTGCTAAACGTCTGCGTTCGAATGTTCGTGAGCTAGAAGGTGCTTTGAACCGTGTTATTGCGAATGCGAACTTTACCGGTCGTCCAATTACGATTGATTTCGTACGTGAAGCGTTACGTGATTTACTAGCGTTACAAGAAAAATTGGTTACCATTGATAACATTCAGAAAACGGTCGCAGAATACTACAAGATTAAAGTGGCAGACTTATTGTCTAAACGTCGTTCTCGTTCAGTTGCTCGTCCTCGTCAGCTTGCCATGGCGCTGGCTAAAGAATTGACTAACCACAGCTTACCCGAAATTGGTGATGCATTTGGTGGACGAGACCACACGACAGTTCTTCACGCATGTCGTAAAATAGAACAATTACGGGAAGAGAGTCATGATATTAAAGAAGACTACTCGAACCTGATTCGGACGCTTTCATCTTAAATCGCGTGTATGCTTTGCGCTGATTTGTTCCATCGTTTAAGAGTTAACTATGAAATTTACCATTGAACGTAGCCACTTTATTAAGTCTCTACAGCAAGTGTCTGGCACTTTAGGTGGACGGGCGACTTTGCCGATTTTGGGTAACCTGTTACTGAAAGTTGAAGATCACCAGCTTTCCATGACGGCGACTGACTTGGAAGTGGAGTTGGTGAGTCGTGTTGCGCTTGAAGGTGAATTTGAGGCCGGAGCGGTAACCGTTCCAGCGCGTAAGTTTTTAGATATTTGCCGTGGTTTACCTGACTCTGCTGTGATTACAGTGGTTTTAGAAGGTGATAGAGTGCAAGTACACTCTGGTCGCAGTCGCTTTTCTTTGGCGACATTGCCTGCTGCTGATTTTCCTAACATTGAAGATTGGCAGAGTGATATGGAGTTAACTATCACACAAGGCGATTTACGCAGCTTGATTGAAAAAACGCAATTTTCAATGGCGAACCAAGACGTTCGTTACTATTTGAACGGTATGCTGTTTGAAGTTGACGGTAATGTTCTGCGATCTGTTGCTACGGATGGACACCGGATGGCGGTATCTACGACTCAATTTGACGCCAACCTTGCTCAAAGCCAATTGATAGTACCGCGTAAAGGGGTTCTAGAACTGGTTAAACTATTAGATGTTCCAGAGCAGACTGTGACGTTACAGATTGGTAGTTCAAATATTCGTGCGGAAGTGAATAACTTTATCTTCACTTCTAAATTGGTTGATGGTCGTTTCCCTGATTATCGTCGGGTATTACCACAAAATACCAATAAAACATTACAAGCAAGTTGTGATGAATTGCGTCAAGCTTTCTCTCGAGCGGCTATTTTGTCGAACGAGAAATTCCGCGGAGTTCGTGTTAACTTGGCAAATAATGAAATGCGTATTACTGCCAATAACCCAGAGCAGGAAGAAGCCGAAGAGATGTTGGATGTCTCTTTCAGTGGTGAGCCTATCGAAATTGGTTTTAATGTGAGTTATATCTTGGATGTGCTCAACACACTTCGGTGTGAAAATGTTCGTTTTTCTATGTCCGATGCTAATGCCAGTGCCTTGGTCGAGAATGTAGAAGATGACAGCGCTATGTACGTTGTTATGCCAATTAGACTGTAGTTTCTGAGCTATTTGCGCAATGCCGCTTACTCGTCTAGTTATTTCGCAATTTCGCAATATCGAAGCCTGTGATATTTCTTTATCATCAGGCTTTAACTTTCTTATTGGTCCGAATGGGAGCGGAAAGACAAGCGTCCTTGAAGCTATTTATTTGCTTGGGCACGGGCGGTCTTTTAAGAGCTCCATCACTGGTCGAGTTATCCAAAACCAGTGTCAGGAACTCTTTGTTCATGGTCGTTTTTTGAACCCGGATCAATTTGAGTTACCAATTGGCATTAATAAGAAGCGTGATGGCTCAACAGAGGTTAAAATAGGCGGTCAGGCTGGCCAAAAATTAGCACAATTAGCTCAAGTATTACCACTGCAACTAATTCATCCAGAAGGCTTTGATTTGCTGACGGATGGACCAAAACAGCGACGTGCATTTGTTGATTGGGGAGTCTTTCATTCCGAACCCGCTTTTTTTGAAGCATGGGGACGATTTAAGCGGCTCAACAAACAACGCAATGCATTGTTGAAGACAGCAAAGAGCTATCGCGAGTTAAGTTACTGGGATCAGGAGCTAGCTCGTCTTGCTGAGCAAATTGACCAGTGGCGCAGTCTTTATGTTGAACAGATAAAATCTGTTGCTCAGGCGTTATGTTCGTCTTTTTTACCTGAGTTTGAAGTCGCGGTAAAATATTACCGAGGCTGGGATAAAGAAACTCCATATCTAGAGATATTGGAGAAAAATTTCGAAAGAGATCAACTGTTGGGTTACACCTTCAGCGGCCCTAATAAAGCCGATTTAAAAATAAAAGTGAATGGAACACCAGTGGAAGATGTTCTATCACGAGGTCAGCTAAAATTGATGGTGTGTGCACTGCGTGTAGCGCAGGGACAGCACCTCACCGAACTGACAGGAAAGCAATGCATCTATTTAATTGATGATTTTGCCTCCGAACTAGATAGCCAGCGTCGTAAGCGTCTTGCTGATTGCTTAAAATCGACGGGGGCTCAAGTATTTGTAAGTTCTATTACTGAAAGCCAAGTTGCCGACATGGTCGAGCCGAATAGCAAGATGTTTCATGTGGAACATGGTGAAATAGGGCAAGGATAAAATAGTGAGAGAGTAACTCATGTCGAATAATTACGATTCATCGAGTATTAAGGTACTGAAGGGTCTGGATGCAGTACGTAAGCGTCCTGGTATGTACATCGGGGACACAGATGATGGCACCGGTCTACACCACATGGTTTTTGAGGTAGTGGATAACTCAATTGATGAAGCGTTAGCGGGTTACTGTAAAGATATCGTAGTAACGATCCACGAAGATAATTCCGTTTCTGTCAGCGATGATGGCCGTGGTATTCCAACCGAATTGCACCCGGAAGAAAATGTCTCTGCTGCTGAAGTTATTATGACGGTACTGCACGCTGGTGGTAAATTCGATGACAACTCTTATAAAGTGTCTGGTGGTTTGCACGGTGTAGGTATTTCAGTTGTAAACGCCCTATCAGAGAAAGTGGAATTAACCATCCATCGTAATGGCAAAATCCATACTCAAACTTATCACCACGGTGTACCAGATGAGCCATTAAAAGAAATTGGTGATACTGAAGACTCTGGTACTAAAGTGCGTTTCTGGCCAAGTGCAGAAACCTTTACCAATATCGAATTTGTGTATGAGATTCTGGCAAAACGTCTACGTGAGTTGTCATTCTTAAACTCAGGTGTATCTATTCACCTACGTGACGAGCGTGAAGATAACAAACAAAACCACTACATGTACGACGGTGGTATTCAAGCGTTTGTTACACACCTTAACCGCAACAAAACACCAATCCATGAAAAAGTATTCCACTTTGTGCAAGAGCGTGAAGATGGCATCACTGTAGAAGTGGCATTGCAATGGAATGATGGTTTCCAAGAAAGCATTTTCTGTTTCACCAACAACATTCCTCAACGCGATGGTGGTACTCACCTTGCTGGTTTCCGTGCGGCGTTAACTCGTACACTGAATTCATACATGGATAAAGAAGGTTACAGCAAGAAAGCAAAAACCTCAGCGTCAGGTGATGATGCTCGTGAAGGTTTGACGGCTGTTATCTCGGTTAAAGTGCCTGATCCAAAATTCTCAAGCCAAACCAAAGACAAGTTGGTTTCTTCTGAAGTGAAATCTGCAGTAGAAACCACAATGGGTGAGAAGCTAGGTGATTACCTAGCTGAACATCCAAACGAAGCGAAAACGATTTGTACCAAAATTATCGATGCAGCTCGTGCTCGTGAAGCCGCGCGTAAAGCACGTGATATGACTCGTCGTAAAGGTGCGTTAGACCTTGCAGGTCTTCCAGGTAAGTTGGCTGACTGTCAGGAAAAAGACCCTTCTGTTTCTGAACTGTACATTGTGGAAGGGGACTCGGCTGGCGGATCCGCTAAACAAGGCCGAAACCGTAAAAACCAAGCGATCTTACCTCTTAAAGGTAAAATCCTAAACGTTGAAAAAGCACGTTTCGATAAGATGCTTTCTTCTCAAGAAGTAGCAACACTGATCACCGCTCTAGGCTGTGGTATCGGACGTGACGAATACAACCCAGACAAACTTCGTTACCACAACATCATCATCATGACCGATGCGGACGTCGATGGTGCGCACATCCGTACGCTACTATTGACCTTCTTCTACCGTCAAATGCCTGAATTGATTGAACGTGGTTACGTGTACATCGCTCAGCCACCACTTTACAAAGTGAAGAAAGGTAAGCAAGAGCAGTACATCAAAGATGAAGAAGCAATGACTCAATACCAAATTTCTTTGGCATTGGATGGCGCTTCTCTACACGTGAACGCTGACGCTCCTGCATTGGCTGGTGCACCGCTTGAGAAATTAGTGCAAGAGTACAACGAAGTCGTGAAACTAACGAAACGTATGAGCCGTCGTTACCCTCACGCATTGGTGTACGAGTTCACTTATGTTCCACGTTTGACTGAAGAAACTCGTCAAACTGAAGCGGGTGTTCAAGCTTGGGCTGAACGTTTAGTGAAACAACTGAACGACAAAGAGTCTGGTGCAAGTCAATACAGTTTTGAAATTCATCATGATGAAGAGCGTCAAACTTATCTGCCTCGTATCAAGGTTCGTACTAACGGTGTGACCCACGAATACTTAATCAGTGTTGATCTACTTAACTCACGTGAATACGCGAAAATAGCGGATCTATCTGAGTCACTAGATGCACTCATTGAAGACGGTGCTTATGTGAAACGTGGAGAACGTAACCAACCAATCTCTAGCTTCTCACAAGCGATTGAATGGTTAGTGAAAGAGTCTCGTCGCGGTCTAGCGGTACAGCGATACAAAGGTTTGGGTGAAATGAACCCAGATCAGTTATGGGAAACCACTATGGACCCAGAAACTCGCCGTATGCTACGTGTAACGATTGAAGATGCGGTTGGTGCAGACGAACTGTTTACCACACTAATGGGTGACCAAGTTGAACCACGTCGTGCCTTCATTGAAAACAACGCACTGAAAGTAGCAAACCTTGATGTGTAGTTGCATTATTCTTTGAATAAAAAGCCACTCTTCGGAGTGGTTTTTTTATGTTTGAGAAAAAATTTAAAAAAATCCCTTGAAAGCGCAAATAGTGACCTTATATCTATTGTTGAAGAGGATGCCGATAGGGCCTCTGGAAAGGTTGCAATGTGAGTCGCTCAGATGAGGACGACAGAGCAACAAATAGATAGAAAACTTGATGGCCTCATGTCATTGATTGAATGAGATTCCCATCACTTAGCGATTCGATTCTTTGCTAAGACTATTGCTTAAACAATGAGGATAGTACTATGAGAACTTTAGATTTCACTCCTTTATACCGCAACGCTATTGGTTTTGACCGTCTACTAAACATGATGGAAACTGGCGCAAACAATAACTCTCAAGGCGGTTACCCTCCATACAACATCGAACAAAAAGCGGATAATCAATACCGTATTACTATGGCGGTTGCAGGCTTTGCTGAAGATGAGTTGGATATTACCCAACAAGAAACCAGCTTGGTTGTGAGCGGTAAACGCAAAGAGGAAGAAGGTAAAAACTACATTTACCAAGGCATTGCTGAACGTGATTTTGAACGTAAATTCCAATTGGCGGATTACGTGAAAGTCATCGGTGCTTCAATGGAAAATGGTCTGCTACACATCGACCTAGAACGTGAAATTCCAGAAGCCATGCAACCACGCAAGATTGCAATTAACGGCAAAGCGCCAAGCAATCTATTGGAAGGCAAGAAAGACTAATTTAGGTTGAGTATTGGCAGAATTTGCTGCAATAAAGAAGTGAAAGAGCACCAATTGGTGCTCTTTTTATTTGTCAGCTATTTGCGTGTGAGACAGCAGTAAGAGTTTTTGGGTTATGGTAACCCAAAAGCTGAACAAGCTATTCTGCGTAGGCTTTTACCACTTCTTCAGCGATGATATTGATGCCTTTTTGCATCGCTTCATTGTCTTGAACATAGTTCATACGCAGACACTGATGAGCATGCTCCCACTCTTCTTTCTGACCGATAAAGAAATACTCTCCTGGCACAATCAATACACCACGAGCTTTGAGACGTTTATAAAGTTCCATGGTGGTAATCGGCAATTCATCGAACCATAGCCAGAGGAAAATCGCGCCTTCTGGTTTATGAATGCGAAAACGAGGATCGGTAATCGCTTCTTGCAGCATAGCGACCGCTTGCTGTGATTTCTCACGGTAGAAAGGCTTGATTACGTCTTGGCTTAAACGCAGTAAATCCCCTTGCTCAATCATGTGTTGTGCAATTGCAGGACCGATACTGCCCGGTGCTAGGCTAATGATGCCATTCATGTTGGCGAGAGCTTGGGTGATCGCTTCACTCGCAATCACAATGCCACAGCGCACACCGGGTAGGCCGAGTTTCGATAAGCTCATGCATAAAATAGTGTTGTCATTCCAAAATGGTTCGACATCTTCAAAAATGATGTTCGGAAACGGCAGTCCGTAGGCATTATCAATGATCAGCGGAATATTATTGGCGCGTGCTAGCTCATCGAGTTTGAGAATTTCTTCCTCGGTTAACACATTCCCAGTTGGGTTGGTTGGACGGGAAGTACAGATAGCAGCAATAGAATCATCGACTTGGAGCTGGTCGAAATCGACATGGTATTTAAACAAGCCATCATCGAGTAGCTCGATTTCCGGATGGTAAGAAATGAAAATATCGTCATCGATTCCTGCATCGCCATAGCCGAGGTATTCAGGGGCAAGGGGCAGTAAAATCTTTTTCTGTGTCCCGTCTGGTTGCTTACCAGCGAGTAGGTTAAACAGATAGAAGAATCCACTCTGACTACCATTGGTTAAGCTGATGTTTTTGGCAGAGATATCCCAACCATACGTGTCTTTAATCAGAGTAACTAACTGTTGAATAAACTGGTCCTTTCCTTGTGGGCCATCATAGTTAGTCATCGCTGAAATAAGTGAGCCGTCCTTGAGCATGTCTTCACTGGTTTGCTTGAAATAGTCGAGCATTTCAGGGATCGCCGCAGGATTACCACCACCGAGCATGATTGCTCCGGGAGTGCGTAGACCATCATTAAGATCGTCCATTAACTGGGTGATACCGGAATATCGATTAAATTTCTCGCCAAATGTAGAAAACTGCATTACTCGAATACCTAATTGTATGTTGTGTGTATTTTTAATAATGATGTTGGTGTAGAAAACACCTTGTTGAGTCATTATTGAACATACCGCATCAAACTGGTCGATCAAAGTAATAATTTGTTTTGGCGAAAAAAAGAAAGCCCGACTCGATAGAGTCGGGCTTTACGCTAAATAATATAGAATATTATGCTTATTTCTGAAGGAGAGAAATATCTGCGATTTCTAGGAATAGATTACGCAGGTTATTCAGTAGCGTTAGACGGTTCAATTTAAGTGCTTCGTCGTCTGCCATAACCATAACGTTATCGAAGAATGCATCCACGGGCTCACGTAGGTCAGCCAGTTTGGTTAATGCTTCTTGGTAGTTACCGGTTGCGAATGCTGGCTCAAGTGCTTCAGACATCACTGTTACCGCTTCTGCTAGCGATTTCTCTTGGTCTTCTTGAAGAAGGGCAAGATCGATTTCTTCTGCTAGTTCGCCGTCGAATTTCGCAAGGATGTTACCTACACGTTTGTTCGCTGCTGCTAGTGCTTCTGCTGCATCCAAACCACGGAAGTGAGATACCGCTTTAACACGTTGGTCAAAGTCCGCAGGTTTCGTTGGGTGGCGAGCAAGAACCGCTTGGATGATATCCACGCTGAAGCCTTCATCTTGGTACCATGCACGGAAACGACCTAGTATGAACTCCAATACGTCTTCTTCTACGTTCGCGTTAGTCAGTTTGTCACCAAATAGTGATTTCGCTTTCGCGATCAGGTCAACTAGGTCTAAGTGGTAACCGTACTCAACGATGATACGTAGAACACCTAGTGATGCGCGACGAAGTGCGAATGGGTCAGAACCTTTTGGTGCTTGGCCAATACCGAAGATACCTACGATAGTGTCTAGCTTGTCTGCCATTGCTACTGCTGCTGAAACGCCGTTACTTGGTAGTCGGTCACCCGCATAACGAGGCATGTATTGCTCGTTAAGTGCCACTGCAACTTGCTCATCTTCACCGTCGTGGCGAGCGTAGTGCATGCCCATAACACCTTGAGTTTCGGTAAATTCGAACACCATTGATGTCATTAGGTCACATTTAGCCAGTAGACCAGCGCGTTTTGCTTTTTCTACGTCAGTATCGATTTGCTCTGCAATATAGCCAGCAAGTTCAGTGATACGGTCCGTTTTGTCTTTGATTGTGCCCAGTTTCTTCTGGAAAATTGCTTTTTCTAAAAGAGGTAGGTTATCAATCAATTTCTGTTTACGGTCTGTATTGAAGAAGAATTCAGCATCCGCAAGACGTGGACGAACAACTTTCTCGTTACCTTCGATAACGTGGCGTGGCTCTTTAGATTCGATGTTAGATACGAAAATAAAGTTAGGCAGTAGGTTTTTGTTCTCGTCGTACACTGGGAAGTATTTCTGGTCACCTTTCATGGTGTAAACCAATGCTTCAGCAGGTACTGCTAAGAATTTTTCTTCGAATTTCGCAGTTAGAACCACTGGCCATTCAACTAGGCCTGTTACTTCTTCTACTAGGTCATCTTCAAGATCAGCCACGCCGCCAACTTTTGCCGCTGCAGCTTGAGAGTCTTTAATAATGATCGCTTTACGCGTTTCGTAGTCAGCAATGACTTTACCGCGTTCTTCAAGAATCGCTGGGTATTGTGATGCTGAATCGATGGTGAACTCAGGTTCGCCCATGAAACGGTGACCACGGATGGTACGCGCCGATTTCACGCCGAGGATTTCGCCTTCGATAAGGTCAGAATCCATCAGGATAGTTAGCGTTTTAACTGGACGAATAAACTGAGTTTCTTTGTCGCCCCAACGCATTGGTTTTGCGATTGGCAGGTTCGCTAGTGCTTTTGCTGCAAGTTCTACAATGATGTCTTGAGTCGGTTGACCTTTCACTTCTTGTTTGAACAGTAGCCACTCGCCTTTGTCGGTTTTTAGGCGGTCTGCTTGTTCAACAGTGATGCCATTACCGCGTGCCCAACCTTGAGCTGCTTTCGTTGCGTTACCCTCTGCATCGAACGCTACGTTCACTGCAGGACCACGTTTTTCAACGACTTTGTCAGATTGTGCTCCAGCAAGATCAGTTACTTTAAGCGCAAGACGACGTGGAGTTGCGTACCATTTCACACCTTGGTGAGACAGTTCTGCATCTTTCAGTTCTTTTTCAAAGTTTGCTGCAAACGCTTCTGCTAGGGTGCGCAGTTGAGTTGGTGGAAGTTCTTCAGTACCAAGCTCAATCAGAAATTCTTTAGCCATTGTTCTTCCCCTTATGCTTTGTCGTCTGATTTATTACACATAGGGAAACCTAGAGCTTCACGAGATGCGTAATAAGCTTCTGCTACTGACTTAGTTAAGTCACGAATGCGCAGAATGTAGCGTTGACGTTCAGTTACCGAGATCGCTTTACGCGCATCCAGTAGGTTGAACGAGTGCGCTGCTTTCAGAATGCGTTCATAAGCAGGAAGAGGAAGTGGTTTTTCTAGTGAAAGAAGGTGTTTACATTCTTTCTCACACTGATCGAAGTAAGTGAAGAGGAAATCCACATCAGCGTGTTCGAAGTTGTATGTTGATTGCTCAACTTCGTTTTGGTGGTAGATGTCACCGTAAGTCACTTTGCCTAGAGGACCATCAGTCCACACTAGATCATATACAGAATCAACGCCCTGAATGTACATTGCTAGACGTTCAATACCGTAAGTGATCTCACCAGTTACTGGTTTACACTCTAAGCCACCAACTTGTTGGAAGTAAGTAAACTGAGTTACTTCCATACCGTTTAGCCATACTTCCCAGCCTAGACCCCATGCGCCTAGAGTTGGGTTTTCCCAGTTATCTTCCACGAAACGAATGTCGTGAACTTGAGGATCAATACCCAGAACTTTAAGAGAACCTAGATATAGCTCTTGAATGTTGTCTGGAGATGGTTTGATCACTACTTGGAATTGGTAGTAGTGCTGTAGGCGGTTCGGGTTTTCGCCATAACGACCGTCAGTTGGACGACGAGATGGTTGAACGTAAGCCGTTGCCATTGGCTCTGGACCAAGAGCACGCAAGCATGTCATTGGGTGAGAAGTACCTGCACCTACTTCCATGTCTAATGGTTGAACAATGGTGCAGCCTTGTTGGGCCCAATAATCCTGCAGCGCGAGGATCATACCCTGAAAGGTTTTGATATCGTATTTTTGCATAGTCAGGTTCGCGCGATTCTTTCTGTCTAAAGTGATAAAAAATTGCCACCAAGTATACCTAGTTCTTAACCGACAAAGTAGAGGAAATCTTGTTTAATTATTGGGCGTTAATTTCGTTTAATGAATTTTTCCCTTATTAATACAGGGTTTTTCCTCGAAATACCGCACCTCTAGGGATTTAAGCTTGTGCTTTATATTTTTGGTCGCTATGATTCGGCCCGTCTTTGGGGAGTAGCTTATTGAACACGGCTTGTGTTTGGTTCGTTCGTCAACATAATCTCTGCCGCTATTTAACCCATTTAAGTATGCAGAGTGGCGCTCGAGACTCAGCACTTCGCTGAGTTTAGCAAGACCTTAGACAAACATCACAAACCGGGGTGGGGAGTGACGTTTGTCTATGGTTTTAAAATAATAATTCCCTGCCCCAATGAGCATGTCGTGAGCGTTTTAGCTGTTTCTATTAGTACTGTTGCGTTGGCCGAAATTGGCGATCGAACGCAGCTTCTTTCTCTTTTGTTAGTCAGTCGTTACCGTAAGCCTGTGCCAATCATATTGGCCATTTTGGCGGCAACCGTTGCAAACCATGCTTTAGCTGCGTGGCTTGGGGTGGTGGTAGCAGACTATATCACTCCAGAAATCCTGAAATGGGTCGTTGCTGCGAGTTTTTTGGCAATGGCTGGATGGATTTTGATTCCTGATAAAATCGATGACGATGAAACTATCTTGAATCATGGCCCATTTGTTGCGAGCTTTATCGCTTTCTTTATTGCTGAGATTGGGGACAAAACCCAGATCGCAACGTCCATTCTTGGGGCAAACTATGCGTCTCAGTTAGAATGGGTCGTTGTTGGTAGCACCATTGGTATGCTGTTAGCGAATGTGCCAGTGGTATTAATTGGTAAACTTTCTGCGGACAAAATGCCTTTAGCGCTGATTCGCAAAGTTACTGCTCTGCTATTTATTGGTTTGGCTGTAGGCTCTGTGTTTTACTAACAGAAAGTCGTAGATCACAGTCTGTCACAGAAATTGATTAAGAGTGATGGCGGGCATACCCAATAAATAACGCTCATGCTACTGTTTAAACAGTTAAGGCGGTTATCGAAAGAGGGCTGACTATGTTGACACGTTATACGGGTATGAGTGCTAAGAGCCAAAGTTATTTGTTTACCTTTGGTCTTTTGTTAACTTTCTTGGGTATGGCGTTAACGGATATGTGGTTACCCATGGTTGTCGGGGCGTTTATTCTTACTGGGTTAACGCTAGAGGCGTGGATTCGCGTGATTTATATCATGCCGTTACGGGAGGAGTTACGAACCTTGCATCGCGAGGTACATAAACTCCAATCTGAGCTTCATTCAATAAAAGACGAATAATAAAGAGGCTGCCAATGGCAGCCTCTTTTTCGATTAGCAACTACGCTAAACCTTTCCTAATAACATATAGATAAGGCACTGCATCCGTTTGTGCTTCGATAAGTTGATGATCCATAAAGCGGCAAAAGCTTGGGATGTCACGAGCAGTGGACGGATCATCTGCTTTTATCAGCAAAATATCGCCGTCTTGCATATTGCGTATGGTCTTTCTCACCATCATTACTGGTTCAGGACAACGTAGCCCCTCTGCTTCTAATGTCACAGTGGCTTCTTCAGGATTAAAATTCATGGGTAAACTCAAATTAGCAGTCGCGTTTGGGCGTAGATAATACTAGTGAAGAAAAAATATTCAACACAACCTTGGCAAAGTTACTTTTTTGTTATAATTTAATTAACAAGTTTGTAACAATGTGTGGCCGAAAAATGACATCACTCGACAGAATTACTATCTATGCTGTGTTGTGCTTTATTTCGATATGTTCTTTTTTTATGGGATCGCCTAATAACCACTCTCTGATGCCTTTGGTTGGACTTGTCGCGGCAGGAGGTGCGTTGTGGGCTGATATGAATCTGAAGAAAAAGAAGCCACTAGTGTCATCACCAGAAGATAATCAGTCACAGTAACCATTACTTCCATAACGACTCCAATAAGCATTACTATCCCGATTTTTCTTGGGCTTCCCCGTCGAAAGGCGGGATTTTTTTATAAAAAAACCACCGATATACGGTGGTTTTCACATCAGTAAAAACGAGTTACTTGGCTAAGAAGAAACGATAAGACGGGTTGTCGGTTTCGTCTTTGTATTGGTAGCTCAACTCAACGAGATGCTCTGAAAAACGAGCGAGATCATCGTTAGATAACTCAAATCCACACAGAACGCGACCATAGTCAGCTCCGTGATTGCGATAGTTGAACAGGCTGATATTCCAATGCGTCCCTAACGTACTCAAGAACTTCAATAATGCGCCTGGGTATTCAGGAAACTCGAAGCTATAAAGACGTTCTTGTAGTGGTTTAGACGGTTTGCCACCGATCATATAACGAATGTGCAGCTTGGCCATTTCATCATCAGAAAGGTCTTGGACTGGATAACCCGCATTATGCAGATCAGCAATGATGCTTTTCAGCTCTTCTTGACCGCCCGCGAGACGAACCCCAACGAAGATATTTGCCAATTGGTCATTGCCATAACGGTAGTTGAATTCCGTGACGGCACGTTCACCAATAATTTGGCAAAATTCGAAGAAAGCCCCTTTACGTTCTGGAATGGTGACAGCCAAAAGACCTTCACGTTTTTCACCTAATTCACAGCGTTCAGATACATAACGTAAGCCGTGGAAGTTGGTATTCGCACCGGATAGAACGGTGGCAAGTTTCTTATCAGATAGCTCGTTTTGTTCTGCGTATTTTTTCAAACCAGCAAGAGCAAGGGCACCGGATGGTTCTGCAATCGCGCGAGTATCTTCGAAAATATCTTTGACGGCTGCGCAGATTTCATCACTAGAGACACACACGTGACCATCGAGGTATTTTTGGCAAAGACGGAACGTTTCGTCTCCAATTCGTTTCACCGCCACACCATCGGCGAACATGCTAACTTGATCTAAAACGACCGGTTTGCCCGCATCAAGAGCTGCTTTCAAACAGGCTGAGTCTTCTGGTTCGACAGCGATTACTTTTACTTCTGGCATCAGTTGTTTGACCAATACCGCGATACCCGCCGCCAAACCACCGCCGCCGACAGGAACGAAGATGTAATCCAAGTTGCTGTTTTGTTGCAGTATTTCTAAGCCAATGGTGCCTTGCCCTGCAATCACTAATGGGTGATCGAAAGGTGGAACAAACGTATAACCATTTTCAGCAGCAAGGCGTTCAGCTTCACCTTTGGCTTCATCAAAGTTATTACCAAACAGCACAACATTACCGCCAAAGCCTTTTACCGCTGACACTTTAATGTCGGGGGTGGTTTTCGGCATAACGATGGTAGTACGAATGCCTAATTTGGATCCCGAAAGGGCCATACCTTGGGCATGGTTGCCTGCGGAGGCGGCAATAACGCCTGCTGCTTTTTGGTCTTCGGTTAGGCTCGAAACCATATTGTAAGCACCGCGCAATTTAAATGAGTGAACCGGTTGGCGGTCTTCTCGTTTAATTTGTACTTGGTTGCCAATGCGTTCGGAAAGGCGAGTCATCTCTTGCAGAGGAGACACATGGGCAACATCGTAAACAGGTGCTTTGATGATTTGGCGCAGATACTCTGCGCCAGTTGGTTTGGATTCGGTCATGCACTTAGTCCTCTAATTTGGATTTATCGCGCACGGCTCCTTTGTCAGCACTGGTTGCCATGCTGGCGTACGCTTTAAGTGCGAATGAAACTTCACGTTGGCGAGAAACAGGTTTCCAACCAAGTTTGTCTTGTTCGATGCGGCGTTGCTCCAGTTCGTCTTCAGTGACTTGGAGATCTATGGTGCGGTTTGGAATGTCGATAGCGATGGTATCGCCTGTTTTCACTAGACCGATGATGCCGCCATTGGCTGCTTCAGGTGATGCGTGACCGATAGAAAGACCAGAAGTACCACCAGAGAAACGACCATCAGTAAGTAGTGCACACTCTTTACCAAGTCCCATTGATTTTAGGTAAGTGGTTGGGTAAAGCATTTCTTGCATTCCTGGACCACCTTTAGGGCCTTCGTAGCGAATCACCACAACGTGACCTGCTTTTACTTTGCCACCAAGAATGCCATCAACCGCGTCTTCTTGGCTTTCAAACACGATAGCAGGGCCTGTGAATTTCAGAATGCTTTCATCAACACCTGCTGTTTTAACAATACAGCCATCCAGTGCGATATTACCTTTAAGAACCGCAAGGCCACCGTCTTGGCTAAAGGCCTTCTCTTTGGTACGAATACAACCGTCGGCACGGTCATCGTCTAGTGTGTCCCAACGGCAATCTTGCGAGAAGGCTTCAGTAGTACGGATGCCCGCAGGACCTGCACGGTAGAAGTCTTTCACTGCTTGAGTGCTGGTTTGCATTACATCGTATTGAGCAAGCTGCTCTTTCATTGATACACCTAGCACGGTTCGAGTCTCATCATGCAATAGGCCTGCACGTTGTAGCTCACCTAGAATACCCATTACGCCACCAGCGCGGTGCACGTCTTCCATGTGATATTTCTGAGTCGATGGTGCCACTTTACATAGGTGAGGCACTTGGCGAGATAGGCGATCAATATCCACCATATCAAAGTCTACGTCACCTTCTTGGGCTGCTGCGAGTAAGTGAAGAACCGTGTTGGTTGAGCCACCCATAGCGATATCAAGCGCCATCGCGTTTTCAAACGCATCTTTAGAGGCAATGCTACGAGGTAAAGCAGTTTCGTCATCTTGTTCGTAGTAGCGTTTGGTTAATTCAACAATGCGACGACCGGCACTTAAAAATAGCTCTTTGCGGTCGGCGTGAGTCGCAACCAATGAACCGTTACCTGGTTGAGATAGACCAAGAGCTTCAGTAAGACAGTTCATTGAGTTTGCGGTAAACATACCAGAACATGAACCACAAGTTGGACAAGCGGAACGTTCTACTTGTTCTACTTGCTCATCGGTTACGGTTGGATCGGCGCCTTGCTTCATCGCGTCAATAAGGTCGAGTTTGATGATCTGATCAGAAAGCTTGGTTTTGCCTGCTTCCATCGGACCGCCAGAAACGAAAATTACTGGGATGTTCAAGCGCATTGACGCCATCAGCATTCCCGGGGTGATTTTGTCACAGTTAGAAATACACACCATGGCATCCGCGCAGTGCGCATTCACCATGTATTCTACTGAGTCGGCAATCAATTCACGAGAAGGCAGGGAATACAGCATGCCGCCATGACCCATTGCGATACCGTCATCTACAGCAATGGTGTTGAATTCTTTAGCGATACCACCAGCAGCTTCGATTTCGCGCGCGACCATTTGACCAAGGTCTTTAAGGTGAACGTGGCCTGGTACAAATTGAGTGAAAGAGTTAACCACAGCGATGATTGGCTTACCAAAATCACCTTCTTTTACACCCGTTGCACGCCAAAGTGCACGTGCACCTGCCATGTTTCTTCCGTGAGTTGTTGTTGCCGAACGATATTTAGGCATTGCTTTGTTCCTTGTTAATTTTATGTGGTTCAACCAAGGCAGTTCTATGTTTTGATTGGCTTGTCTGTGGTTGAACTTTCGTGTTTGCCTGTGCTTTGAGTGCTCGCTTTTAATGCGAGTGAACTGAGTTCCTGCGATATTGCGGACGAACGAAAATCCTCAATATAAGTTCACACCTGATGGGGTATTGACCCAAAATCAGGCATGAATAATAGGCACTCCATTATGCACAAATTTTTTGCTGTAAGTTGTTGTTGGGTAGTTCATCTATTTTGATCTTAGTGACCTCAACAGTACGCACATCCCACAATTTTTCAATTTGGTTAGTGAGTGTAGTAATCGGTCTGTCGCTATCAACAATGATCTCTACACTGGCGATTTTGCTTTCATGGTTCTGAGTGCCAGCGACTTGACGAATAATGAAACCGCGGTGGCGTACGACACGAAGAACACGCTCTAGTAATACGGGTTTGTCATCCGCTTTTATGTCGATAAGATATCTTTGCATTTTCTTTCTCCTACGTGTTTTCCAACATGTCGCTATTTGATGCACCTGGTGGAACAAGCGGCCATACGTTTTCTTCTTCGTCAATTTCTACGTGCAGTAGATACGCAGTTTTACTTGCTAGCATCTCTTTTAGCGCTGGCTCAACTTCTTCTTTCTTGGTAATGGTTTTACCTGGAATGTTGAAGGCTTTCGCTAGCATCACGAAATCAGGGTTGTCATCAAGAATGGTTTCGCTATGGCGTCCATCAAAGAACAGTGATTGCCACTGGCGTACCATGCCCAAACGTTGGTTGTTAAGCAGTACCATTTTTACTGGGATTTGACGACGTTTTAAGGTGCCTAGCTCTTGTACGTTCATCATAAAAGAGCCATCACCTGAGATAAGGATAGATTGATCTTCAGGACGTGCTACAGCAGCTCCCATTGCCGCCGGTAACCCAAAGCCCATGGTGCCTAGACCTGCAGAAGAGATAAAGTTTTGCGGTTCACGAGGTTGAATATGCTGTGCTGACCACATTTGGTGTTGGCCCACATCGGTCGATACCATGGCAGAATCCGGCATCATATCGGATAGCTGTTTTAGTAGCAGTGGGGCATAAATAGCATCACCTGGGTGGTCGTAACGCCATTGGTGTTCTTGACGCAATTCTGAGCAGTGT
This sequence comes from Vibrio tritonius, assembly GCF_001547935.1. NCBI lineage: Bacteria > Pseudomonadati > Pseudomonadota > Gammaproteobacteria > Vibrionales > Vibrionaceae > Vibrio > Vibrio tritonius. The sequence goes on from NZ_AP014635.1 coordinate 25,805, forward strand.
TGCAACCAAGAGGCGATGTCATGAGTTAATTCTAGTTGGGGAAGAATCAGGTTAATGTCGCCACGTAAGGCCGCATTAGCGTGACGAAGTTTATTGAATTCAGCCGCATCAATATCCAGATGAATGACTTTGGCTTCAGGCGCAAAGGTATCTAATTTGCCTGTCACTCGGTCGTCAAAACGTGCCCCTACTACGATTAACAGGTCACTCTCCTGTACCACCAAGTTTGCTGCTTTAGTTCCGTGCATACCCAGCATACCTAAGTAATTAGGATTATGACGATCAATGGTGCCTAGCCCTTTTAAAGTGCTCACTGATGGCATTGGATTGGCCGTAAGAAACTGACGAACGGTGTCAGTTGCATGAGCCAATTGTACGCCGCCACCTACATAAAGAACCGGACGCTGGCTTTTGCCTAACATCTCTTGAGCTTGTGCAAGTTGCAGATCATCGACTACAGGGGTAGCTGGTGGTGTAAATGCTGGAATATGTTCGGCAGGGGATTGAGCTAATTGGACATCTTTAGCGATATCAACGATAACAGGACCTGGTCGGCCGGCCTGAGCAACTTCAAAAGCTTCTGCAAGAGTGGGAGCGAGTTCATTAATATCGGTAACAAGGTAACTGTGTTTGGTACAGGAAAGGGACATACCGATAACGTCCATTTCTTGAAAAGCGTCGGTACCAATGTGGGAGCTGGCGACTTGACCGGTGATGGCGACGAGAGGAACGGAATCAAGAAATGCATCGGCTAAACCTGTGACTAAGTTGGTCGCGCCTGGTCCTGAGGTTGCCATGCAAACCGCCACTTTCTGTGTGGCCCTTGCCATACCTATAGCCGCCATTGCAGCTCCCTGCTCATGACGACATAGAACGTGTTCTACACCACCATCGTACAGCGCATCATAGATTGGCATGATGGCACCGCCGGGGTATCCAAAAACGGTTTGAATCCCCTGTTGCTTTAGGGCTGCAACGACTAATTGTGCTCCGGTCATCGTGCCTCCCCATTACTACACTGCGGCGTGTAGTGTTTTGTTGTGTTGTGTTTGCACTTCATGTGCCACTCCCATTCTTCCGATTCTTTCTGACCAAGTATTGGTCAGATTGGCTATTTTATGTCTGTATTTAGTTGTAAAAAAACCCCCGGACTTTTCAGTGCGGGGGTTTTAAAATTTGGTGGTTTATCTAGCGCCCACAAGCCCCCGCGCGGTGCCAATAATGACCACGAGAATAAGGCTAATAATAGAGAGGTTGTGTGCGTTAAAAATCATTCTGTTTTTTTCTTAAATTGCTGTGATGTTGTTAAGAAATATCCTGTAGCCATAGTGGTATCACATTGTTCTGTTATCTGACAAGCAAAAACTCATTCTTTTTTCATATTAATTTATCGTCTCCTTTGGGTATATAACTATAAGTGGCGATATGAATAATGACGTATCTATTCGCTGAATGCTTTTTAATCAATAGGTAATGTGTTTATGGGACTGGCGATTATCCACAGTCGAGCAAGTGTTGGGGTAGAAGCCCCTTCTGTTACTGTGGAAGTGCATATCAGCAATGGTATGCCTGGGTTTACCCTTGTGGGGCTTCCGGAAACCACAGTAAAAGAGTCGCGTGATCGAGTGCGCAGTGCCATTGTTAACTCCAATTTTGAGTTTCCCGCCAAAAGAATCACGGTCAATTTGGCACCTGCGGATCTTCCTAAAGAGGGAGGTCGTTTTGATCTGCCAATTGCATTAGGGATTTTGGCTGCGGCAGAACAAATTCCGGCAACTCATTTAGATGGCTATGAGTTTTTAGGGGAGCTAGCACTGTCGGGCGATTTACGTCCAGTGAAGGGCGTGTTGCCTGCTGCTCTAGCGGCTAACCGCGAGAAGCGCTGTTTAATTGTTCCAGATGAAAATGGCGATCAAGCCGCGTTAGTTGGTAAGGATACCCATAAGTCGGCGCAAACTCTTTTAGATGTGTGCGCGCAGTTATGCGGACAGAAAAACTTATCGTTGTTTCAAACCAATACGCCGATAACAGCATCCGACTCAACGCGAGACTTGCAAGATATTATTGGTCAGCAACAAGGCAAGCGAGCTTTGGAAATTGCTGCAGCAGGTAATCATAATTTGCTTTTTCTGGGGCCTCCTGGCACAGGGAAAACCATGTTGGCTTCGCGCCTTTGCGATCTGTTACCACAAATGAGTGATGATGAAGCGATGGAAACTGCGTCAGTTGCATCCCTTACTCAGCAAGAGATCAATCAACATAACTGGAAGCAGAGACCGTTTCGTGCTCCCCATCATTCAAGTTCCATGGCTGCTTTGGTTGGGGGAGGAACCATCCCCAGGCCCGGAGAGATTTCTCTCGCGCACAATGGATTGCTCTTTTTAGATGAAATGCCAGAGTTTGAGCGTAAGGTGCTCGATTCACTGCGTGAGCCGCTTGAGTCAGGAGAAATCATCATTTCACGAGCGCAGGGTAAAACACGGTTTCCAGCTCGTTTTCAGCTAGTGGGTGCACTCAATCCTAGTCCTACAGGCTATTATGAGGGCAATCAGGCACGAGCTAATCCGCAGGTGATTCTGCGCTACTTGAGTCGTTTATCTGGTCCATTACTGGATCGCTTTGATATGTCGATTGAGATACCGGCGCTTCCCAAAGGTACATTGGCCAATGGTGGTGACCGCGGTGAATCTACTCAAGAAGTTCGACAGAGAGTGCTTGAGGCTCGCGAGGTGATGCTCGAGCGTTCGGGTAAGGTCAATGCGCTACTGCAAAGTCGAGAGATTGAACGCTATTGCCAGCTAGAAAAAGCCGATGCGGAATTTTTAGAAAGCGCGTTACATCGGCTGGGACTCTCTATTCGGGCTTATCATCGCATTATCAAGGTGGCGCGCACGATTGCCGATTTGCAGGGCGAGGATCGAATTCAACGAGTACATCTGGCTGAAGCACTTGGTTACCGAGCAATGGATAGGTTGTTGAAGCAGTTAACCGCACAGTCAATCTAGTTGTCTGACCATCGAAAGAAACATTTCATAAAAGGATTAAGCTAGTATAATTACACGCTGTTTTTTTGTTCGCTCCTTGTAGTTGTATTATGCTGGCTTACCCTCTTTTAGTTATCAATGTGTTATTGGTGTTGCTTAACACGGCAGTTAACTCGTTAATTATCTGCCTGATTGCGATCATCAAGTTATTCTTGCCAACCGCAAAAATGAAAATCTGGGCAACTCGAGCCGCAGATAAATCGATGTGGCTATGGGCAACCGTCAATACTGGCATACTTGCGCTTTCTAACCGTGTCGAGTGGGAGATTGAGGGGTTAGATGAGCTAAAAAAAGATGGCTGGTATTTGATGATCAGTAACCACCTGAGCTGGACAGATATTGTTGTGCTTTGCAGTGTGTTTAAAGATCGCATACCAATGCCTAAATTTTTTCTAAAACAACAATTGTTGTACGTTCCCTTTGTTGGAATGGCGTGTTGGGCTTTGGATATGCCCTTTATGCGTCGTTATTCTCGAGAGTATTTGTTGCGTCATCCTGAAAAACGCGGCCAAGATTTAGAGACCACGCGTCGCTCGTGCAGCAAGTTTAAATACAACCCAACGACGGTAGTGAACTACGTTGAAGGTACTCGGTTTACCCCAGAGAAGCGCCGGCAAACTCGTTCTTCATATCAACATTTGTTGCAGCCAAAAACCGGTGGTATTGCCTATACTTTGGCGGCCATGGGAGAGCAGTTTGAGAACATCATTGATGTCACCTTGGCGTATCCTGATAACTTGGATAAACCATTTCGCGACATGTTGATGGGAAGAATGAAGCGCATTGTGGTGAAGGTGAAAATCCTACCGATGGACGAGCAAGTGACGGGCGATTACTTTAATGACAAGCAGTATAAGCGCCAGTTTAACCAGTGGTTGAACACCGTTTGGGAAGGAAAAGACGCCACGCTAAAAACCATTCATAAAACACATTAAAATCCAAAGAAAAGGGAGCCTATGGCTCCCTTTTTTAATCGGTTAACTTTGTGACCACTTACTTTTTAAGCAAGTAGTTTACGAGATCGTAGAATTCATCAATGGATTTTAAGCTGCCCATTTCTACTAAGTATTGGTTGTTTACCACAATAGAAGGAACACCTTGCAAGCCTTTTGCTTGGAAGTCTTTATCGCCGCGACGAGCCATTGAATCTACCGCGAAGCCGTTAAATGCATCATCAAATTTCTTACCATCAACCCCATGATCAACGAATATTTGACGTAGCTCTTCGACATTTTTTGGTGCATTACGTTGATTATGAATACGGTCAAACATCACAGGAATCATTTTGTCTTTAACATTCAATGCAACCATAGTCGCAAAGGCTTTGCTCATGTTAAAGCCCATGTTACCGCCCATAAAAGAAACGTGGTTTTTCTCGAGTTTCACACCGTCAGGAAGGTGGCTATCAAGTTTTGAAATGATAGGTTCAAAGGCATTACAGTGTGGGCAGTAGAATGAGAAAAATTCTACAACACTAGGTTGTGTTGAGTGAGGTTGATCGAGAACCTTGTAGTTCACATCTTCCTTATACTGAGCAGCATATGCCGATACGCTCAACATGAGAGTTGCAACGAGTGCAAACAGCTTTTTCATCAGGTTCTCCATTATCTTTATCTTTGTCGACTAAAATGTATTACCACTGTGGTGTGAGCGACAATGGTGTTTCGGCTAGAGCAGCGATTTGTTCCTTAAATGCCAGTACTTGGCTTTCCCAATACTTAGGGTCATTGAACCAAGGAAAAGCGAGAGGAAAAGCAGGATCATTCCAACGTTTCGCCAACCAAGCCATATAATGCACCATTCGTAGACCACGTAATGGCTCTATTAGTTTCAATTCGTGTTCATTAAAATCGCAAAACTCTTGATAACCTTCAAGTAGAATATCCAGTTGTACTAATTTATCTGCGCGTTCTCCATTGAGCAGCATCCATAAATCTTGCACGGCTGGGCCGTTTCTCGCATCGTCCAAATCAACAAACATTGGGCCATCGCGCCACAAAATATTACCCGGATGGCAATCGCCATGCAGACGAATGAGTTGTTGTTTAGCAGGCCATAGCGGTTCAATAGTACGAATGAGTAGGTCTAAATCGCTGAAAAAAGCAGTTTGTAAATGCAAAGGAACAAAATCGGCATGCTCCAAAACCTTTTTGGGTTGATAGAGATAGTCATCCAATGAAATGGTAGGACGATGTTGAAAAGAGCGTGCAGATCCTACTTTATGAATCCGTCCTAAAAAGCGACCAACCCATTCTAGCTGTTCTTCATTATCCACTTCAAACTGACGCCCGCCAACACTATGAAACAGGGCAAAGCGATATCCTTGATAGTGATGTAAGGTTTCGCCATTAATCATAATGGGAGCGGCAAGAGGAATTTCATGTTCTGCTAGCTCTAAAGCAAAGTCATGTTCTTCTTGAATTTGGTCTACACTCCAGCGTTCTGGTCGATAAAACTTCACCACATAACGATGTCGTTCTTCGTCAGTGAATTGATAAACGCGGTTTTCATAACTGTTTAAAGGTAATAGCCCAGATTCGGCGCGAACCCCGATACTTTCCAGTGCGTACCACATGAAATCGGGAGTGAGCGCATCAAAGTTAAAATTGGCTTGTGTCATTAGAGACCGTCGTGACCGATGAATGGTTCTGTTATTGTAACCATGACAGACAAGGAATGTAGAATTAGTTTTACTGGATAAGAAAAGAAATAAGAGAAAGAAAATACAGTAGCCGATAAGGGACTACTGTATTTATTTAATCAGTCTATGATGCCACGAGCGCGTAAGATTGCAGTTTTAAAATCTTCTTCGTAATCTTTTTTCAGACCAGGAATGGCTTCTGTTTTATCGCTGTTACGCATTTTAAGATGGTAGATCAGAACATCATCAGTGAGTTCTTCAATTGGTTGTTTAAATCCGGCTTCACCAGCAAGTTTGATCAGAAACTGAATGAGGTTCATTTCGGATTCTTTATCCCACTCAGACTCTAGAAGTTCGAGCAATTCTTCTACGCGATGGCATGTCATGGCTTTCTCCACAATTATTGTAATGATTTGGTTTAAAGGTACCAAATTGTGGTGGGAATACCAATTGAGAGGCAAGAAAAAAGCGCAGTGATGCTGCGCTTTTTAATTAAGCTGCCTTAACAACGTTTGTTTCCGGTAATGTAGTGTGCACATTACGTTCGACAAGTGACGCTGCAGGAGCGGTTTTTTTAGCCACTGTAGTGTATGCAAAGCCATTACGGCGACGCATTGCGCTACGGTTGGTTTGAGAAAACCTGACGGTTGTTGGTCGCATTGTTCTACCTAACTGTCAGGCACATCCATTGCCGATGAAAAACCTAAGCAATCATGAGTTGATCTTCATACTGCGAAGTGGTGAAGGGTGGCTCTTTTTGGCAAGTGCCGATCCTAAATAATTGCTCAGGACTTGATATGAAAACATATCGAAACAAGGTTACCATTTTGCCTAACATTGGTCGATAGTTAACCAGCTCATATTAGACTAAAGAAATAGGTTATTTGCTAACCACTGTTGAGTTTTGCACCAATTTCTCGTTAGTATGAGAGTTAACTCAGTGATAGGAGGTGTATATGTCATTACTTAAAAAGACCCTCTCAAGCTTTGGAATAGGGACTGCTAAAATCGAAGCCGTTTTGCAGCAAGAAGTGTTGTATCCGGGGCAGAAGGTTCAAGTTCATCTTCATATTTATGGTGGTGCACATGAACAAGTAATTGAGCATCTGGATGTTAAGCTGCGTTGTCGATATATCGCAGAAGCGGCAGTCGATACGGAGTCGGATTTTGTTCCATTAAGACAAAGAGTCGATGAAACTTACACGTTAGCTCATTGGTCATTGGTTAACGCTCTCATCATTAAGCCTGGAGAAACCCAATTGGTGGAGGCTACCTTGGAAGTGCCTTGGAATACTCCCGTGACCATTGGAGATAACAAGGTTTGGTTAGATACAGAGTTAGGCCATGATCAACCGCTTGTGAAAGACCAACATAGTGTTACGGTACGCCCAGATCATTTGCTCGATAGTATTTTTTCTGCATTGGAGTCTTATGGCTTAAGGTTGCGCCAAGTCGAATGTGAAGCGCTTGATGGGTTTACTCTTCCATTTGGTCAAGAGTTTGAGCTGGTTCCTATCTATGGTCCCTATCAGGGTGCTCTGCGTGAATTAGATATCTTCGCCTATCGTGATAAAGATGCCATTCAAATGTGGTTGGATGTGGATAGGCCACAACGAGGCCGTTTGACTCTTTTGGGTGACGAAGTCAGTCAAGGAAAAGTGACACATCACCTTACGTTGCATAATGGCTGTAATGATGCGGATGCTCAACAAGTTGTCGTGGAAGCTTTAGAACGTTATGAAATGGAAAATTAAGTTAGTATTAGTACATTCAGCTTACATGTGTAAGTTGAATGTGCCATACTCTGCTCGAAGACACATCCACAATGAAGGTGCCTATGTCGAGCCAAAAATACAGCTCAAAAGAAGAAATTGCCAATTCTGTTAGTCATGGATTAGGCTTGATCCTCGGCATTGTTGGCTTAGTGTTGTTACTAGTTAAAGCAGAACAGCATCGTGCCGATGCTCTTACCATCACCAGCATGAGTATTTATGGCGGCAGTATGATCGCCCTATTTCTTGCATCCACCTTGTATCATGCGATACCCCACCCCAAAGCCAAGCGTTGGCTAAAAACCTTTGATCACTGTGCGATTTATTTACTCATTGCTGGCAGTTATACCCCTTTCTTATTGGTCGGACTACGTACGCCTTTAGCGATTGGATTGATGATTGTTATTTGGGCAATTGCTCTGATGGGGATCATCATGAAAGTGGCTTTTGTTTACCGCTTTAAGCGTGCGTCACTCATTACTTATTTGGTGATGGGATGGTTGTCGCTCGCGGTGATATATCAACTGGCGTTGCACATAGATGTAGGAGGATTAACCCTGCTTGCTGCCGGAGGTGTGGTTTACTCGTTAGGTGTGATTTTTTACGTGGCTAAACGAATTCCGTTTAACCACGCAATTTGGCATGGTTTTGTGTTGGCTGGGTGTGCCTGCCATTTCTTAGCGATTTACTTCTACATTCAGCCTGTTTAGCGAGTTTCTACCGCTGAGATTGTCGCTTTTAGCTGATAGCGGTTATGGGAAGGTACTGTGATGCGCAGTACTTTACCATTCTCTGCGGTTTGTGGGCGCAAGTACGTGTCCCCCATGCGTTTAATGGATTGCCATACCGCATTGTTCCCCTCTTGGAGTAAGTTGCCTTGCTCATCATACAATGACCATTGGATCTGAACTTGAATCACCGACTGGCGGCTTTGGTTGGTGATAGCGGTTGGAATCACTAATTCACCATTCCTGTAGGTGGCTGCATTCAATACCACATCGACACCTGAGTCGCTTAATTGCAAAAGTGGCTTGTGACTCGTTACGTCAATCGTTGTTCCTCGTATCTTCGGCTGCACAATGGGAGCCGCCACGACTGCTGGCACTGATTTGGTGGCGGTAGTGTGCGTTTCTTTTTTCAGAGGCTCAATATACTGCCACGTAAAATCGCTGTTGAGTTGTACTTGGCGACCATCTTTTAAGGTGACTAATTCAGATGCTTGGCTCATACCGGCCCAAACCAACAATAGAGCAGAAATAACGGTTTTCATTTTGTTACCTTATCGACGCCAGAAGGCGGGGAAGAACACGACCAAAATGGTCAAAATTTCCAGTCGGCCCATCAACATGCCAAAGCTTAGAACCCACTTAGCTGCGTCAGGTAAAGATGCAAAATTACCCGTTGGGCCAATCACTTTTCCCATGCCCGGACCAACGTTCGACACAGCGGTAATGGATCCGGAAATACTGGTCAATGGATCGAGTCCCATTGCAGAGAGAATTCCGGCAATAACAATAATGGTAAGACCAAACGTAATACCGAATGCTACCACAGAGCGTACGATATCTTCGTTAACCGGGCGTTGGTTGTAGCGTTGAACGAATACCCCATTCGGATGGATAAGATTCAACATCTGTTTTTTCAGAAGTGCCATCGCAATTTGGAAGCGGAAAATTTTAATCCCACCAGCCGTTGAGCCTGAGCAGGCTCCGGTCATCATTAAGAAGATGAACATGGTGCTTGGTAGGGCACCCCACGCAGTAAAGTCATCTAAGCCAAAGCCTGTCGTTGTGACAACAGAAACAATATTGAACATAGAGACACGCAGAGCGTCAAAAAATGGGTAGCTGTTATGCAAGGTTAACCAAATGGCTACGGTGAGACTGGTGATCATAAATAACCAGAAGAAACCACGCACCTGAGCATCTTGAAAAATATCTTGTGGGCGACGTTTGCGCACTGATGTGACCAACAGCAAAAATGGCAGACCACCTAAGAACATAAACACAATTGCTACCCAATGAGCACCTTTTGAAAAGTGATTCATTGACCCATCGGAAGTGGAATACCCACCCGTGGAAAGCGTAGTAAAGGCGTGATTGATGGCTTCAAACGGCGTCATGCCAGTGAGCATATAGCCAATGATACAAAGTGCTGTCAGTATCAAATAAACCGATACGATGTTTTTGGCGACGGTTTTGGCGCGCGGACTACTTTTATCTGACCAGTCTGATGATTCGGTTTGGAACAGCTTCATCCCACCCACGTTAAGCATGGGCAAAATCGCTACAGCCATAACGATGAATCCAACTCCTCCTAACCACTGTAAAATAGAACGCCACAGTAATATCGCTGGAGCCATATTGTCTAAGCCACTAAGAACAGTAGAACCGGTGGTGGTCAGCCCAGACATCGTTTCAAAGTAGGCATCTGTGAAACTGATGTGATTGATAAAAAGGAAAGGTAGTGCAGCAAACACACTCGCCAGTGTCCATACCAAGCTGGTAATTAGGAACATATCCCGCACATTAAGCCGGAAGTTTTTTGTTCGGCCCATCGTCAGGCAAATAAAAGAACCAATGTGGGTGATGATGACGGCTTCAGCAAAGCTAATAAAGCCGCCAGTTCCGGTAACGAATGCAACAATAGTTGGCACATACATAAAGAGAGCTAGCTTAGAAAGCACTAGCCCTAATACAAATAAAATGGGGCGCAAATTTAGCATAACGCCGATAACCTATAAGAAGAATGGGCTTGGTTGGAAAAGGGCTTCGACGTCGGAAACGTATTTTTTGTTCACGAGGAACATTACGACGTGGTCTTCTGACTCAATCACAATATTGTCGTGAGCAATCAACACTTCATCGCCACGCACGATAGCACCAATGGTGGTGCCCGGTGGCAATTTGATTTCCCCAATGGCTTTACCCACCACTTTGGATGTGCTTTCGTCGCCATGAGCAACAGCCTCAATAGCTTCGGCTGCGCCGCGACGTAACGATGATACGTTAACAATATCAGCACGACGTACATGGGTTAACAGCGCAGAAATGGTGGCTTGTTGAGGGGAAATTGCCACATCAATGGCTCCACCTTGCACTAGGTCAACATAGGCACCACGTTGAATCAGCACCATCACTTTTTTCGCGCCCATGCGTTTGGCAAGCATGGCCGACATGATGTTGGTTTCATCTTCATTGGTCAGTGCAATAAACACATCCACTTGGTCGATGTTTTCTTCGGTAAGTAGCTCTTGGTCTGCTGCATCACCGCAAAATACGATAGTATTTTCTAACTCTTCAGAGAGGTGTTCAGCTCGTTGATAACTGCGTTCAATCAGTTTGACGCTATAGTTGTGTTCGAGTTTTTTCGCCAAACTCGCACCAATGTTACCACCACCCACAATCATGATGCGGCGATACGGCTTTTCGAGTCGCTGTAGTTCACTCATGATTGAGCGAATGTGGTTACTCGCTGCAACGAAAAATACTTCGTCATCAGCTTCAATAATGGTGGTACCTTGAGGGCGAATAGGACGTCCTTGGCGGAATATCGCGGCAACACGAGTGTCGATGTGAGGCATGTGTTCGCGTAATGCTGAAAGAGCATTACCCACAAGTGGACCACCGTAATAGGCTTTAACGGCAACCAGGCTGACTTTCTCTTCAGCAAAGCTTACCACTTGTAGTGCTCCTGGATATTGAACTAAGCGTTCGATGTAACTGGTGACCAATTCTTCAGGAGCAATAAGGTGATCAACCGGCACTGCACCTGATTGAAAAAGAGCTTCTTTTTCTGCTAGGTATTGAGGAGAACGAATACGTGCGACTCGGTTTGGGGTATTAAACAGTGAAAATGCGACTTGGCATGCTGCCATATTGGTTTCATCGGTATTGGTTACCGCTACCAGCATATCGGCATCTTGTGCGCCTGCTTCGCGTAATACATCAGGGTGACTGGCGTGGCCAGTCACGACTCGCAAATCATATTTATCTTGCAGTTCTCGCAGGCGTTCGCTGCTTTTATCAACGATAGTTATGTCGTTGTTTTCTCCGACTAAGTTTTCAGCCAGGGTTCCACCGACTTGCCCTGCTCCAAGAATGATGATTTTCATACCTTGTTCTCTTTTATTTGCAGTAAAGGCAGCGAATGCTGCCTCTGCTTGCTGTTTGTTACGCTTGTTTGGTCAGAACGGCATAATAGAAGCCGTCCATGTCCTCTTCACCAGGGAGGATTTGACGTCCAGGTTGCTCGCGATCCGAGTCTAAAAGCTCGGCATCTGCGGTGCGCTCTAAAAACGCCTTCACCTGCAGGGTATTTTCCTGAGGTGTGATCGAACAGGTAGCATAAACTAAAGTGCCACCAGGTTTTAACTGTTGCCACATTGCATCCAAAATTTCACTTTGCAGATCGGCAAGTGCTTGGATGTCTTCAGCACGGCGCAGCCACTTAATGTCAGGGTGGCGGCGAATAACGCCAGTCGCTGAGCAAGGCGCATCAAGCAGAATACGGTCAAATTGCCCGCCTTTCCACCATTGTTGTGGATAACGAGCGTCGCCACAGAGAACGGTGGCTCGCAAATTGAGGCGATCCAAATTTTCGTATACACGCTTTAAGCGCGTTTCATCATTATCGATCGCAACAACTTCTTTTGCTGCGGTGCGCTCCAAAATATGGGCAGTTTTACCGCCAGGAGCTGCACAGCAGTCAAGAATCGTTTCACCGTCTTGAGGTTTTAGGTAGTGATAAGACAATTGTGCTGCCGCATCTTGTACCGATACCCAACCTTGTTCAAATCCAGGTAGTTTCGTTACGTCACAAGGGCTGGCTAATTTCAATGCGTCTTCTGCTTGGCTATGAATAGAGGTTTCAATGCCTTGTTCGTCCAATAATGCTTGGTATTCATCACGGTCGTGGTGGGAGTTATTCACTCGCAGCCACATAGGTGCTTTTACATTATTTGCTTCAACAATGCTTTCCCATTGTTCTGGATAGCTCGCTTTGAGCAGTTTAAGCAACCAGCTTGGGTGGCCGTATTTACCCGCATCATGACTAACGGCTTTTGCATCCAGCTCGTCTTGTTGACGTTGGTAATTACGTAACACAGCGTTGATAAGGCCGCGCAAACGAGGACCACGCAAATCTTGAGTCGCTTCTACGGTTTCACCAACCGCTGCGTGAGCAGGAACACGCATTGAACTCAATTGATAAATACCAATGAGTATCAGATGGTGAAACACTCGCTGCTTACCTTTTAATGGTTTGTCCATCAATGCATTAGCGATAGACTCTAAACGAGGTAAAAAGCGAAGTGCCCCGTAACACATCTCCTGTAATAGAGCGTGATCTCGTGGTGTGATTTTCTGTTGAGCAGCCGGTAAAGCCGCTGAAAGTGAGTACCCTTGATCAACTACATGATACAGAACTTGGGCAGCCGCAGCGCGAACATTCATGGAAAAACCTATTTAAAAAGACATCGACCCTATCAATATAGGGTCGCGAGATTAATTCAATTGTGTGCCAACTTCAAACCAAGCTGCACGGGAGTTTAAGATATCTTGTACTGGCATGGCGCGTTTTCCTGGAATCTGAAGTTGCTCCAAAACAAGAACGCCTTGGCCAGTTGCAACGTAAATGCCTGTTTTGTCAGCTTTTACAATCGTTCCGGCGGGTTTGGTTGTTTCCATTTTTTCCACACGAGCTTGCCATACTTTGATGGCGTTATCGTCAACAGAAAAGTGACTCATTGGCCATGGATTAAAGGCGCGTACGCAACGTTCAATTGCTGCAGCATCCATGGACCAATCAATTTGAGCTTCTTCTTTGCTGAGTTTCTTCGCGTAGTTAGCCTGTTCATCGTCTTGCTTAACAGCAACGGCATTGCCAGCTGCGATGTCATTTAAACAATCCAGAAGCGCTTTTGGTCCTAGTTCAGCGAGTTTTTCATACATCGCGCCACTGGTGTCAGTTGCTTCAATTGGCAATTTAGCTACTTTGAGCATATCGCCAGTATCCAAACCCACGTCCATTTGCATGATGGTCACGCCAGTTTCTGCATCGCCCGCCCAAATAGAACGCTGAATCGGTGCGGCACCACGCCAGCGAGGAAGCAGTGAACCATGAACGTTGATGCAACCAAGTTTAGGTGTTTCAAGTACGTCTTGGGGCAGTAATAAACCGTACGCGACGACAACCATGATATCGGCGTTGAGATCCGCCAGTTCTTGTTTTGCTTCGTCAGATTTAAAGTTTACCGGCTGATAAACCGGAATATCATGTTCTAACGCGAGCATTTTTACTGGGCTTGCGGTGAGTTTTTTACCACGACCTGCGGGGCGGTCTGGTTGGCTATACACTGCAATAATTTCATGCTCCGAAGACAATAACGCCGCCAAGTGACGGGCGGCGAAATCCGGAGTTCCTGCAAAGACAATGCGTAATGATTGGCTCAAGGTTACCTCTCTATTATTCTAATTTTTTTCGTTGAAGCGTTTGATTTTTTCCAACTTTTCTTTGATTCGCTTGCGTTTCAAAGGCGATAAATAATCAACAAACAACTTACCTTCTAAATGGTCAAGTTCATGTTGTACGCAAATCGCGAGTAAATCATCCGCTTCAAACTGATATTCTTTACCATCACGGTCGAGTGCTTTGACGGTGACTTCAGCTGCACGAGGTACAAGAGCGCGTGCTCCTGGAACAGACAAACAGCCTTCTTCGATGCCATCTTCGCCACGTTTATCCAAAATTTCAGGATTAATGAGTACCATTGGGTCATTGCGGTCATCTGAAATATCGATAACAACAATACGTTGATGGATATTCACCTGAGTAGCAGCAAGGCCAATGCCTTCTTCGTCATACATGGTATCGATCATGTCATCGACGATTTTTTGGATTTCAGGCGTGACCTCTTTAACCGGTTTAGCAACGGTACGAAGACGATCATCTGGAAATGTTAATACTTGCAATACAGACATATACACTCAAAATGTTGAACTGTGCCGAAACAGGCAAAAGCTTATTGGCTCAATTCTAGACATTTTACGTACCAAATGACAGCATCTGTGCATCAAATCTACGTATTTTACGTGTTTCTTTCTAACAAATAGTGTCGTTATCTTACCCTATATTTTGTGTGGTTTTTGGATTTTTTATTCAATGATTAGCAACAAAGGAGAAGCGCATAGGCTCAAGGTTTGTGCAAAATGACGGCTGAGTAAGAGGTGTGCAATGGCGCAGGATGAATCATTACGAGCGTGGATGGCATTAAGTTTTGTTCCGCGCTTGGGGATGAAAAACTTATCGCGACTATTAAGCCATGATGCGCCAGAAAAGCTATTGTCCTATTCAAATACTCAGTGGCAGGCGATAGGGCTTAAAGGAGATCAAGTTCGGTATTTGCAGTCGCAGGCAATTCAAGAAGCTGAACGATGTCTTGAGTGGCAGCAAGCGAGTGAACTCAGAACCATTTTGACCCCTCAGCACTCGCTATATCCACCTTTATTAAAAGAGATCGCATCAGCGCCTCCGGTGTTATTTGTTGAAGGTGAGGTTCAATGCCTTTCATTACCTCAAATAGCCATTGTGGGTAGTCGTAATGCAACCATTGACGGACAACGCGCAGCGCATCAGTTTGCTCGTGAATTAGTTGAGCATGGTGTTGTTGTAACGAGTGGGTTAGCGTTGGGGATTGATGGCTATGCCCATGATGGTGCGCTATCAGGTCAAGGCAAGACGGTTGCAGTGCTTGGCTCAGGCTTTAATCATTTATATCCTGCTCGGCATCGTCAATTAGCAGAACGAATCAAGCACTCGGGAGCGTTAGTTTCTGAATTTCGTCCAGATACCAAACCAAGAGCTGAGCATTTCCCACGGCGCAATCGTATTGTGAGTGGTTTGTCGTTAGGCGTGCTGGTGGTTGAAGCTGCATTAAAGAGTGGTTCATTAATTACTGCTCGGTATGCCACAGAACAAGATAGAGAAGTATTTGTATTGCCAGGGACGATTTATCAGTCCAATTATGCAGGCAGTAATGACTTGATTCGCCAAGGGGCATGTTTAGTACAAAACGTGCCTCAAATCATTGAAGAGTTAGGGGCTATGCTGGATTGGTCGATTAATCAGCAGAACTTGACTCAACCTGCACTTTTTTCTTCTCCAAATGATGAAGAACAATTGCCATTTCCCTTGCTGTTAGCTAACGTAGGAGTAGAAGCCACACCAGTTGATATTCTCGCAAGTCGGACCAATATACCGGTGCAAGATATCATGACACAGCTTTTAGAGCTTGAGCTCTCTGGGCATGTGGTTGCAGTTTCCGGTGGCTATATTCGTAAGGGGAGGGGCTAGCTATGATGATGGATATTTTAATGTATCTGTTTGAAACGTATATCCATAGTGACGCTGAGTTACAAGTGGATCAAGATGAGCTAGAAGATGAACTTCTTCGAGCAGGGTTTCACCAAAAAGATATCTACAAAGCCCTTAATTGGTTAGAAGATCTGGCCGCGCTGCAGCAAACGGACGAACATTCCGCTATTGCAACCAGCTCTCAGACTTCGATGCGAATTTTCTCTCCTAAAGAGATGGAACGCTTAGATCTTGAATCTCGTGGTTTTCTACTGTTCTTAGAGCAGATAAAAGTATTGACTCCAGACACACGTGAAATGGTTATAGATCGAGTGATGGGGCTGGAAACCAATGAGTTTGAATTGGATGACCTGAAATGGATTATCCTAATGGTGCTGTTTAATGTACCCGGTAATGAAAATGCTTATACGCTAATGGAAGAGCTGCTTTATACCAAAGAACAGGGCATTCTCCATTAATCAAAGATAGGCAACATGAGCGGTAAATCAGACCAACCTTTATTTTCTACGGCAGGACAAGCTCAAGAAGCTTGTCCTCAATGTGGCAACCCACTTGTTATTCGTCATGGTAAGCATGGGCCTTTTTTAGGGTGTAGCCATTACCCGTCCTGTGAATACATCAAACCATTGTATCAAAATGATGGACATATCATCAAAGAACTCGGTGTACCTTGCCCTGAATGTGGCAATGAATTGGTGTTACGCCAAGGGCGGTTCGGTATGTTTATTGGGTGTAGTTCATACCCTCAGTGTCACCATATTGAATCTTTAGATGGGCCAGAAGAAGAGGCTCCTGCGAGTACCGTGTTGTGCCCTGAATGTGGAAAGGGGCATCTTATCGAACGCAAAAACCGGTTTGGCAAAATGTTTTATGCCTGTGATGCTTACCCTAAGTGTAAGTTTGCGGTTAATCAGCCTCCGATCGAAGGTGTGTGTGAAGAGTGCGGTTTTTCGTTATTGGTTGAGAAGAAAGTGGCTGGCAAAGTGCGTTTACAATGTGCAAGCCGTAAATGTGGTCATCTACAAACGGAAGTGGAAACCGAAGAGTAATCGGCTATCGCGCGTCAGTTGCGATAGTGGAGTAGTTATCTTTGAGTGAAGAATAAAAAAACGGCGCCTAGTAGCGCCGTTTTTTATTGGTAGTCGGTGATTAGTCATTCATTAAGAACGAATCTTTTGCGCGACTTCGTGTACTGCTGGAAATGCATTTTCATCTAAATGGTCTGCTATTTCACACAGTTTACGTTGTAGTTCACCGCTGTAATCTGCAGTCACGTTAATGTGACCCATTTTACGACCAGGGCGTTTGTCTTTGCCGTACCAATGAATGTGGCAACCTTCCATAGCAAGTAGCGCATTTGGTAGAGTGTCTTCACCAAGGATATTGATCATGGCTGTCTCACGAACCAGTTTGGTGCTACCCAGTGGCAAACCGCATACGGCACGAACATGGTTTTCAAACTGACAAACCTCTGCACCTTGTTGAGTCCAGTGACCTGAGTTATGTACGCGAGGGGCGATTTCGTTGACGAGTAGCTCACCGTTGACATCAAAGAACTCAATCGCTAATACACCAATATAATCTAGGCTATTGGCTACTGCCGTAAACATTTGTTTTGCTTGTTCTTGCAGCTCTGGTGCATCAATGGCAGTTGATAGGCTCAAAACACCATTGACATGGATGTTTTCTGCAAGAGGATAAACGGCCACTTCGCCAGAAGCGCTGCGAGCACCTACGAGTGAAACTTCACGATCAAATGGTACAAATTGTTCTGCAACAATGGCTTGGAGAGTGGAGCTATTTAGGCACTCTTGCATCTCTTGCCAAATGGTATCCACTTGAGCAGCGTCTTTTAGTCGCCATTGTCCTTTACCATCGTAGCCGCCAAGAGCGCTTTTCAGTACCATTGGTATGCCAACGTGCTGAATCGCAGCATCAAAATCGGCACGATTGTTAATGACGTAATAGGTCGCATTTTTAACGCCAGAGTTATCTAGTAGCGTTTTTTCAAGACGGCGATCGCCACCAGCTTTGATCGCATCGGTACTTGGTCGAAATTTTCCACTTTTGTCGCAAATTGCGAGAATGTCATGTGGAATGTGCTCAAATTCAGCGGTAATTACGTCAGCAGCTGCAATCGCTTGATCAAGCGTTTGTTCAATTACGGCTTGCGTGAGCGGATGAACAACTCGATCGGTTGTCACGTCATACGCAGACATAGTGATATTCAATGGTGCTCCTGCAAGAGACATCATTCGTGCTAATTGACCTGAACCTAGTACCAATACGTGCATTGCTTATTCCTCTTCAGGATTTGGGTTAGCTAAGACGGTTTCTGTCTGTTCTGCGCGAAACGCCTCTACTTTAGCCATGACTTCTTCATCGTGAGTGCCAATGATTTGTGCCGCCAAAATACCAGCATTTGCTGCACCCGCTTCACCAATTGCCAATGTACCCACTGCAATCCCTTTTGGCATCTGAACAATAGAGAGCAGAGAGTCCATACCTTTTAGAGCACGAGACTGTACTGGGACGCCAAGTACTGGGAGGCTAGTGAATGCTGCTGTCATACCTGGTAGGTGTGCAGCACCGCCGGCACCGGCGATGATGACTTTCAAACCGCGTTCTTTTGCGCTGGTGGCATAGTCTGCAAGAAGTTGAGGAGTTCGGTGCGCTGAAACCACTTTGGTTTCGTAAGCGATACCAAACTTATCTAACATGTCAGCGGCTAATTTCATTGTCGGCCAGTCTGATTTAGACCCCATGATAATTCCAACTTTCATCTCCAACTCCTTCAAGCATTAAATTATTTAGTGAGCATTCGGGCGCATTATACGGGGTTTTTAATTGCAAGCAAACGTTTGCGCCAGTGGTTGTGTTTCACTGGTATTTTTCGCAATGGCAATTTGGTTTAGGTGATCAAACGGATAATTTGTACACTAGGGGAAATTACAGAATATTGATCAGCGTAGGACGTTGTGGTGAATAACTTTGAATTAGCGGTACAAGCACTTCAAAAAGGAGATGTGCTGGCTTATCCAACGGAAGGTGTGTTTGGGGTTGGGTGTGATCCTGACAATGTTGCAGCAGTAGAAAAATTACTCGCACTAAAGCAGCGTCCCGTGGAGAAAGGGCTAATTTTAATCGCGGCTACTTATGAACAGTTGCTTCCTTATATAGATGAGAAACAATTGACTGCCGAACAATTAGCTCACGTTAAAGCAAGTTGGCCTGGGCCGGTTACGTGGATTATGCCAGCGAGTCCTCGAGTATCTCATTGGGTAAGTGGTCAGTTTGATACCATTGCTGTGCGTGTTACCGATCATCCGTTAGTCCAACAATTGTGTTTGGCCTATGGCAAACCGATTACTTCGACCAGTGCCAATCTTTCTGGTCAGCCACCTTGCATGACTACTGCTGAAGTGATGGAGCAGCTAGGTGACAAATTAGTAGCAGTATTGATTGGTGAGACGGGTGGGCGTAACAAGCCAAGCGAAATTCGTGACGCTAAAACATTACAAGTTATTAGACAGGGCTAAATCCGAACTCAACCGGATACAGAGTAAAAATAGAAAGTCGCCCTAACGAGGAGAAAGTCATGTCAGTCGTAGACAAAGCAGCCGTAAAACAATTTTTGATGTCATTACAAGATGATATCTGCCAACAACTGGCTAAGGCAGACGGCGTCGGAGAATTTATTGAAGATGCTTGGTATCGAGAGCCAGGTGAGCGTCTTGGTGGTGGCGGTCGTTCGCGGGTACTGCGTGATGGTGAAGTGATTGAACAAGGTGGCGTGAACTTCTCTCATGTGACTGGGAATGCGATGCCCGCCTCTGCAACGGCTCATCGCCCAGAA
The DNA here is from genome assembly GCF_001547935.1 of Vibrio tritonius. Classification (NCBI taxonomy): domain Bacteria; kingdom Pseudomonadati; phylum Pseudomonadota; class Gammaproteobacteria; order Vibrionales; family Vibrionaceae; genus Vibrio; species Vibrio tritonius. The sequence continues at coordinate 45,491 of NZ_AP014635.1, forward strand.
TTAGCAGGGCGCCGTTTTGAAGCCATGGGAGTGTCATTGGTCATTCATCCCAAAAACCCATATGTACCGACGTCACATGCCAACGTGCGTTTCTTCATTGCTGAAAAAGAAGGTGAAGATCCCATTTGGTGGTTTGGTGGTGGTTTCGATCTCACCCCCTTTTATCCTTTTGCTGAAGATTGTCATTTTTGGCATGACCAAGCTAAAGCGTTATGCCAACCATTTGGTGATGATGTTTATGCCGAACATAAAGCATGGTGTGATCGTTATTTCTTCTTGCCGCACCGAGAAGAGACTCGCGGGATTGGCGGGTTGTTTTTTGATGACTTAAATCAATGGGACTTTGCTACTTGCTTTGATTACATTAAAGCGGTGGGTGAAGGCTATGCGAAAGCTTATGTGCCGATCGTTGAAAAACGTAAAGCAACTCCTTACGGGGAGCGAGAGCGCCAATTCCAGCTGTATCGCCGTGGTCGTTATGTTGAATTCAACTTAGTGTTTGACCGAGGTACGTTATTTGGTTTGCAAACTGGCGGTCGAACCGAGTCGATTTTAATGTCGATGCCTCCTTTAGCTCGCTGGGAATACGGCTATCAACCTGCACCGGAGAGTGCAGAAGCGAAATTGAGTGACTATCTCGTTCCTCGAGAGTGGTGACAGGTGTCGGCGCTAGTGATAGGGTCAGATAAGAAATCTGTTTAATTGTAGTAAGGCAAAGGATATGGCGATGCATCACGATCTTTATGCAGTGTTTGGTAATCCAATAGGACACAGTAAGTCTCCTTTTATTCATTCACTGTTTGCACGACAAACCAATCAGGACATGGAATACAGTGCGCAGCTTGCACCTATTGATGGGTTTGAATCGGCAGTCACGGAGTTTTTTGCTCACGGTGGCCGAGGTTGTAACGTGACGGTTCCATTCAAAGAGGCCGCCTTTCAGTTTGCCGATCGCCTGACCCAGCGTGCTCAATTAGCGGGTGCGGTGAATACACTGAAAAAGCTTGATGATGGCGAAATCATTGGTGATAACACTGACGGTGAAGGTTTAGTCCAAGATCTTTTGGTGCATCAAGTGCCTCTTAAAGGTAGCCATATTCTACTGATAGGTTCAGGTGGTGCAGCAAGAGGCGTGATTAAGCCTTTGCTAGATCAAAATCCAGAAAGCATTACCATTGTGAACCGTACTTTTAGTAAAGCTTTGCAGCTGGCTGATCAGTTTAAAGAGTTTGGTGCCGTGCGCGCTGTTGAGATGGAATCGGTCAATACTGGGTACGACGTAGTGATTAACTCAACGTCGGCCAGTTTAGACGGCCAGTTACCACAAATTTCGCCCGCTATCTTTCAAGTCAACACCGTGTCGTATGACATGATGTATGGCAAAGGGAATACAGTATTTAATCAGTGGGCGGTCGATAATGGGTGCGCTAGTGCTTACGATGGCCTTGGCATGTTGGTCGGTCAAGCCGCGGAAAGCTTTATGTTGTGGCGTGGTCTTCGTCCAGGAACTCGTCAAATTTTGTTTGAATTAAGACGTAACTTAGAAGGTTTGTAATGAATCAGTCCATCTTATTTCCAGATGTGCAGCATTGGGATGACATACGCCAAAGTGTCCGTTTTAGCGCCCAACAGTCAGGGGCATTAATTGAATGTGGTATTTCCAAACAAGGGTTGGAAACATTAAGTGGACAAATGATTGTCTCTGCTCAACAAGCGATGCAGATTTTTGTTGAGTTTCGCTTTGATATTGAAGAATTGGCTGAAGAGCTCATAGAAGATGAGCTCTTCAGTGATGAAGGAACGATTGAAATTAACGTTTCACTGGCTTAACCGAGGCTAAATACTCTTGTCGAGTCGCTACATAATTTTGTGCTGACTTGAGTAGAAACTGTTTTTCTTGTTCAGTTAATGGGCGAGCCTGCTTTACTGGGCTGCCCATATAAAGAAAGCCACTCGCTAATGTTTTTCCCGGTGGCACTAAACTTCCAGCGCCAACCATCACATCACTCTCTATGACCACATTGTCTAGTACGATGGCACCCATACCAACTAAAACGCGATCATGGATAGTGCAACCATGCAGCATCACCTTATGCCCGACAGTGACATCATCGCCGATAATTAAGGGATAGCCATTGGGGTTCGTAGGGTTCTTGTGAGTTACATGTAATACACTGCCATCTTGAATATTTGAACGCTTGCCGATTTGAATATGATTTACATCCCCTCTCGCAGCGACTAGTGGCCAAATACTCGCTTGAGAGTCAATACGAACATCTCCCACGATTACCGCACTTTCATCTATATAGACATCATCAGCAATAGTGGGATCAATACCTTTATAACTGCGAATCGAGTTCATGTTCTCTCCTTGAGGATTGCTACTGGCTATATTTTGTCACTTTTTGTCGAAAAATAGCACTTTGTGGATGAAAACTGCCCAAACAAATAAAAAATCAAAAAAAACGTAAAAAAGCGCTTGCCAATGTGAGCTCGATCTCTATAATGCCCCCTCGCTGACACGGCAAAGCTCATAACGAGTTGAGCTAGAGTTAGCAAGGTTAGTTAGCAAGCTGAAAAGCTTAGAGAAAAATTTAAAAAAAGTGTTTGACACGAAAATTTATCTCGCTAAAATGACCGCCTCTTTCATTGCGAAGTAACTCGCAAAATTGAAAGAAAGCTCTTTAACAATTTAAACCTATCAATCTGTGTGGGCACTCGTTGATGATAATCATAGCTTCTTAGGAAGCAAAATGGTGTCAATGAACTGAGTGACCAATTAAGTCTTCGGACTTAGCACAGTCAATTCATTTCAACTTCGGTTGAAATATCAGTATTCATTGAGCCGAAAAAACTTTTAATTGAAGAGTTTGATCATGGCTCAGATTGAACGCTGGCGGCAGGCCTAACACATGCAAGTCGAGCGGCAGCGACATAAACAAACCTTCGGGGGCGATTATGGGCGGCGAGCGGCGGACGGGTGAGTAATGCCTGGGAAATTGCCCTGATGTGGGGGATAACCATTGGAAACGATGGCTAATACCGCATAATAGCTACGGCTTAAAGAGGGGGACCTTCGGGCCTCTCGCGTCAGGATATGCCCAGGTGGGATTAGCTAGTTGGTGAGGTAAGGGCTCACCAAGGCGACGATCCCTAGCTGGTCTGAGAGGATGATCAGCCACACTGGAACTGAGACACGGTCCAGACTCCTACGGGAGGCAGCAGTGGGGAATATTGCACAATGGGCGCAAGCCTGATGCAGCCATGCCGCGTGTATGAAGAAGGCCTTCGGGTTGTAAAGTACTTTCAGCAGTGAGGAAGGCGGATGTGTTAATAGCGCATTCGTTTGACGTTAGCTGCAGAAGAAGCACCGGCTAACTCCGTGCCAGCAGCCGCGGTAATACGGAGGGTGCGAGCGTTAATCGGAATTACTGGGCGTAAAGCGCATGCAGGTGGTCTGTTAAGTCAGATGTGAAAGCCCGGGGCTTAACCTCGGAATAGCATTTGAAACTGGCAGGCTAGAGTACTGTAGAGGGGGGTAGAATTTCAGGTGTAGCGGTGAAATGCGTAGAGATCTGAAGGAATACCGGTGGCGAAGGCGGCCCCCTGGACAGATACTGACACTCAGATGCGAAAGCGTGGGGAGCAAACAGGATTAGATACCCTGGTAGTCCACGCCGTAAACGATGTCTACTTGGAGGTTGTGGCCTTGAGCCGTGGCTTTCGGAGCTAACGCGTTAAGTAGACCGCCTGGGGAGTACGGTCGCAAGATTAAAACTCAAATGAATTGACGGGGGCCCGCACAAGCGGTGGAGCATGTGGTTTAATTCGATGCAACGCGAAGAACCTTACCTACTCTTGACATCCAGAGAACTTAGCAGAGATGCTTTGGTGCCTTCGGGAACTCTGAGACAGGTGCTGCATGGCTGTCGTCAGCTCGTGTTGTGAAATGTTGGGTTAAGTCCCGCAACGAGCGCAACCCTTATCCTTGTTTGCCAGCGAGTAATGTCGGGAACTCCAGGGAGACTGCCGGTGATAAACCGGAGGAAGGTGGGGACGACGTCAAGTCATCATGGCCCTTACGAGTAGGGCTACACACGTGCTACAATGGCGCATACAGAGGGCGGCCAACTTGCAAAAGTGAGCGAATCCCAAAAAGTGCGTCGTAGTCCGGATTGGAGTCTGCAACTCGACTCCATGAAGTCGGAATCGCTAGTAATCGTGGATCAGAATGCCACGGTGAATACGTTCCCGGGCCTTGTACACACCGCCCGTCACACCATGGGAGTGGGCTGCAAAAGAAGCAGGTAGTTTAACCTTCGGGAGGACGCTTGCCACTTTGTGGTTCATGACTGGGGTGAAGTCGTAACAAGGTAGCGCTAGGGGAACCTGGCGCTGGATCACCTCCTTAATACGAAAGATTATTGCGATGAGTGTTCACACAGATTGATACGGTTTAGAAAAAGCAAAGAGTATCTTAGTGTCCCGTTCGTCTAGAGGCCTAGGACACCGCCCTTTCACGGCGGTAACAGGGGTTCGACTCCCCTACGGGATACCACGGGTCGTTAGCTCAGTTGGTAGAGCAGTTGACTTTTAATCAATTGGTCACAGGTTCGAATCCTGTACGACCCACCATTTCCTACCACAGGAAATCAAATAATGTGGGCGATTAGCTCAGTTGGGAGAGCACCTGCCTTACAAGCAGGGGGTCACTGGTTCGAACCCGGTATCGCCCACCACTCTCTAAATATTTTTGGAAACAGATTCCAAACCACTTCAGTAACACGTACGTGGTTGGAATTAGTGACGCCGAAAATCTTTAGAAAGTGCTTAAATGTACTTTTGCTCTTTAACAATTTGGAAAGCTGACAAAACAATGTTTTATTTCAATGAAATAGAAGATTGTTTGTAAAGTTCTCAATTGTCTTCTTTAAGAAGACAAACAAAAACACATTCAAGTGTTCTTGGATTTACTTTTTAAGTAAATATTCAAAATTGAGTCCGGCAATATCGAGTCTGCAACATGTCCTTTTTGTCTCCACTTTTCAAAGTGAAAGCAAAGAGTTATGCAGACAAAACCTTAATTACGGTTACAACCTGATGGTTATGCGCTGTGGATTTTGGTTTCAGACAAGGCGCTGAGAGTTTTTGTCGCAGGGAGTGTAGCTCGCTACATGACCAAGCAAAAACGAACAGCAACACAGTCTGGGAGCAAAAGACCAAGCATAAGACTCTTTTGGGTTGTATGGTTAAGTGATTAAGCGTACACGGTGGATGCCTTGGCAGTCAGAGGCGATGAAGGACGTACTAACTTGCGATAAGCGTAGATGAGGCAGTAAGAGCCACTTGAGTCTACGATTTCCGAATGGGGAAACCCAACTGCATAAGCAGTTATCATTAACTGAATACATAGGTTAATGAAGCGAACCGGGAGAACTGAAACATCTAAGTACCCCGAGGAAAAGAAATCAACCGAGATTCCGAAAGTAGCGGCGAGCGAAATTGGATTAGCCCTTAAGCTTTATATGCGTCAGGCGAAGGTTCTGGAAAGGACCGCGATACAGGGTGATAGCCCCGTAGCCGTTAGCGTATATTCAGTGAAATCGAGTAAGGCGGGACACGTGATATCCTGTCTGAATATGGGGGGACCATCCTCCAAGGCTAAATACTCCTGACTGACCGATAGTGAACCAGTACCGTGAGGGAAAGGCGAAAAGAACCCCTGTGAGGGGAGTGAAATAGAACCTGAAACCGTGTACGTACAAGCAGTAGGAGCCTCTTCGTGGGGTGACTGCGTACCTTTTGTATAATGGGTCAGCGACTTATATTCAGTGGCAAGGTTAACCAATTAGGGGAGCCGTAGGGAAACCGAGTCTTAACTGGGCGTTCAGTCTCTGGATATAGACCCGAAACCGAGTGATCTAGCCATGGGCAGGTTGAAGGTTGAGTAACATCAACTGGAGGACCGAACCGACTAATGTTGAAAAATTAGCGGATGACTTGTGGCTAGGGGTGAAAGGCCAATCAAACTCGGAGATAGCTGGTTCTCCCCGAAAGCTATTTAGGTAGCGCCTCGGACGAATACTACTGGGGGTAGAGCACTGTTAAGGCTAGGGGGTCATCCCGACTTACCAACCCTTTGCAAACTCCGAATACCAGTAAGTACTATCCGGGAGACACACGGCGGGTGCTAACGTCCGTCGTGGAGAGGGAAACAACCCAGACCGCCAGCTAAGGTCCCAAATTATAGCTAAGTGGGAAACGATGTGGGAAGGCTTAGACAGCTAGGATGTTGGCTTAGAAGCAGCCATCATTTAAAGAAAGCGTAATAGCTCACTAGTCGAGTCGGCCTGCGCGGAAGATGTAACGGGGCTAAGCTATAAACCGAAGCTGCGGCAATGCGATTTATCGTATTGGGTAGGGGAGCGTTCTGTAAGCCGTTGAAGGTGTGTTGTAAAGCATGCTGGAGGTATCAGAAGTGCGAATGCTGACATGAGTAACGATAATGGGGGTGAAAAACCTCCACGCCGGAAGACCAAGGGTTCCTGTCCAACGTTAATCGGGGCAGGGTAAGTCGACCCCTAAGGCGAGGCTGAAAAGCGTAGTCGATGGGAAACGGGTTAATATTCCCGTACTTCTTACAATTGCGATGGGGGGACGGAGAAGGCTAGGTGGGCCTGGCGACGGTCGTCCAGGTTCAAGTGCGTAGGCTGAGTATTTAGGCAAATCCGGATACTCTCAAGGCCGAGACACGATGTCGAGCATCTAAGGATGTGAAGTCATTGATGCCATGCTTCCAGGAAAAGCCTCTAAGCTTCAGATTGTAAGGAATCGTACCCCAAACCGACACAGGTGGTCGGGTAGAGAATACCAAGGCGCTTGAGAGAACTCGGGTGAAGGAACTAGGCAAAATGGTACCGTAACTTCGGGAGAAGGTACGCTCTCGACGGTGAAGTCCCTTGCGGATGGAGCTATTGAGAGTCGCAGATACCAGGTGGCTGCAACTGTTTATTAAAAACACAGCACTGTGCAAAATCGTAAGATGACGTATACGGTGTGACGCCTGCCCGGTGCCGGAAGGTTAATTGATGGGGTTAGACTTAGGTCGAAGCTCTTGATCGAAGCCCCGGTAAACGGCGGCCGTAACTATAACGGTCCTAAGGTAGCGAAATTCCTTGTCGGGTAAGTTCCGACCTGCACGAATGGCGTAATGATGGCCACGCTGTCTCCACCCGAGACTCAGTGAAATTGAAATCGCTGTGAAGATGCAGTGTACCCGCGGCTAGACGGAAAGACCCCGTGAACCTTTACTACAGCTTGGCACTGAACATTGAGCCTACATGTGTAGGATAGGTGGGAGGCTATGAAGCAAGTACGCCAGTATTTGTGGAGCCATCCTTGAAATACCACCCTTGTATGTTTGATGTTCTAACTTGGTCCCGTTATCCGGGATAAGGACAGTGCCTGGTGGGTAGTTTGACTGGGGCGGTCTCCTCCCAAAGAGTAACGGAGGAGCACGAAGGTGGGCTAATCACGGTTGGACATCGTGAGGTTAGTGCAATGGCATAAGCCCGCTTAACTGCGAGAATGACGGTTCGAGCAGGTGCGAAAGCAGGTCATAGTGATCCGGTGGTTCTGAATGGAAGGGCCATCGCTCAACGGATAAAAGGTACTCCGGGGATAACAGGCTGATACCGCCCAAGAGTTCATATCGACGGCGGTGTTTGGCACCTCGATGTCGGCTCATCACATCCTGGGGCTGAAGTCGGTCCCAAGGGTATGGCTGTTCGCCATTTAAAGTGGTACGCGAGCTGGGTTTAGAACGTCGTGAGACAGTTCGGTCCCTATCTGCCGTGGGCGTTGGAGAATTGAAAGGGGCTGCTCCTAGTACGAGAGGACCGGAGTGGACGAACCTCTGGTGTTCGGGTTGTGTCGCCAGACGCATTGCCCGGTAGCTAAGTTCGGAATCGATAACCGCTGAAAGCATCTAAGCGGGAAGCGAGCCTTGAGATGAGTTCTCCCTGGCGCTATAAGCGTCCTAAAGGGTTGTTCGAGACTAGAACGTTGATAGGCAGGGTGTGTAAGCGTTGTGAGGCGTTGAGCTAACCTGTACTAATTGCCCGTGAGACTTAACCATACAACACCAAAAGGGTTTTGACGGACTCGATTAAGACATTTGAATTGTGTTTGAACTTTATAAAATCAGTTTTCCGAATTGAAGAATTTGCTTGGCGACCATAGCGATTTGGACCCACCTGATTCCATGCCGAACTCAGAAGTGAAACGAATTAGCGCCGATGGTAGTGTGGGGCTTCCCCATGTGAGAGTAGGACATCGCCAGGCTTTAAATAAAGATGTATAGCAAATTAATGCTGTAGGTCGACAATTTGTGGAGAGATGGCTGAGTGGTTGAAAGCACCGGTCTTGAAAACCGGCATACGTTAATAGCGTATCTAGGGTTCAAATCCCTATCTCTCCGCCACATTGGAAAAGCCCGCTGAGAAATCAGCGGGCTTTTTTCATATCTATAACAAACTCCCAGGCATGAAAAAAGCCAATCGTATTGGATTGGCTGACTGTATTCTTGAGTCTGCAGAACAGAACCTAGCTAACGATACTGCGTTTTGCCGTGACTTCCTTCCATAGTGCTCGAACTAATGGGCTATCTAATTGTGAACGCTTACAACATACCCCAAGCTTAAATGGTTTTATTGGTGCAATAGTAAGGCGTTGAATTTTGTCTCGTACAGGGCTGTTGTTAATCACCACATCAGGAGCAATCCCTACCCCACACCCTAGTGATACCATGCTGACTAATGCTTCGTTACCCGCGATCTGTGCGTAGATATTAGGTTTGATTTTCATCTTCTTAAACCAGTTGTCAGCACGTTCTCTTGAGGTCCCCGTTTGTGGGAGGATAAAAGGAATTTTGTTCCAGTCGGGGTGTTCTTTTTGTAACTCTTCGACAAAGCTACTGATTCCCGCCGGTGCAATAAAAGACAATGGAATTTCGCTAATAGTGGCAAATTCTACTTTAGAGGGGAGTTGATCTGGCATGGCAGAGATTGCTATGTCTGCCTCGTCATTTAGCACTTTGTCTATTGCTAGTGCAGGATCACCAGTAAGGAGTTTAAATTCAATAAAGGGGTGTTTGAGACGAAATGAACTCAGCAGCTCAGGTAGGTGGCTATAACTAGCCGTCACAGAACAAAAAAGGCGGATTTCACCTTTCAAATCGGCATCTTCGTTGTTGATTGATACTTGAAATTCTTTCCACTCGTTGACGATTTTCATCGCAACTGGGACGAGTTGGGTACCGATAGGTGTTAGCTCTACACTGCGATTATCTCGAACAAAGAGAGTGTGCCCGACATCTTGCTCTAACTTTTGCACTTGGCGGCTAAGTGCCGATGGGCTGACGTGCATCGCAGCGGCCGTTTTACTGAAGTTGCGGCTTTCACATAGATTAAGAAAGAGCTTGAGCGTCTTGATGTTCATCCAGTTCCTTACATGTTGCATCTTTTGCAATAACTAATTGTGAATATATCACTTTAAGCAATTCTCTGTCTGAATTAGTATGATTTTATTCGGTGCCGTTGAGAGCACCCCCGAAAGACGGAAAGTATCAAGGAGCAACACACTATGGCGAATTATTTCGATACCTTAAATTTGCGTGAGAAGTTAGACCAACTAGGTCGTTGTCGTTTTATGGCTCGTGACGAGTTTGCGAACGAAGCTGACTACCTCAAAGGCAAAAAAGTCGTCATCGTCGGTTGTGGTGCTCAAGGTCTTAACCAAGGCTTGAACATGCGTGATTCTGGCTTAGACGTATCTTACGCACTGCGTGCAGCAGCGATTGCTGAAAAACGTCAATCTTTCAAAAACGCGAAAGACAACGGCTTTGTGGTAGGCACTTATGAAGAACTAATCCCACAAGCTGACTTGGTGATGAACCTGACTCCAGACAAACAGCACAGTAATGTTGTTGAAACGGTTATGCCGTTAATGAAAAAAGGCGCAGCACTAGGTTACTCACACGGTTTCAACATTGTTGAAGAAGGTATGCAGATCCGTGAAGACATCACAGTTGTAATGGTTGCACCTAAATGTCCAGGTACGGAAGTTCGTGAAGAATACAAACGTGGTTTTGGTGTTCCTACGCTTCTAGCTGTTCACCCTGCGAACGATCCAAATGGCGACGGTCTAGAAATCGCAAAAGCTTGGGCTGCTGCAACCGGTGGTCATCGTGCTGGCTGTCTACAATCGTCTTTTGTTGCTGAAGTTAAGTCGGACTTAATGGGCGAACAAACCATTCTATGTGGCATGCTACAAGCGGGTTCTATCGTTTGTTATGAAAAAATGATTGCTGATGGTATCGATGCAGGTTACGCAGGTAAACTTCTACAGTTCGGTTGGGAAACCATTACTGAAGCGTTGAAGTTCGGTGGCATCAGCCACATGATGGATCGTCTATCTAACCCTGCGAAAATTAAAGCATTTGAGCTTTCTGAAGAGCTAAAAGGTCTTTTGAAACCGCTGTACTACAAACATATGGACGACATCATCTCAGGTCACTTCTCATCAACTATGATGGCTGACTGGGCAAATGATGATGCAAACCTACTTGGCTGGCGTGCAGAAACAGCAGAAACGGGTTTTGAAAACTACCCTGAGTCTGATGTGAAAATTGCAGAACAAGAATACTTCGATAACGGTATCTTGATGGTGGCAATGGTTCGCGCCGGGATTGAGCTAGCATTTGAAGCAATGACTGATTCGGGCATTATTGCAGAATCGGCATACTACGAATCACTGCATGAACTACCACTGATTGCGAATACTATCGCTCGTAAACGTCTATACGAAATGAACGTGGTTATTTCAGATACTGCAGAATACGGTAATTACCTGTTCTCTAACGTTGCAACTCCATTGCTACGTGAGAAATTCATGCCGAACGTATCAACTGATGTGATTGGTAAAGGTTTAGAATCTGCATCGAATCATGTGGATAACACTCGTTTAATCGAAGTGAATCACGTTCTTCGTCAGCACCCAGTAGAGCAGGTAGGTGAAAAACTACGTGGCTACATGAAAGACATGAAACGTATCGCTGTCGGCGACTAATTTAAGTAGCCTTATCCACCAATGAGATGAGGCACTATAAAAATAAAAAGTAAACACAACATAATAAGACAAAAGGCTTGGTCAATGACCAAGCCTTTTTATTTGGAGTGCGAAAGCGAACGTTAGTGTCCGATTAGCAGACTGCTATTCGCCTTTGTTCGCCGCTAGCTTTTCTTCGATTTCTGCCAGCTTTTTCTCCATGTCTGTCAATTTTTGACGAGTACGAAGTAGCACTTGAGTTTGCACATCAAACTCTTCACGGCTGACTACATCCAATTTGTTCAATTGACCTTGAATGACTTGACGAACTTTTTGTTCAACATCAGCACCAAGCTCTTTCACTGGTTGTGGCATTGAATCATGAATTTGCTTTGCTACTTGCTCTAATTTTTTGGGATCAAACATTCGGGGTTCTCCTATCCTTTATTGTTGCATTCTATGCAATTCGCAAAAGAAAGTCGTTATTCAAGATAAAAAAAGGCCACAGTGTGGCCTTTGGAACATCACCGAGTTATTCATAAACCATCTATTTTTTATGATGATGGGAGGCTAAAGCTTCATCAATTCGCGCTAGCTTTTCGAGATCTTTATCTTCCACAAACACGGGAAGTGGTTTGTGTTTCTCTGCCAAGTAGCTATAGATGACCGGTAGAACAAACAAGGTGAAAATGGTACCAATCCCAAGACCAGCCACAATAACGATACCGATACTAAAGCGCTGTTCTGCACCTGCTCCGGTGGCGTACATGAGCGGTATCAAACCTGCAATCATGGAACCTGTGGTCATAAGGATTGGACGCAAACGTACTTTGGCAGCATGCATAACCGCATCCATACGAGAGCGTTTGTTGTGTAGTTGTTCTTCCTTGGCGACTTCACAGATCAAAATACCGTGCTTGGTAATCAAACCAATTAAGGTAATCAGGCCGACCTGTGAGTAGATGTTCATGGTGGCAGCTCCCCAAGCCAGCGCAATCAATGCGCCGCAAATCGCAAGTGGCACGGAAACCATGATGACCAATGGGTCGCGTAACGACTCAAATTGGATCGCTAGTACCAAGAAAATAACCGCTAAAGCAAGAGCGAATGTTGCGTATAACGCACTTCCTTCCGTTACGTATTGGCGAGCTTCACCCATGTAATCGTGACTATAGCCTTTCGGTAAATCAGTTTTTGCGACATCTTCAAACCAGCTTACCGCATCACCCATCGCGATGCCTGGGGTTGGCACTGCACCAATGGTGGCCGAGTTGAGCTGGTTAAAGTGTGGTAATGAGCGTGGTGCGGCGACAACATCAATCGACACTAAACTACCTAGTGAAATAAGCTCTCCGTCATTGGCTCGTACGTAGTACTGTTTCATCGATTCAGGGTTAAGGCGCCATTTACGTTCGACTTGTGGGATCACTTCGTAAGAACGGCCGTTGAGGTCGATACGGTTAACATAGCCATCCGCCATCATGGTCGATAGTGTGGTTGCTATGTCTTGCATCGTTACACCATAGGCTCCGGCTTTGTCTTTATCGATCTGAATTTTCATCGTGGCAGAATCGAAATTCAGGTCTAAATTCGAATACACAAATTTAGGTTCGCGCGATACCTTAGCCAAAATGTCACTTGCAATCGTAAATAGACTTTCAAATGAGTTTGGCGTTGTAATGACAAACTGAATGGGTAACCCTGAGCCAGCTCCTGGCAATTCTGGCATTTGGAAAGCCGTTACCGCCATACCAGGAATTTCTTTAATGAGGTTAGAGACTCTTTGCGTTATATCACCTTGTTCCGCTTCGCGTTCACTCCAAGGAACCAAGGACGCAATGCCTAGTGCTTGGTTAGAATTAGGTACACCAGTAAATACTTGCGCAAACTGCACTTCTGGCTGATTAGACAGTACCTTATTGACGTCATCCATGGTATTGGCCATGTAGTCGAGGTTGGCATTTGACGATGCTGTACCAAGTAACATCACAACGCCTTTATCTTCTGCTGGTGCTAATTCACTAGGAATAAAACGGAACATTAACGGCAAACTGAGAAATGCTATAGCAGCAAATCCAAGTACGACTGGACGATGCTGCATGACAGCATGCAGCATGCGATCGTAACGTTGTGTCAATTTATCTAAGCTGCAATGCACTGATTGTTCAAAACGCGACGGTTCTGCTTTGCTGCGTAGCATTTTGGCACACATCATTGGCGATAGGGTGAGTGCGACGATTCCAGAAACAAATACTGAGCCTGCCAGCGTTAATGCAAATTCCTTAAATAAGGACCCTGTTACACCGCCCATTAGTGCAATCGGAGCATACACGGCGGCCAGTGAGATCGTCATGGCAATAACCGGAATCGCGATTTCGCGTGTACCGATAATTGCAGCCCTAAATGGTGACTGTCCTTCTTTGATATGACGATCGACGTTTTCAAGCACCACGATAGCATCATCGACTACCAAACCGATGGCGAGCACCATCGCTAGAAGTGTCATCAAGTTCCACGAAAATCCCAACGCCTGCATCACCATGGCAACGCCAATCAATGACAGTGGAATGGTGACGATAGGAATTAACACAGCGCGTAACGACCCTAGGAACAGGGTAATAACGATCAAGACAATGATAGCGGCTTCAACGATGGTTTTAATCACTTCATGAATCGATTCATTGATGGCAATCGTCGAGTCATACAGCACGTTCATTTCAATATTACTTGGCATGTTGCGTTTTAGCTCTGGGAGCGTATTAAGCACATCTTTGGCAATATTGATTGGGTTCGCGCTTGGTGTTGCATTGATGGCGGCAACGACGGCTTCGTTTCCATTAGCGCTTGCTCGATAAGTATCGTGGCTTTTCGCTAGAGACACTTTAGCAATGTCTTGGAGACGAATGACGCGACCGTTGTCGTTCTTCACTACCAAATTTTCTAACTCTTCCGTGTCCGAAACTTGGGTGTTGGCATCACCGTTGTACAACACGTATTCGCCAGTCGCTTGGCCTGCCGCGGACTGATAGTTGTTGGTGCTAAGTACACTCATTACATCGGTCGCAGTGAGCTTCAGTGCTGCCATTTTAGCGGGATCTAACCACACGCGTAGAGCGTATTTCATACCGCCATACAGGTCTATCCCTCCCACACCGTTAATCGAATAGAGTTGGGGGTTGACGACACGCTCTAAGTAATCGGTAATTTGGCTGGAATTAAGCTCTGGACTTGTAAAACCAATATACATAACCGCCGTGGTTGAGCCAGTCGACATCGTTACGCTTGGATCTTCTGCCTCTTTCGGCAGTTGTGAGCGCACGGAATTGGTCTTCGCCAACACATCGGCTAATGCCGCGTTTGGGTTAGTATTGAGCTTCATCGTAACAGTAATCGTGGATGAGCCTAATACAGACTGCGATGTTACGTAATCAATATTATCGGCTTGAGCGATCGCCTGCTCTAACGGTTGAGTGATAAAACCTTGGATAAGATCTGCACTCGCCCCGTAATAGCTGGTCGTGACGGTAATGACCGTATTGGTCATGTCCGGATACTCTCGAACCTGCATTTTGAACACCGCCTGTAATCCCAACAACGCGATCAGAAAGCTGATCGAGATTGAGAGCACTGGGCGCTTTATAAAAATATCAGTGAAACGCATACAAGCTCCTAAAGCATAGGGGTTTGGCTAGGTGTTGCTGTGGCGTTACTCTCTACCACGTGTACTTTTACACCGTTACTAAGACGTACTTGACCGGATGTTACGATCTGCTCGCCAGCTTTCACCCCGGAAAGGATATGAGCTACATCACGTACTCGTTCACCGACTTTAACGACTCGCTGCTCAACGCGTTTAACACCATCTTTTTCAGTGATAACGTAAACGCTATCGCCGTATAAGGTGTATGTGATAGCTGTTTGGGGCAGTGATATTTGGTTATGTAGCGGTGGTAGCAAAATACTGGCGCGCGCGAACATGCCGCTACGCAGTAAACCATCACTATTTGGAATATTGGCTTGCACTTCGATTAAGCCGCTTTGCTCGCTGACGGCCGGTTCAATAGCGGTGATTGCGCCACGAAATGTTTTGTCTAAGTAGGCATCAACAGTAATTTCGATGGTCTGATCAAGATGAATTCGAGAAATTTCTGTCTGAGGCACGGTGAAGCGCAAACGCATCATACTGATGTCTTCAAGGCGCACAATACTCGTCCCAGGTTGGACATATTGTCCCAAGAACACATTGCGGATTCCGACGATACCAGAAAATGGAGCATGAATTTCACGACGCTCAATCGTCGCGCTTAAGCTTTTGATGTCGGCATTAAGTGAGTAATACTCTGCTTTTGCGTCGTCAAACGCTTCTTGCGATACAGCGCCTCGATCATACAAACCTCTATAGCGTTCATATTTGGCTTTCGCCGCGGGCAATCTTGCCTGAGAGCTAGCGAGCGTGGCTTGTTCCACAGATGAATCTAGCTCAAGCAAAGGTTGTCCTTTAGTCACGTTTGCGCCTGACTCAAATAAAATGCCATTAATCACCCCACTGCTCTGTGAAGTAAGCGTTACCCCTTGATTAGGTTCTATAAAACCAATTGCTTGAATGACTGGAGACCAATCCTCTGCTTTAGCCGTTGTCATGGTGATAGGAAAGTCTGGCTCGGGTTGATTAGCCAAATAATTGCTGATCATGTGCTGCTTAAAGAGATTAAAACCTATCACACTACCGAACAGCAGTACGGCGATAAGTAACATAATCAGGGTCCACTTTTTCATGGCAAAACTCCGATATTTAAAATAGACAACGCTATTTATTTGCTGAACTGTTCGATGACAGACCAATTTGTTGCGTGAATAAGGATTGCATTATAGTTCAAATAACCACCCCTTTTGCAATACATGTGTGCAGTAAAAAGTAAAAAATTATGTCAGTTCTGCGTAGCAACTCCTAGCGTGTGCCATTATCATTAGCGACCGAAGAAGAGGAATAGGTACGATATGAAGCTGAACCCAAGACAAGATGAAGCCGTGAAATATGTATCCGGTCCCTGCCTGGTGTTGGCAGGAGCGGGATCTGGTAAAACACGTGTTATTACCAATAAAATTGCGTATTTGGTTCAGAAATGCCGTTATAACGCGCGCAATATTGCTGCCGTAACGTTCACCAACAAAGCGGCGCGTGAAATGAAAGAGCGTGTTGCTCACACGCTTGGTAAAGCCGAGTCGAGGGGGTTGATGGTATCAACTTTCCATACCCTAGGTTTGAACATCATTCGTCGTGAATATAAACACCTAGGATTGAAAGCGGGCTTTTCTCTTTTTGATGATCAAGACCAAATGGCGCTTCTCAAAGAGCTTACCGAAAAGCAACTTGATGGAGATAAAGACCTGTTAAAGCAGTTATTGAGTACGATCTCTAACTGGAAAAACGACATGGTGACACCTGATCAAGCGTTAGCTCAAGCAATGGGTGAGCAGCAACAAGTCTTTGCTATGTGTTTTGCTATGTATCAAAAGCAGATGCAGGCATACAACGCATTAGATTTTGATGACTTAATTTTAATGCCAGTTCAGTTACTGAAAACGAATGAAGAGGTGCGTCATCGTTGGCAGTCTAAAATTCGCTACCTGCTTGTCGATGAATATCAAGATACCAATACCAGTCAATATGAGTTAGTGAAGCTTATCGTTGGCGAGCGGGGTCGATTGACCGTAGTAGGAGATGATGACCAATCGATATACTCATGGCGTGGAGCAAAACCGCAAAACTTAGTGTTATTGGGAGAGGATTACCCAAACTTACGCTTGATTAAACTGGAGCAGAATTATCGTTCTACCAGTCGTATTTTGCGTGCGGCCAATATCTTGATTGCGAATAACCCACACGTGTACGAAAAAGCGCTTTTCTCTGAGATCCCTGATGGTGAAAAACTCAAAGTGATCACTGCCAAGAATGAAGATCATGAGGCCGAGAAAATCACGGGTGAAATTATTGCGCATAAATTCTTAAATCGTACTGAATATCGCCAATATGCGGTGTTGTATCGTGGTAATCACCAGTCTCGTTTGCTGGAAAAAAGCCTAATGCAAAACCGAGTGCCTTACAAAATTTCTGGTGGGACATCGTTCTTTGCTCGAGCAGAGATTAAAGACATCATGGCGTACTTACGCGTACTGGTTAACCCAGATGATGACAATGCATTCTTGCGTATTGTAAATACACCTCGCCGTGAAATCGGCCCCACAACACTCGAAAAGCTGGGTAGCTATGCCAACATGCGTGGTAAAAGTCTGTTTGCGGCGAGCTTTGAGTTAGGCCTAGAACAGCATTTATCGGGACGAGGGCTAGAGAATGTGCGCCGTTTCACCCAGTGGTTGGTTGCTTTAGCAGATAACGCAGAGCGTGGTGATACGGTTGAGGCAGTGCGTTCATTAGTGCGTGATATTCATTATGAAGACTGGTTACACGAAACCTCCTCTAGTCCTAAAGCAGCAGAAATGCGGATGAAAAACGTCTCCGATCTGTATTCGTGGATCACTGCAGACTTGCAAGGTGATAATCCTGATCAGGAAGAGAAAACACTGAAAGAAGTGGTACAGCGACTCACTTTGAGGGATATGATGGAGCGTGGCGAAGAAAATGACGACAGTGATGCCGTACAGTTGATGACTCTGCATGCGTCGAAGGGACTTGAGTTTCCTTTTGTGTACCTGATGGGGGCAGAAGAAGGGATTTTGCCGCATCAAACCAGCATTGATGAGGACAACGTCGATGAAGAACGACGCTTAATGTATGTGGGAATTACTCGAGCACAACGAGAATTGACCTTTACCATGTGTAAAGAACGTCGTCAGTTTGGTGAACTGCTGAAACCGACACAAAGTCGCTTCCTGGAAGAGCTGCCATACGATGATGTTGAGTGGGAAGTGAAGAAAAAACCACTTTCACAAGAAGAGCGCATGGCCAAAGGACAAGCACATATTGCCAATTTACGCGCTATGTTCAAAAAATAGGGATTTTTTGGGGATTCCACGGTACGAGATTTTAGGAATTTCACTGTGGAGTCCAGTCACAAATTTGGTGTCCTGATCAATGAGTTGGATGAATTGATAGGTGCACAAATGCATGAATGTGGTATTATTGCGCACCGTTTGACGAAAAATACGTCAATCAGTAAAAAAAGTTAAAAAAGTACTAGACGGCGTAGAGTGATCTCCGTATTATTCCACTCCGCCGATAGGGCATGCGCCCGTAGCTCAGCTGGATAGAGCGTTGGCCTCCGGAGCCAAAGGTCGAAGGTTCGAATCCTTTCGGGCGTACCATTCTCGGAGGGAATGTCGGTAAAAAATTATGGTGGCTATAGCTCAGTTGGTAGAGTCCCGGATTGTGATTCCGGTTGTCGCGGGTTCGAATCCCGTTAGCCACCCCATTCGTCGGTGAATAGCGCAGTTTGGTAGCGCATCTGGTTTGGGACCAGAGGGTCGGGGGTTCGAATCCCTCTTCACCGACCACTATTTAATAGTTAGGCTGTTATAGCGTGACTAGTACGGCAAGAAGCCGGTAAAACACAAATTGATGGTGGCTATAGCTCAGTTGGTAGAGTCCCGGATTGTGATTCCGGTTGTCGCGGGTTCGAATCCCGTTAGCCACCCCATTTGTCGGTGAATAGCGCAGTTTGGTAGCGCATCTGGTTTGGGACCAGAGGGTCGGGGGTTCGAATCCCTCTTCACCGACCACCATTCAAAGCCTCAGCAGAAATGCTGAGGCTTTTTCGTATCTACAATTTTTGATGGTTAATCACCACATATCGGTTGGGGATAGAAGTCCAGCAGCCAGTCAGCCCTGCGCATCGACCCCTTTTTATCGATCACCATTCAAAGCCTCAGACTGGGCATTCCCTACTAGCACACAGTTCCTAATGTAAGTCATTTAGGAGTCCCGACTAGGCAGTGTCTTTCAAGATAGTTACCACATCCCAATTCATTTATGCTCAAAACAATATGCAACTAGCTTTATTTGTTGTTGAAATGGCATAAAAGGTGATGAACTGTGCATAATTTTGCAAACTGAATGAATGATATTTTAGTGTTGTTCGAGCAAGATCTAGTTAGTCATTCCGCTAAGGAGACTCCGGCATAGCGGTCGTATACGCACTATTTATGCGTATATTGTAATAATTCTGAAAGGAGCTTTATGTTGTTCTTGATTAGTATGTTAGATGAATAATCTATCTATTGTGAAATGACTGATAGCTAATTTTAAGTTTGGGCGATAAATTTTATTTATTGTTTTCTATTTGTAAATGATTAGTGTCGCTACTCTAATGCAAAAATACCCACATTTTAGTTTTTAGATTATTCGGAAATAGTTATTTAGATCAGTGATAATCTCTAATTTGTTGCCAGTTTTTTCTGTGCCATAAGAAAGAGAGAAAAGTTTACGTATGCTTATTTGGTGAATATATATTCGGTAAACTTCCTTTTAACTGCATTTAAATCGATTTTTTATACTGTTGTTGTTGCTTTTCTGTGAGATATTTGACAAATTGATGGGCTAATAAGTGTCAGCATATTGTACTGACAAGAATGGATTCACAATGATCTAAGCCGATATCATGGACTGGCTTAGGTATTCAGACAGGGCAGAAAACTGTCGTAGCAGTAGAGGTCTGGTTTCAATGTCTCTTTTAGAAGTTAATAACCTACGGATTGAATATCCGTCGCGCCATGGTGTCTTCGCCGCGGTAAAATCGTTGTCTTTTTCAATCGAGCGCGGTGAAATTGTTGGCGTAGTTGGCGAATCGGGTGCTGGTAAATCTACCGTAGGCAATGCGGTGATCGATCTATTAAGCCCTCCAGGTCATGTAGCCAGTGGCGAAGTCTTCCTTGATGGTCAGAAAATTTCGGGTCTCACTGATGAAGAGATGCGCAAAGTTCGTGGATCGAAAATTGGTTTTATTTTTCAAGATCCAATGACGTCACTAAATCCGTTGTTTACTGTTGAGCATCAATTAAAAGAAACCATTCATGCCAATATGAAGGTCAGTGATAGTGAGGCATATGATCGCGCCCTGTCATTGATGAAGCAAGTGGGCATCCCTCAGCCAGAAAACCGTTTAAAACAATACCCTCACCAATTTTCAGGCGGTATGCGCCAACGGGTTGTTATTGCTATCGCATTGGCCGGAGAACCTGATCTAATTATCGCTGATGAGCCTACCACAGCGCTGGATGTTTCAATCCAAGACCAGATTTTAAGCTTGATTCGTCAATTGTGTATCGAACATAACGTCGGTTGCATGTTGGTGACCCATGATATGGGGGTTGTATCTAACGTGACCGATCGAGTCGCAGTTATGTATCGTGGCGAGCTAGTAGAGATTGGTCCGACGGCAAAAGTCCTTGGTCACCCAGAACACCCTTACACCCATAGTTTGATTTCGGCAGTGCCACGTTCTGATATTAAACTCGACCGTTTCCCTTTGGTGAGCTATATCGAAGAAGCAGCAGAGCACCAACCTCTGGATATCAAAAATCATTGGTTAGGTCAGCGTGAAGAGCAGCGCCAATATTCTGGTCCACTTTTGAATGTGGAGAACGTGAACTTACGTTTTGTCACTAAGGATTCGCTATTTGAAAGTCGCCGTGAATATATCCAAGCTTCCAATAATGTGAGTTTCCAGATTCAAGAAGGTGAAACCTTTGGTTTGGTTGGCGAATCCGGCTCTGGTAAATCGACAATTGCGCGAGTCATTGCCGGTCTGTATCAACCTAATGAAGGGAAGGTGACTTTCGAAGGTGTGGATTTAACCGCTCTTAAATCGGAGAAAGAACGACGTCCTTTACGCCGTGCAATGCAGATGGTATTCCAAAACCCATACACGTCAATGAACCCACGCATGCGCGTTTTTGATATTGTCGCTGAACCGATTCGTTTTCACCATTTAACTAAAAATGAAGCAGAAACACGTAGTGTGGTAAATGACCTGCTTGATCACGTGGGTTTAGGACGTGAAGCTGGGTTGAAGTACCCCCACGAATTTTCTGGTGGCCAACGTCAACGTATTTCTATTGCGCGTGCATTGGCTACGCGACCTCGTTTATTGATTTGTGATGAACCTACATCGGCACTAGATGTGTCAGTTCAAGCTCAAATATTGAATTTATTGAAGGATTTACAGGCAGAGTTAGGGCTTACAATGTTGTTTATTAGCCACGACTTACCTGTGATTCGTCAGGTGTGTGACCGCGTTGGGGTGATGCAAATGGGGCAATTACTCGAAGTGGCTCCAACAGAACAGCTCTTTACTCAACCGCAACATCAATACAGTCAGCATCTGATTTCGCTCATGCCGGAATTCACCGGACTAAGAGAAGATGTCAAGACCGTGGCTCGGGCTTAAAAGTCTGTGAGTCAATTTAATTGTTTCTGATTGATCAGAATTTGAAAACTTACAACAACTAGGGACGAAATCCCGCATAAGGAGTTATGCAATGAAAACCATGAAAAGCAAGATAGCTTTAGCTTTGGTGGCAGCCGGACTCAGCTTCGCTACTTTAGCTGCTGATATCACTGTAGCCTACGACGCCGATCCAGTCTCATTAGACCCTGAAGAACAGCTATCTGGTGGTACGCTTCAATTATCTCACATGGTCTTTGATCCACTAGTTCGTTATACCCAAGACATGAAATTTGAACCTCGTTTGGCAACCAGCTGGGAGCGTATTAACGATCGCACCATGCGTTTCCATTTACGTAAAGGGGTAAAATTCCATTCAGGTAACGACTTTACAGCGGATGATGTGGTGTGGACATTTAATCGTCTTCAATCTTCACCTGATTTCAAAGGTATCTTTGAACCGTATGAAAAAGTGGTGAAAGTGGATGATTACACCATCGATTTGGTCGCTAAAGGTCCATATCCTCTTGTGCTACAAAACGCGACTTACATTTTCCCAATGGACAGCAAGTTCTACTCTGGTAAAACCAAAGATGGTAAAGACAAAGCTGAAATCGTGAAACATGGGAATTCATTTGCCTCTACTCACGTTTCAGGTACAGGTCCATTTGAAGTTATCTACCGTGAACAAGGCGTAAAAACAGAATTCAAACGTTTTAAAGATTACTGGGACAAAGATTCGAAAGGTAACGTAGACGATCTGACTTTAGTACCGATCAAAGAAGATGCGACTCGCGTAGCGGCTTTATTATCTGGTGATGTCGATATGATTGCGCCAGTGGCACCAACCGATCAAAAACGCGTGGAAAGTGCTAAAGGGGTTCACCTTGTGACTCTTCCTGGTACCCGTATCATTTCATTCCAATTGAACGAAGCATCTAACCCTGCATTGAAAGACAAACGCGTTCGTCAAGCAATTGCTTATGCAATCAATAACGAAGGTATTGTTAAGAAAATCATGCGCGGTTTCGCTACCACTGCAGGCCAACAATCGCCAAAAGGCTATGTGGGTTATAACCCTGAGTTAACGCCTCGCTATGATTTGAAAAAAGCCAAGCAGTTAATGAAAGAAGCCGGCTATGAAAAAGGCTTTAGCATGACGATGATTGCGCCAAATAACCGTTACCTAAACGATGCAAAAATTGCTCAAGCCTCTGCCGCCATGTTGTCAAAAATCGGTATCAAGGTTGATCTAAAAACCATGCCTAAAGCGCAATACTGGCCAGAGTTTGATAAATGTGCGGCAGATGCTTTGATGATCGGTTGGATGTCTGACACCGAAGACTCTGCAAACTTTACTGAATTCCTTACCATGACACGCAATGAAAAAACCGGTAAAGGTCAGTACAACTGTGGTCACTACTCAAACCCTGAAGTGGATAAACTGGTTAACGACGCGAACGTAGAAACCGATCCAGCTAAACGTGCGGTTATGCTGCAAAAAGTTGAAGCGATTTTGTACGATGATGCAGCGTTTGTTCCGCTACATTGGGAAAACCTAGCATGGGCTGCCAAATCCTCACTGGATATCAAGCCAATAGTTAACCCAATGAACTTCCCTTACTTCGGCGACCTAGTGGTAAAAGAATAAGCTGAGTTGGGTGAGCTTTAACGACAATTGTCGTTAGCTTCGTTATCGAGCGCCTCATTTTTTCAGTCGAATGAGGCGCCATTTTTAGACTGAAAAAATTCTGTTACTGAAAGCCAGTAACCCTGTCATGGATAGTTAAGGGGCAAGGAATGTTTTCGTTTCTGGTCAAGCGCCTGTTTCAGGCACTGATAGTGATGTTTGTGATCAGTCTAGTGGCGTTTGCCATTCAGGATAATCTGGGTGACCCGCTCCGCGAGTTAGTGGGGCAGTCCGTTTCTGATGCCGAGCGTCAAGCATTGCGGGATGAACTTGGTCTCAACGATCCGTTTATCACTAAATATCAACGTTTTATTACTGGTGCTGTACAAGGTGATTTAGGAACTTCCTATTTTTATAAACGCCCAGCATTAGACGTTATTTTGGATAAACTGGTGGCCACGCTGGAATTAGTGTTCGGTGCATCAGTGATTATTATTGTCTGCTCTATACCTTTGGGCGTCTATTCGGCAATACATCCTAAAAAATGGTTAACTAAAGTGATTATGGCCGGGAGCAGTATTGGCATATCGATTCCTGTGTTCTTAACGGCTATTTTACTGATGTATGTTTTCTCTATCGAACTTGGATGGCTACCGTCCTATGGCCGAGGTGAAACATCGGATCTTTTGGGGTGGCAATCTGGCTACTTCACCATTGATGGCTTAAAACACCTAGTGTTGCCTTGCATCTCTTTGGCATCGATTATGTTGCCGCTTTTTATTCGTTTGGTTCGATCTGAAATGCTCGAAGTATTGAGCTCTGAGTACATTAAATTTGCGCGAGCTAAAGGGTTACCAACCAATAAAATTCACTATCAACACGCATTAAAAAATACCCTATTACCAGTATTAACGGTAGGCGGTGTGCAGCTTGGATTGATGGTGGCCTACACCATTTTGACCGAAACGGTATTCCAATGGCCCGGTACTGGCTTCTTGTTTTTGGAGGCTGTAAACCGTGTCGATACGCCTTTAATTACCGCTTACGTTATTTTCGTTGGTCTGATTTTCGTAGTTACTAACACTGTCATCGACTTGTTATATGGCCTAATCAACCCGACTGTGAATTTAACTGGTAAAGGAGCGTAATCATGAATCAAGTTAAAGCGGCTCCATCACGTTGGGAGCGTTTCAAACAATCCGATTTTCTCTACTATTTTTTACATGATAAAGTCGCGATGGTCAGTTTTGCTATTTTTATGGCTTTTGCCATATTAGCTATTTTGGCTCCGATTATCGCGCCAACCAATCCTTATGATTTAACATCGATAGATATTATGGATTCTGAATTGCCACCCGTATGGCTCGGTGGCGAGAGTCATTTCTTACTAGGAACCGACGATCAGGGGCGTGATATTCTTTCTACCATGCTTTACGGTTCGCGCCTTTCTCTGACCATCGGTTTTCTTGCTGTCGCCTTGCAACTGTGTATTGGTGTCTTTGTGGGATTGTGTTCGGGCTATTTCGGTGGTCGTATTGATAGCTTTTTGATGCGAGTTGCCGACGTGCAGCTCTCTTTCTCAACCATGATGGTGGCGATTATTGTCTCGGCTATTTTCAAAGCCAGCTTTGGTGACCAACTTTACAGCGAATATGCAGTGGTCATGCTAGTCTTTATCATCGGCTTTGCAGAGTGGCCTCAGTATGCCCGTACTATCCGCGCATCCGTATTGGCAGAGAAGAAGAAAGAGTATGTTGAAGCAGCAAAAGTGATGGGATTTAGAGCGCCTCGAATTATGTTCCGTCACATTTTGCCTAACTGTCTATCGCCTATTTTGGTTATCTCTACTGTGCAGGTGGCAAACGCCATCATGTCTGAAGCGGCACTTTCTTTCCTAGGCTTAGGTTTGCCGGTAGATCAACCTTCATTAGGTTCACTAATCAACATTGGTTTTTCTTACATTTTCTCTGGCTCTTGGTGGATAACCGCATTCCCTGGCATTTTGCTGGTGGTTCTTGTGCTTGTAATTAACTTGCTTGGTGACTGGCTACGAGACGTGTTTAATCCCAAATTGTACAAAGGATAAGCGGATTTGTTTGATTTTATTAGTGAAATCTAACTAAACTAGAGCCGTAAGTGTGAATTGCGGCTCTTTTTTTGCATTCTGATTTTAACCAGCGAAACACTTGCCGTTTTATACCAATCTTAGGAATTATATGGTTAGATAATTACTGTGGTTGGACATGGAGATGAGAATGGAAAACACCCCTAGATTTCCCCTAGCATGGTTGCTTAGCTTCTCTTTAGCCGCAGCACCATTTGCTATGCCTTCGGCCGTTCAAGCTCAAGACTTTTTATGTGATGCCCATCAGGCAAGTGGTGATGAATTGCCTGTATTAGATAAGTCCTGCCCGATTGGACGGGGGCTATGGGGTAACAGTAAACCTAAAGACCCACAAGCCCAGTTCTGGATTCAATGTGGTTTACTTGATAGTCGTTTGCCGCTTGAAACAGCAAAACCACTTTACAGACAAATTACAACGGACGTGTGGTTAAAACCAGAAGGCAAAAGTACGCGTTGTTTAATTGGTCCCTACAAAGATTTTGCTAAGGCTCAAGCGGATTTGACTCGTGTTAAAACACTGCCTAAATACAAAAACGCATTTATTCGTGAAGTATCGCAAAAGATGGCGACGACACCTGTCGCGCCAAAGCCTCGAACTAAAGCGAGTACAACGACCACTACTAAAATGCTTCCGGAAGTAAAGCCTGCTGTTACTCGAGTGGTTGTGCCGAAAAATGCGAATAAAACCAACACAAGAAAAGTGAAGCCACCGAAAGTCATGCCAAGCATCCGTCGCCAAACGGTTATTAATGGTTTAGATTTTGCGTTGCCTTACGTGAATGATGAGGCAATTCAGTTTTACATGGAATGGGATCTGCCTTGGAATCGGCTCAATTATGATGATGCTGAAAAAATGTGCAGCACGATTAAAATGCGTTTAGCTACTGAAAACGAGTGGAAACAACTGCTTAATTCACAGGTAATGGAAGCGGAAAAATGGCCAATGAATTTGCCATACTGGGGATGGAATAAGAAAGGGCTGTTTACTAACGGAAAAACCACCACCTTAAAGGGGTCGTCATTATTGAATGTGATTTGTGTGTTTAAACGTAGTTAATGACATGATGTTTTCCGATTATGCCTAACAAAAAGCCCCGTATCGAACGGGGCTTTGTTATATTGTTAAGAACGTATCACGTTAGCAAAAGCTAATCGATTAGTACTGTTCTTTCACTTGTTTTACTGCTTCATCAACGGAAGTGGATTTCTCATTGTCAGCGGCTGACCAACCACCACCTAATGCTTTGAATAGGTCAATGCGGCTGGTTAGCAGATTCAAGTGAGCAGAAAGTTCACTTTCTCGAGCGCTAAATAGTGAGCGTTGAGCATCGAGTAAATCCATATAGCTATCGTTACCTTTTTGATAACGCATTTGCGCTAAATCGTAATACTCTTTGTTCGCGTCAAGGTAGGCTTTCTGAGCCTTCCACTCTTCCATGTAGTACTCTTGGCCAAGTAAGGCGTCAGACACCTCTTTAAAGCCTGTTTCAATGGCTTCTTGATAAGCAATAATAGAAGATTGTTTCGCTATTTTCGCTACATCTAAGCTTGCTGAGTTGCTACCCCAATCAAAGATTGGCAATGAGATGGACGGTGCGAATGTCCAGTAACCTGAATCAGAGCTAAATAGGTTGCTCATTGAGCTACTCATTGTCCCCGCACCAGCAGTTAGGCTAATGGTTGGGAAGAACGCAGCACGAGCAGCACCAATATTGGCGTTGTTTGATTTTAATGTGTGTTCAGCCGCTAGGATATCTGGGCGATTTAAAATCAAGTCAGAAGAGACTCCCGTTTTAAGTTCAGACAGCATTTTGCCATCTTCCTCAGGCAGCTTGTCGCGGTTATCCCATTCAATTGGAGCGCCAACTAACTGACGTAGCGTGTTTTTCTGTTTAGCTACGTCCAGTTTGTATTGAGCTGCAGAAGCACGAGCACTATGAAGCGCGGTTTTACTCTGTGCGAGAGTCAGTGCTGAGCTGTAGCCGGCTTTATAGCGTGTTTCAACTAACTGCAACGTTTGTTGATAGGCTTTGACGGTATCTTCAGTCAGTTCTAGCAGCTCTTGGTCCGTGATTAACGTCATGTAAGCCGAAGCCACTTGGGCAATCAGGCTGATCACTGCGCTACGACGGCTCTCGTCAGAAGACAGATAAGATTCTAATGCTTCATCACTTAAGCTCTTTACTCGACCAAATAGGTCAAGCTCGTAACTGGTAATACCCAGAGTTGCTTGGTCTGTGTTGCTGTAGTTAGTGCCAGCCCCAGTGTATGCATCAGAGGTTCTGCTACGAGAAAAACTACCAGATGCGTTAAGTCCAGGATAACGAGCCGCATCTTGAATACGGTATTGAGCTTTTAGTGTCGCAACACTCAGCACCGTTTGTTTCAAGTCTTTGTTGTTTTTCAATGCAGCTTCAATTAGCTGTTGCAGATGCTCATCGGCCATGAAACTACGCCAGTCAGGCAGGGCCGTTTCCGCTTCTTTTAGCGCACTAGTTTCAGACCAGCCTTGCTGCTCGGTGGTTGAGCCAGGGCGGTCATAGTCTGGTGCCATGCTACAGCCGCTGAGCGCGGCTGCAATGATTAACGGTAACAGTTTAATTTGCATCTTTGGTCTCCTCTACCGTCGTATCTTCACCGATTTTATGCGGTTTAGTTTTGAACAAGCGCATAACAATGACGAAGAATACCGGTACAAAGAAAATCGATAGAATCGTTGCTGAAAGCATACCACCTACTACACCCCAACCGATGGCGTTACGGCTTGCCGCACCAGCACCAGTACTTAAGGCGAGAGGTAACACACCCAAGATAAACGCAAAGGATGTCATCATGATAGGACGAAGACGCATTCGACATGCATCCACAGTCGCAGTCACTAGATCCACCCCTTCATCATAAAGTGCTTTAGCAAACTCTACGATCAAGATGGCGTTCTTCGCGGACAAACCAATAGTGGTTAACAAACCTACTTGGAAGTATACGTCGTTTGATAGCCCTTTCATGGTTGCTGCCAATACCGCACCCAAAATACCTAGTGGAACCACTAGCATAACTGAGAATGGCACACTCCAACTCTCATATAATGCTGCAAGAGAGAGGAACACGATCAACAGTGAAATGCCATAGAGTAGACCTGAGTTCGCAGCAGACTGTCTTTCTTGATAAGACACGCCACCCCATTCCACGCCAATACCTGCTGGTAATTTAGCGACGATTTTTTCAATTTCTGCCATCGCTTCACCGGAACTACGACCTTGAGCTGCTGCACCTTGGATGTTCATTGATGGTGAACCATTGAAACGTTCCAAACGTGGTGAACCATAATCCCAGTGATAACTTGCGAATGCTCCGAAAGGAACCATTTCATTATCGCTGTTACGGACATGCCAAAGTTTTAAATCTTCAGGGTTCATACGGTAAGGCGCGTCGGCTTGTACGTATACTTTTTTGATACGGCCATTATCGACAAAATCGTTTACATAGTTTGAACCCCAAGCGGTCGAGAGCATTGAGTTGATATCACTGACTGACACGCCCATTGCCATGGCTTTTTCATAGTCGATATCGACATTGAACTGTGGTCCATCTTCCATACCGTTTGGACGAACAGATGTCAGGATTGGGTTCTGTGCTGCCATGCCTAATAATTGGTTACGTGCTTGGAGCAGTTTTTCATGACCGAGGTTACCTTGGTCAACCAAGTAGGCATCGAAACCACTAGCAGTACCTAAACTTGGAATTGCTGGTAAGTTAAAGGCAAACACCTGCGCTTCTTTAATGGTTGAGAAATAACCCCATGCGCGACCAATAATAGCGTTAACTGACTGATCTGGACGAGTACGTTGACTCCAGTCTTTGAGCTTAACGAACGCCATCCCCATGTTTTGGCCACTACCTGCAAAGCTGAACCCTGCAATGGTAAACACAGAGTCGACGTTTTCTTTTTCATTCTTTAAGAAGTAGTCGTTTAGCTTTTTGTTTACAGCGACAGTTCGCTCTTGGCTAGCGCCGGTAGGCAAGGTAACCATTGCCATAAATACGCCTTGGTCTTCCTCTGGCAGGAATGATGTAGGCAAGCCGCGGAATAACACTATCAAACCACCGACAATTACTACATACACGATCACGTAACGTAGTTTTTTCGATAAGCTTCTTGATACGAACCCTTGGTATCGGTCTGTTCCTGAGTTAAAGGTGTTATTGAACCAAGCGAATGGTCCTTTAGTAATATGAACTTCACCTTTGCTGCGCGGTTTCAGGATGGTTGCACACAGTGCTGGAGTCAAAATCATTGCCACCAACACAGATAGAATCATCGCTGATACGATGGTCAGCGAGAACTGACGATAAATCGCACCGGATGCGCCACCAAAGAAGGCCATTGGAATAAATACCGCACTCAACACAAGAGCGATACCGACCAGAGCCCCGGTAATTTCTCCCATGGATTTACGTGTGGCTTCGAGCGGCGACAAGCCGTCCTCTTCCATAACACGTTCCACGTTTTCCACCACCACGATGGCGTCATCCACCAGCAAGCCGATGGCGAGCACCAGACCAAACATGGTCAAGGTGTTAATTGAGTAACCAAAACTTGCCATAATCCCGAAGGTACCCAACAGCACCACAGGAACGGCGATGGTTGGTATCAAGGTAGCACGGAAGTTTTGCAGGAACACAAACATTACGATGAAGACCAATACAACGGCTTCAATCAGGGTATGTACTACTTCTTCAATCGAAATTTTAATGAAAGGAGTGGTGTCATATGGGTATACCACTTTCATTGAGCTTGGGAAGAATTTTTGTAGCTCCGCCATTTTTGCTTTTACTAGCGTAGCGGTATTTAGTGCGTTAGCACCAGTGGATAGTTTAATCGCGATACCACTGGAACTATTGCCGTTAAACTGCGCATTTGAGCTGTAGCTTTCGCCGCCAATCTCAACGCGAGCGACATCTTTTACGCGGACTTGAGAACCATCGCTTTGTACCGTAAGCAGAATGTTCTCGAATTGATCAACGGTGCTGAGTCGACCTTGCGCAGTGATGGTTGCGCTAATTTGTTGCCCCGGAACAGCCGGAGTGCCACCAAGGGAACCCACGGATACCTGAGTGTTTTGGTTTGAAATCGCTGTGGTAACGTCACTTGGTGTTAGGCCAAATTTGTTCAGTTTATTCGGATCTAACCAAATACGCATTGAGTGCTGTGCACCAAACACTTGTACATCACCAACCCCTTGAACACGGCTTAGAGAGTCCTTGACGTTTGATACCACATAGTCAGACAACTCATAGTTGTTCATGGAGTTATCGGTAGAAATAAAGCCGACCACCATCAAGAAACTATCGGTTGATTTTGCAACAGTAATACCATTATTTACGACAGAGTCTGGCAGGGTGGATTCAACCGCACTCAGTTTGTTTTGTACCTGTACCTGAGCGATGTCAGGGTTGGTACCGGTATCAAACGTTAGTTGGATTTGGAAACTGCCTGAAGAGTCACTGCTTGAAGACATGTAGAGCAGGTTATCAATGCCGTTCATGTTCTGTTCAATAACCTGAGTAACACTGCTTTCCACCGTTTTGGCGGATGCACCAGTGTACGTACCAGAAATGCTCACAGAAGGTGGGGCAATTTGCGGGTATTGCTCAATAGGCAAGGTTTCTACAGAGAGAATCCCGCCGAGCATAATGAGAATCGCGATAACCCACGCAAAGATGGGTCTATCTATGAAAAAACGAGCCATAAAACAGAGTCCCTATTTTTTGTCTACTGCTTTTGGAGCAACTAAGCTACCAGTTTGGATTTTTTGAAGGCCGCTTATGATGACTTGCTCGCCATCTTTTAAGCCGCCCGTTACCAACCAGTTTTGACCGATGACTTGGTCTGCATCGACAATGCGATCTTCGACTTTATTTTCGCTGTTCACGACATTCACGTGAGCGCGACCTTGTGTGTCACGAGTCACTGCGAGCTGAGGAACCAAGAAAGCATTTGGTTTGTAGTCTACAGGCACCGTTGCACGAACGTATAAGCCTGGTAGCAGCGTGTCGTCTGGGTTAGGCAGCAATGCACGGATGTTTACTGTTCCTGTTGTTTCATCAACAGTAACGTCTGCAAACTGTAGGGTCGCTTCTTGCTTGATTTCAGTACCATCATCAAGAGTAAGCTTAATACCGCTTAGTTTAGGGCTGTCTTGATTTGATTCGCCACTTTGTGCTTTAGCGCGCTGACGCAATTTCAACACAGTGTCGCTCGGTTGAGATAGGTCAACGTAAAGTGGGTCTAGCTGTTGAATAGTGGCTAAAGCAGTTGTTTGGCTAGCGGTGACCAATGCACCTTCAGTAACAGTAGATTTACCAATGCGGCCTGAAATAGGAGCTTTAATTTTGGTGTAGTCTAAATTAATCTGCGCGGTTTTAACCGAAGCTTGAGAAGCAAGAACAGAAGCTTGCGCAGCGCGGTAAGTTGCCATCGCATCTTCGTAATCTTGCTCACTGATTGCGCGGTTTTTTACTAGATCTGCGTAGCGGTCTGCTTGAAGTTTTGACTTCTCTAAAGTGGCTTGAGCAGAAGCAAGATCCGCTTTAGCGCTTTCTAGGCTAGCTTCATAAGTTGCTGGGTCGATTTGATAAAGTACATCGCCCTTGTTAACGGAGCTGCCTTCGACAAATAGTCGTTTAATAATGATCCCTTCAACTTGTGGGCGAACTTCAGCTTTGCGGTAAGCGCTAGTGCGGCCCGGAAGCTTATCTGTGATTTCTACTGCTTGAGGGTGTAGAACCACAGTATCAACTGCGACGGCTTGTGGTTGTTGTGACGTGACGTTTTCTGAGGTTTCCTTTTGGCAACCTGTCAATGCCAACGCTAAACCTATGGCAATCATAGAGTTGCGGTATCTAGGCAAGACTTTCGTCATAGTTTATCTCCTGATAACAATTGTAATGGTGCTCACCGTTAACTTTGTTGCAAGTAACAACTTATAGGACAGAGTAAGCACATTAGTCTTTCTAAACGTGTAATACGGTAAGTGAAGAAATTTCGACAGAATACACAAAATATAGTCGGAGGAGGGTTAATGCGTGGTTAACACTTCCTGTGACTACCCGCTGGCATTGAGTCATACTTGTTAGTACGAAATTTAAACAGCATAACGTTTCAGATGCATTTCGCAAGGCATTTTATTTGAGATAATTTGCCTGTTTTAGCCTTATAAAACAATGTGTGCTAATGAAATTAATCACTTGCTTAAACAGAATAACTCGTGGCAATGCCTATTTGATAAAAATGTAAGTCTGATAATTATTATAATAATAAAATATTATACTGTTTAACTGTGCTGCAAAATGGGTTTCAGAAGATAAGTCTCTTTCTCCATACACTAAGAGGAAAAGTGAGAAAAAAGTAAACTAGGGTAAAAATTGGCGGGGTAAGAGTAAAAAGCATGGCTAAACCTTTAACCATGCTTTCTGATTAAAAGGCTTGCGACTAACGCATTGTTACAAATTCTTCTGAGCCAGTAGGGTGGATGGCCACTACTGAATCGAAATCTGCTTTGGTTGCGCCCATTTTCATTGCTACGCCAAAGCCTTGGATCATTTCATCCATCGCAAAGCCAATGCCGTGTAGGCCAACCACTTTCTCTTCTGGACCTGCACAAACCAGTTTCATTTTGCATGGTTGACGGTGTTGAGTAACCGCTGTGTACATAGCAGTAAAGCCAGATTTGTACACTTTTACATTCTCTTCACCGTATTGAGCGATCGCTTCAGCTTCGGTAACACCGATGGTGCCGATAGGTGGGTGACTGAAGACCACGGTTGGAACCAAGTTGTAGTCCATTTTCGCGTCTGCTTTGCCATTGAATAGGCGCTCAGATAATTGACGACCCGCTTTAACGGCAACTGGCGTCAATTCAATACCGCCTTCCATAATGTCACCAACACAGTAGATGCCAGGAATATTGGTATTTTGGAACTCATCAACTTTGATAAAACCACGGTTATTGGTCGCAACACCAGTCGCAGATAAGTTGATTGCGTCTGTAGTCGGTTCGCGTCCGATTGCCCAGATCAGTTGATCCACATTTTGGCTATGACCATTTTCAAATGTCACGGTCAGGCTGCCATCTGCTTCTTTAACCACTTCTTTAGGAATACTATGAGTGTGCAGTTGTGGACCTTCTGCTTCCATCACTTCAACCAATGTTTCGATGATCATTGGGTCGAATGAACGCAGTGGTGATTCTTTACGGCAGAATAGATGTGTTTCAGTGCCAAGTGCGTTCAATACGCCAGCAATTTCAACGGCGATGTAACCAGCGCCAATTACCGCAACGCGTTTTGGTTGTTCGTTCAAATCGAAGAAGCCATTTGAATCAATTCCGTATTCTGCACCAGGAATAGCTGGAATACTTGGGCGACCACCAACGGCAATCAGAATGTGGTCTGCCGTGTATTGCTCTCCGTTCACTTCGACTGTTTTGGCATCAACAAATTTCGCAAAGCCTTTGATCACTTCGATTTTGTTGTTACCAAGAACACGTTCGTAAGATTGGTGGATACGACCAATGTAAGCCTGACGGCTTTCTACGAGTTTTGACCAGTCGAATTTATGGATTTCAACGTCGAAACCGTAATCGGCAGCATATAGGTTCATTGCTTCTGCAACTTGAGCGCCATGCCACATGACTTTTTTTGGCACGCAGCCTACGTTTACACAAGTACCACCAAGGTCTTTGGTTTCAATCAGAGCGACTTTAGCGCCATACATGGCTGCACGGTTTGCAGAGGCGATACCGCCACTGCCGCCACCGATACAGATATAGTCAAAATGCGTTGCCATTACTTTCTCCATTTGTTGGTCAATTCAGTTTTTGTGTTGAGCACAAGTGATATCCAAGCCGACCATTTTTTCATTCATAATCTTGTGAGATTGGGGTTCTTCTGAGTAACTCAAGCGAACTCACAAATTTTCATCTCACAGCGGTTATTCGGGAACAATCCACTCTACTTTATAGTGACCAGTTGCAGGTGCAATCGCTTCTTTTAGGAACGGTAAAATAGTTTGCATCTGGCTTTCCAGTTTCCACGGAGGGTTAATGACGATCATACCTGATGCTGTCATGCCTCGTTCGTTGGTGTCTGGTGATACACCCAGTTCAATTTGCAGAATTTTACGAATACCTAAGTTTTCCAGACCTTCAATCATGTCTTCGATATCACAGCGGTTTACCACTGGATACCAAATCGCATAAATACCTGTAGCCCAGCGTTTATAGCTTTGGCCAATCGCCTTAACCACATCGCGATACTCACGAGCCAGCTCATATGGTGGATCAATCAATACCAAACCACGACGCTCTTGCGGCGGTAAGCTAGCTTTTAAGCGAGCGAAACCATCTTCTTTAAAAATATGCACTTGGCGATCACGAGCAAATTCTTGTTCCAATAAAGGATAGTCGCTTGGGTGCAGTTCTGTTAGCACCATGCGATCTTGTGCACGTAAGTGAGCGCGAGCTACACGTGGTGAAC
Source organism: Vibrio tritonius (assembly GCF_001547935.1). Lineage (NCBI taxonomy): Bacteria > Pseudomonadati > Pseudomonadota > Gammaproteobacteria > Vibrionales > Vibrionaceae > Vibrio > Vibrio tritonius. The sequence continues at coordinate 80,289 of NZ_AP014635.1, forward strand.
CTGGGTAGTAACGCAGTTCACCATCTTGGTTAAGTGCTTTTATCGCATCAAGATAGGCTTGGATGTCCTCTGGTGTTTGAGGTTGTTGCCAGATTCGCGCAATACCTTGTTTGTATTCACCCGTTTTTTCTGACCATTCATGAGTCAAATCGTAACGGCCAACACCGGAGTGTGTGTCGTGATATACAAAAGGTTTCTCTTTTTGTTGCAGAGATGTCAGGATAAGACTTTGCACAATGTGCTTGACCACATCGGCGTGGTTACCTGCGTGGAAACTGTGTCGATAACTTAGCAAATGATACTCTCAGAACCCCAATTGGGCGTTGATGGTTAAATCTTGCCTGATTATATACTCAAAGTATGAGTTTAGTCACAGCCGGGCAGGGATTCTTCTATTTGTGACGTTATCTGATTCCCTCCCATTGAAAATTGCTTAATCTACCTATATTTAAAGATACATAACGGTCATTGTTGGCCAGCCGTTTTACTGAAAAAGGAACGTAATATGTCTAATCCACTTCTTACTTTTAAGGATTTGCCACCGTTCTCAGCCATCAAGCCTGAGCACGTGAAGCCGGCGGTTGAGCAAGCGATTGAAGCATGTCGTGAAAAAATCGAAGCCGTCCTCAAAGACAACACTCATCCTACGTGGGATAACCTTATTGCACCGATTGAAGAAGTGGATGATCGTTTGAGCCGAATCTGGTCTCCAGTTGGCCACTTGAACTCAGTGATGAACAGCGAAGAGTTGCGTGAAGCATACGAAAGTTGCTTACCAATTCTATCTGAATATGGTACTTGGGTTGGTCAGCACAAAGGGTTGTTTGAAGCCTATAAAGCCATCCGAGCGAGTAAAGAGTTTGACTCGTTAACTCAAGCACAAAAGAAAACCATTACCAACGAATTACGTGACTTTGAATTGTCAGGTATCGGCTTGCCACCGACTGAGCAAAAACGCTACGGTGAAATCAGCAAGCGTTTGTCTGAATTAGGTTCTAAATTCTCCAATAACGTGCTCGATGCCACGATGGGGTGGACCAAGCATGTGACAGATGAAAAAGACTTAGCGGGTATGCCTGAATCTGCTTTGGCAGCAGCAAAAGCAGCGGCGGAAGCGAAAGGTCTAGAAGGCTTCTTGCTGACATTGGATATCCCTTCTTATCTGCCAGTAATGACTTACTGTGATAACCAAGAGCTGCGTAAAGAACTTTACGAAGCGTATGTGACGCGCGCGTCTGATCGCGGTCCAAATGCCGGTAAATGGGATAACTCAGAAATCATTGCGGAAGAGTTGAAACTGCGCCACGAAATTGCGCGTATGTTGGGCTTTAACTCTTACAGCGAAAAATCACTTGCCACGAAAATGGCAGAAACCCCAGATCAAGTGCTGAAATTCCTAAACGACTTGGCTCTGAAAGCAAAACCACAAGGTGAGCGCGAAGTCGAAGAGCTGCGCCAATTTGCGGAAAAAGAGTTTGGCGTGACGGAACTGCAATTGTGGGACATCGCTTACTACAGCGAAAAACAAAAGCAGCATCTATTCCAAATTTCTGATGAAGAGCTACGTCCTTACTTCCCTGAACAGAAAGTAGTGAATGGTCTATTTGAAGTACTAAATCGTGTATTTGGTATGAAAGTGGTCGAGCGTAAAGGTGTGGATACTTGGCACGAGTCAGTGCGCTTCTTTGATATCTTCGATAGCAATGAACAGCTGCGTGGTAGTTTCTATCTTGATCTCTATGCTCGTGAACACAAACGTGGCGGCGCTTGGATGGATGATTGCCGAGTGCGTCGTTACACCCAATCTGGTGAGTTGCAAACCCCTGTGGCTTATCTAACCTGTAACTTCAACCGTCCAGTCGGCGATAAGCCTGCGCTGTTTACTCACGATGAAGTGGTTACTCTGTTCCACGAAACTGGTCATGGTATCCACCATATGCTGACTCAAGTTGGCGTCGGTTCTGTTTCGGGTATCAACGGAGTGCCTTGGGATGCGGTTGAGCTGCCAAGCCAGTTCTTAGAAAACTGGTGTTGGGAAGAAGAAGCACTGGCGTTTATCTCTGGTCACTATGAAACAGGCGAGCCACTGGCAAAAGAGATGCTGGATAAAATGCTAGCAGCGAAAAACTTCCAATCAGCTATGTTTATTTTGCGCCAGCTAGAATTCGGCTTGTTCGATTTCACTCTGCACACGACCTACGACCCAGAAGTTGGCCCTCGCGTGTTGGAAACTTTGGCTGAAGTGAAACAGAAAGTGGCGGTATTACCAAGCCTAGAGTGGAACCGCTTCTCCCATGGCTTTAGTCATATCTTTGCTGGTGGCTACAGCGCGGGTTACTACAGCTACCTATGGGCTGAAGTGCTTTCTTCAGATGCCTTCTCACGCTTTGAAGAAGAAGGGATCTTCAACAAAGAAACCGGCCAAAGCTTCTTGAACAACATCCTAGAAATGGGTGGCAGTGAAGAACCTATGGAGCTATTCAAACGCTTCCGCGGTCGTGAACCACAAATTGATGCACTGCTGCGTCATGCAGGTATCGCTGCTTAAGTAAGCGATTCTCTCGAACGCCAAAAGCCCCGTTTAAATTACGGGGCTTTTTTATGCAAATTTTTCGCGATTTACTGAATATTATTGGGTTAATCACTTAAAAAATAATGACTTATTGGCTTTCGTGCGCGTGGTGCTCCCTCCCCAGCCCTCCCTCTAAAGAAGGAGGGGGCCAGATCGAGATCGTGGCGGCTAATGCGCTTGAACCGTGGGTTTCGTGGTGTTTTTGGATGCTGGAAATACCACAATCACGCAAACTTTATCCGATACTCGGGCATGTGGTGAGCACAAAAATCACCGCATGCTCGGTCTGGTCCTCCTCTCTTGGTTTTAAGGGGGGAGCTAAAGGGGGCCAGATCGAGATCGCGGCGGCTAATGCGCTTGAACCGTGGGTTTCGTGGTGTTTTTGGATGCTGGAAATACCACAATCACGCAAACTTTATCCGATACTCGGGCATGTGGTGAGCACAAAAATCACCGCATGCTCGGTCTGGTCCTCCCCCCTTGGTTTTAAGGGGGAGCTAAAGGGGGCCAGACCGAGATCGCGGCGGCTAATGCGCTTGAACCGTGGGTTTCGTGGTGTTTTTGGATGCTGGAAATACCACAATCACGCAAACTTTATCCGATACTCGGGCATGTGGTGAGCACAAAAATCACCGCATGCTCGGTCTGGTCCTCCTCTCTTGGTTTTAAGGGGGGAGCTAGAGGGGGCCAGATCGATATCGCGGCGGTTAATGCGCTTGAACCGTGGGTTTCGTGATGTTTTTGGATGCTGGAAATACCACAATCACGCAAACTTTATCCGATACTCGGGCATGTGGTGAGCACAAAAATCACCGCATGCTCGGTCTGGTCCTCCCCCCTTGGTTTTAAGGGGGGAGTTAGAGGGGGGATCCTGCGCAGGAGTTACGACAAGTTAAAATTTAATTTAAAAACAATAAATTAAAAATTAGATCGAACTTGGTGAAACAGTGACGCTCATCGATGTATCGGTGTAACTCACGTTAATGTTGTAAGCGTTACCTTGCGCATCGGTTGCAGTCACGCTATCAAAGTCACCACTCAATTCACCTCCTGCCGACAATACCGTGTAGGTTTGTTCTGCTGTCAAAGTCGGAACAATAAGGCTCAATACACCTGCAGTTTTGATCTGTCCTGATGCTGAGATTTGAGCATGTTTCGACAGGTCGAGAATCAAAGTACCAGATTCCATAACATAGTCAGACACGTTCAACACGCCTTTATCACTATTGCTGCTTCCTGCTGCAATGGCCACTTTCACCGTGCCCGCATTTTGGTAGAGCGTTGAAGTACCAAACGCGTTAGCAGAGGCTGCGACTAGCGTTCCTGCATCAAGCAATGTGCCGCCAGAGTAGGTGTTGTCGCCTTCTAAAGAAAGTGCACCTGTACCCGTTTTATGTAGGCGACCTGCTCCGGAAATGTCATTGCGCCAGCGGTCAAATGCATAAAAACCACCTTGGCTGCCATCCATATACAGCTCAACGTCACCCGTAAATTTGCCATAGCCATCGGCAGCATCAACTAAGTTGATGCGGCCCCAGCCACGAGATTTGTTGATAACAGGGTAGTTGGAATCAATTTCGGTGGTGGCAAGTACTGCGCGGCGTTGGGCTGCACTCAAGTAAGGTAGGCGAGTTTCTAGTAGCACTTCTGCGCCTTTTGGTACTTCTGGAGAGGCACTTTCCTCATCTAAAGGTGTGAAACCATAAGTCATATAAGCTAGGTAACGCTCTTTCATCGTTTGATGGTCTGAGTATTCGTCTTCCGCATTGCAGGTTCCTGCTTCGGTACAGTGCGCATAGTCATTCACACTATCGTATCCGTCGGGCAGGTTTGCCTCAAAGTAGCTGTGTGCTTGTTCAACCGCAAGCTGCATTGTGTCTTTGCTGTCAGCATCATTTAACGCTGCCGCAGTCACGGCAAGGCCCATAATACGACCACCGATAACATCTAATGGAGAGTGCATCGATGCTACGATGCGGTTTTGACCTAAGTCACCCGCTCTCGCTACCATTTCTTGGAAACGCTCTGGAATTGCATAAGCTAAGCCCATACCACGGTCATACGCCTCTGTAGTATGTCCGCTAGGAAAGGCCCCATCTTTTGCTCGACCAGATACCCAATCGGTTCCTGCAACACCAGTGGTACCAGTAAAATTAGTTGAGTAGCTGTTCGTGCCATTTTTGGTATACACAGAACGTGCAGCACACAATAGGCCGTCCATCGGGGTGGTTATTGGATTCTGTGGCATGTCGTATTGCTGAGTGGATGGGTTCGCACCTGTTGCATCTAGGCAGCTATAAGCGGTGAGATCTTCGGCATTGGTGTAAGCCGCAACTGAGTAATCGCTTTCCATACGCCAAGGACGAGGTGATTCAAAGTGATATTTAGGCGCTTCAGTCGATGCACCATAGCCTGCGATGAGTTGAAGTAAATTAACTACGCTATCTAGGTCATAACCCTCTTCACCATAGTTAGTTCCGCTCGAATCAAGTCCTTTTTGATAAGTGACGTTTTCGATATCCAATACATTGCCATCGACACTGACTGTACCATCAGAATCCATCGAATAAGGAGAAGTAGAATTAGCTCCAGTTCGATAGAGATCGGCAATAGGGCCAAGACCTGAAGTAATGCTAAACCCTTTTTCGCGTTGATCATCAAGATACGCCTTCGCCATAGCAACTGCGTCTGTACGATCGACATCTGGTGTGGTTTCCCCTTGGCGAGTTAACGTTTTCACGTAATCGAAGTTTTCATGCCATGCGGTGGTATTGCGAACTTCAGTCGTATCAAAGAGACGTTCTAACACATAATCAGTGAGGTTAGAGGCACCTTCAGAGTCGGTGTTAACATTTAAGCTGTTATCGGTAATCGCATCGTTAGCAAAATTTGCCCAACGGTCATTACCCTGATACCAAATATCATCAAAGCCGCGCAAGATTTGCAAAATAGGGCTGTAATCGTAGACGTAAGCTGCTGCATTATTTTTGTCGTTGGTCGTTTGAATATTACCATCAACAACGGCAGTGTCGTTTTCCGATAGTATTGGTTCGGAAACTGTTAGCTCCCCGAGTAGTGCTGCTGGAGCTGAAGGAAGACTACTATCATCATTACAGGCTGTGATGGCACAGGCGATCGCCGTCATGGTGAAGAGGCGTGCAGGAGTCATTTTCATCATTGGTCCACGTATCCTTACGAAAGAGAAGTAAATCAGTGTAAAAAGTGTCAATGATTGCGCTGACACTATCTGACAAAGTGCGGGGAAAATAGCACTAAGAGATGAAGCTAATGTGACTTGGTGGGGAAAGAATACGTTGTCATGTAAATTTAATTATTTGTTTATATTGAACATTTAACTTTCATTTTGTTGTCATGGTGTCGAGGTAGTTAGACGCGGTGATGTCTGGTAAGAAAAACATGGTTGATGAGTGATAAGTATCGAGCAGAGTGGTGAGGTTTGACCTGCATGGTCATTCTATAAACAATAGCCCAGTAAAAATAGATCACTGAATAGGAGTGATACGATGAAAACATGTATTAAAGGTGTATTGCTGTTGGCGGTTCTGTTTTCCATTTCTGGCTGCATTCCCATCCCGGGTATGCGTGGTGGCCCTCATTTTGGACACCTCATACCAACCAACGCACCTGCTATGCCTCATGAGTAGTTAAATAGGGCTATGTTCACACCTTGATCATAAAAAGGTGTGAATGAGATAACCTTGCGAAAAATACGACTCAACAAAAAGAAATTGCCTACAAGGCGAGCATCTTGCGGTTATTTGGGGTTATAATCTTCTCCATTATGTATAAATAACCAGTAGCCTTAGCCATGATGGATCCTTCTCTTTTACTCGACGGTTTAAATGACAAACAACGCGAAGCGGTAGCTGCTCCTCTGGAAAACATGTTGGTGTTAGCTGGCGCGGGTAGTGGTAAAACCCGTGTTTTGGTGCATCGTATTGCATGGTTGTTGTCGGTTGAACAAGCTTCTCCTTTTTCGATTATGTCGGTGACCTTCACCAATAAAGCGGCAGCGGAAATGCGAGGTCGAATTGAAGAGCTCATGCAAGGCAATGCTTCTGGGATGTGGAATGGAACATTTCACGGAATTTGTCACCGTATTCTGCGGGCACATTACCTTGACGCTAAGTTGCCAGAAGATTTTCAAATCATCGATTCTGAAGACCAAATGCGCCTATTGCGTCGTTTGATTAAAGCGCAAAATCTCGATGAGAAGCAGTGGCCTGCTCGCCAAGTCTCTTGGTGGATTAACGGCAAAAAAGATGAAGGGTTACGCCCATCTCACATCGATGCGTACCATGATCCAGTAACGCAAACTTACCTCAAGATTTACAGCGCTTATCAAGAAGCATGCGATCGTGCCGGGCTGGTGGACTTTGCGGAAATCCTATTACGCGCGCTCGAATTGTTGCGTGATAATAAATTCATCCGTGAGCATTACCAAGCGCGCTTTAAGCACATACTGGTCGACGAATTCCAAGATACTAACAATATCCAATATGCTTGGTTACGCACGATTGCGGGCAAAGATACTCATGTGATGATTGTCGGTGATGATGATCAGTCTATCTATGGCTGGCGTGGGGCGAAAATCGAAAATATCGAGAAGTTCACCCTAGAGTTTTCAAGCGTCAATACCATTCGTTTGGAGCAAAACTACCGTTCAACCAAAACCATTTTGGAAGCATCGAATACCCTGATTTCCAATAACACGGAACGAATGGGTAAAGAGTTGTGGACGGACGGTACGCAAGGGGAACCGATCTCAGTTTACTCTGCGTATAACGAACTGGATGAAGCCCGCTTTGTCGTCAATAAAATCAAAGATTGGCAAGATAAAGGGGGAGCACTGCAAGACTCCGCCATTTTGTATCGTAATAACGCCCAGTCGCGTGTACTTGAAGAAGCCTTAATTCAATCGAATCTTGCGTATCGTATTTATGGCGGCATGCGATTCTTCGAGCGCCAAGAAGTGAAAGACGCTCTAAGTTATTTGCGTTTAATGGCTAACCGCAACGATGACAGTGCATTTGAGCGTGTGGTGAACACGCCAACACGTGGTTTAGGTGATAAGACGTTAGATACCGTAAGAATGGCGGCTCGTGATCGCGGTTGTACTTTATGGGATGCGAGCGTGGCATTGCTTAATGAACAGGTTCTTGCCGGTCGTGCAGCTTCAGCATTAAGTCGCTTCATTGAGCTGATCAATGCGCTTGAAGATGACTCTGCTGAGAAACCGCTCCATGAGCAGACCAACCATGTGATTCATGCGTCTGGTTTGTACACCATGTACGAACAAGAAAAGGGTGAAAAGTCTAAAGCGCGTCTAGAAAACTTGGAAGAATTGGTGACCGCAACGCGTCAGTTTGAAAAACCGGAAGAAGCTGAAGACATGACCCTGCTGACCGCGTTCTTGACTCACGCAGCGCTTGAAGCGGGTGAAGGTCAGGCGGATGAGTTTGATGATGCGGTGCAGTTAATGACCTTGCACAGCGCCAAAGGCCTAGAGTTTCCATTGGTGTTTATGGTTGGTGTCGAAGAAGGCATGTTCCCAAGCCAAATGTCGGCTGAAGAAGCGGGGCGTTTGGAAGAAGAGCGCCGTCTATGCTACGTGGGCATGACCCGAGCCATGGAGAAACTCTATATCACTTACGCAGAAATGCGTCGTTTGTATGGTCAAGACAAATACCATAAACCATCACGCTTTATCCGCGAATTACCGGAAGAATGTTTAGATGAAGTGCGTATGAAAGCCCAAGTCAGTCGTCCAACAACCGGAGGACGATTTAGCCAAACGGCAGTGAAAGAGAACTTTAATGAAACTGGCTTCACCCTAGGCTCGCGCGTTAAGCATCCTAAGTTTGGTGAAGGCACCATCATTAACTTTGAGGGCAGTGGTCCACAAAGCCGCGTACAGGTTGCTTTTAATGGTGAAGGGATTAAGTGGTTGGTGACGGCTTACGCCAAATTGGAACGTGTGTAAGCGTATTACTCTAACTAACTGAGCAGTGAATAGTCTAAAACGTCAGCCCTAGAGGCTGGCGTTTTTTATTGTCGTTAGACCACACTAATCGAGACGAGAGTAAATGCGAGGCAAAGAAAAACCCCGAGGGCAAATGCCCATCGGGGTTATAGTCTTACTTGCAGCAATCCGGCTACTAAGTTGCTCCCTGCATCAATTCCTTGATAAGTGTGCTGAATCCGTCAGCTTAATCCTTTCATCGCCTTCCTAGCGGTGTCCTTGTTTGACCTGTCCTGGTCCGCTAACTATCCCAATTAGCTCTCATCACTTGTTCCCTGAGCGGTGTCCCTGTACATCTTCCTGATGTTTAAGTCCTTGCCTCGTCCAGAGGTGTTCCATTGTCTTTCCTTAGTAGCTACCATCCTAGTAACTAATGAGTCCATTCAATGTTCCACTTTGCTATCCGTGCCGATCGTTCACCCTGAGCAACCGAATCTTCTTCCTGAAGATGACCAAATCCTTGGTGATTTCCTGTTCCTTGTCAGCATCCTACCGACAAGATTCATCTTACTCAATTCCCCAAAACGAACAACGGCAGTTTGAGCGATTCTTTGCTATGAAATCGTATACATTTTTAATGTTGTTATATTTTTCAGTGACTTAAAAATTAACGAGGTATTTAGTCTCATACAAAAAGAGATATTTCCTCACACCTTTGTAAGAGATCTCTCACAAAGGTGTGGGATGATCTGCCATTACTCAGTTATTCACCAATCGAGATACCTTCACGACGAGGATCGGCGGCGCCTTCCAAACCGTGATCTGTCACACGAATTGCATGCAAACCGGAGTTGAGGTCTTGCACTTTTACGTCATAACCTTGGGCTTCAAATTGAGAAACCCATTTTTCTGCCGATGTACCTTTCTCGATTTCCATCTGACCAAAGCGGTTGAGAATGTGCGGCAGGCTCACTGCTTGTTGAATATCCATTCCCCACGCGAGGTGCGCAATCAGAGACTCGGCTACATAACCAATGATGCGGCTACCACCCGGCGAACCAATCGCCATGTATGGTTTATTGTCTTGCAGAATGATCATGGGTGACATAGAAGAGCGAGGACGTTTACCCGGCTCGACTCGGTTAGCCACCGGCTTACCATCGACTTGAGAGCGGAACGAAAAGTCGGTCAGTTCGTTATTCAGGATAAAACCATGCACCATCAAGCGTGAGCCAAACACGTTTTCAACGGAAGTGGTCATGGAAACGACGTTGCCATCGCGGTCGATGATATTGAAGTGGCTGGTACAAGGTAGCTCAATCGATTCATCAGGGCTACGAACTTGGGCTTGCTGCCATTGTGGTTTACCTGGTTCCACTTTGGTCAGTGCTTTGCCCGGTTGAATCAGCTCTGCACGTTGCTTGAGATAATCACGATTAAGCAGCCCTTCTTTAGGGACTGGGACATAATCTTCATCGGCGATGTATTGGTCGCGGTCGGCGAAAGCAAGACGGGACGCATCTGCAATCACTTGCCATGAACGAGCATCATTTGGTCCCCATTTAGGTAAATCAAAGTATTGGGTCATCGCCACAATCTGTCCAACGGTCATACCGCCAGAGGTAGGAGGCCCCATGCCGCAGATATCATAGCTTTCGTAACCGGTACAAACGGGTTCACGTTGCTTAACTTGATAAGTGTCGAAATCCTTTTGGCTTAATACACCAGGGTTACCTTGGGCGGTTTGCACATGTTCAACAATGTCTTGTGCGATTTTGCCGTGATAGAAAGCATCAGCACCGCCTTTGGCAATCGCTTTTAAGGTTGCTGCGTATTCAGGGTTTTTCAGCAATGTCCCTTCGGTTTTGGGTGACCCATCAGCATTAAAGAAGTAGCGACGGGTATCTGGATAGCGGCTGAGTTTCTCTTGGTCGCCAGCAATCAATTGCGCGAGACGAGGACTGATTTTAAAACCGTTTTCCGCTACTTTCGCGATCGGTTCAATCAGTTTTTCCCAAGGAAGTTTTCCATAACGTTGATGTGTTTCCCACAGCAGTTTCACCACACCTGGGGTTCCTACCGATCGGCCACCGACAACGGCATCATAAAATTTGAGAGGCTCGCCTTTCTCATCTAGGAACAAACTTGGTTTGGCATCCAGAGGTGCCGTTTCACGTCCATCGAACGAAGTGAGTTTTTGTTGTTTTGCATCCCAATACACCATAAAGGCGCCACCACCAATACCAGAGGATTGAGGCTCAACTAACCCTAGCATCAGTTGCATTGACACCATGGCATCAATGGCATTGCCCCCTTCACGCAAAATCTGCGCGCCCACTTCTGAAGCGTGAGGGTTAGCTGCGTTCACCATCCAGTGCTTTGATGTCACCAGTGATTTGTGTTCCGTTCCGGTACTTTGCTCGGGAGCAAAAGCATCGGTCGCTTGACCAACTGCGTAAGCTGTTGAGGTGATGGCAAGTCCAGATAAGGCAAGCCATTTCATCATCCACTGCATGTGTATCTCCTTGTTTTGATAAGACTTGGAAGATTGACAGTGGATGAGAAAAAGGTCTAGAGCCAGAATGATAAATAATCGTTCTGGTTCATATTCTTTGGCTATATCAGATAATCGATATATAAAGAATGAGCGTGCCTAGCGAGGTAAAGAGTAGGCCACAAAGCCCGTCAATGTACTTCGCTACTTTGTGCAATTTTTGTTGTAATTTGGCGGTGGAAAGTAGCCAAGCTAACAGACCAAACCACCCAAGTGACAGGCTCCAAAGAATGACTAAAGCGGCACCTTTGCTGGGTAATGACATATCGCTAGGGATCAAACTGGAGAGCAAGCTAACAAAAAACACTAAGGCCTTAGGATTCAGTAAGTTCGTCATGTAGCCGCGAGTAAATGCAATGCGGCGACTTGATGTCGCACTTTGGACTGACATGTTTGCTTGTGTGTTCGACGAATGCCAATAACGGATCGTGCCATAGAGCGCAATAAGTCCTAGATAAAGTAAGTAGCTGCCACCAGCAAAACGCACCAAAGAAAATAAGGTTGGATGCAGATGAATCAAATAGCTGACGCCAGTCATGCTTAATATCGAATGGGTTAAGATGCCAAATGACAACCCCAAGGCGATGTAGAATCCGGTTTTCCTCCCGTAACGGGAAGCATTTTGTACCACTAAAGCAAAGTCTGGCCCTGGGCTTAGCAAGGCAATAAAGTGGACTGTGGCAAGGGTGAGTAAAGCGTGTAAGTCGTTCATCGAGTTTCTCCTAATGAGCGGACATTGTGTCATTACGAGAAAAGTGGCGATTGTAAAAAAGTGACTGTTTACGTGCTAAGCGTGAAGGATAAAAAAGTATCGATTCAGGGCGGGTTAACGAACGTCTGAAGGGCGAACACCAAAAGAGTGTTTAAACGCTTTACTAAAATGGGCTTGATCATAAAAGCCGACTTGCATCGCAACATCAGTGCCAGCGACTTTAGATTTCAATAACTTCATCGCTTGCTCCAAGCGTAAGCGTGATAGCCAAGCATAAGGTGTCATGCCTGTGGTTGCTTTGAAGTGGCGTTGAAACTGAGTAGGTGTGAGATGGCAAATATCCGCTAATTGCTTTAGTCGAATCGGTTGATCTAAATGCGCTATCAGATATTCACGCAGCGAGTCTAATGTCTTTTTACCTAAATGATGGGGCATCTTTGGTTGAATTAACCCATAGCGTTCAATTAAATCCCCGAAGCCCTCGAGCGGCAAACAATCTTGCGCCAGCTGGCAAATGTCACCGCAATAGTGACCAAGTAATTGATGAGTTGCTGCCAACTTAGCAAACAGCTCAGGATCGCGCACAATCGATGATTGAAAGCTCACCATGTCACTTGGACTAGTTAAGTCGAGTTGAGTGTTAAACCAATCAGGAGTAATGGAAAAAACGCGAACCTGATAGCCAGAATCTAATACAGAGTGACCATCGTGCAGTTCATCAGGAGGCATGATGATTATCTCGCCCTCACCTGCACAATATTGTGTACCGCGGTACTGAAATTTTTGCTCACCGTTAGTAATGAGGCCGAAATGATAATCGAGATGGTAGTGACGTGAGAACGCAAACTTCTCGTAGTTGCCTTCGATAAGGCTAATGGCATCATCTTCTGTGCTCAGATAATTGACTTGGTCCATTACGTTTCATCACCCTGCTAGGTTATCTAAAATGGTTTTAGTTAGCCTAGCAGGGGGAACGAGTCTCGTCTTGTAAAAAACGATCACTTCATTGGTGTTGCGACAATCGGGGCACTGCGACGGCTTTTTACTAGCCCATCGATACTGAAAATCACCAAGGCACCCCAAATAAAGGCGAAAGTGATGGCTTTGCTCAGAGCGAACTCTTCGCCGTACACAGCCACTGCAAGCAAGAACATTAAGCTTGGGCCAATGTATTGGAAAAACCCGAGAGTGGATAACCGTAAACGAGTGGCCGCGCCAGTAAAGCACAGCAGCGGTAAGGTAGTTAGTACCCCCGCAAACACCAGTAAGGCGTTCAGTTGCCAAGTGTTGCTACCCAAATCACTGGTGGGCGAATCGGCAAAACAGAATAAGTATATGGCTGCGATCGGAAACAGCAGCAGAGTTTCGATAAACAGCCCTGTTTTTGCATCGATACTAACTTTTTTCCGCAGCAAACCATACACCGCAAACGTTGCTGCCAGAGAGAAGGAGATGAATGGGAAAGAACCAAACAGGGAAATTTGAATGCCCACGCCAATGGTGGCGAGCGCTACCGCAAACCATTGCAAGCGGCGTAACCTTTCGCCAAGGAACACCATGCCCAACAGAACGTTAAATAGAGGGTTAATGTAATAACCTAAACTCGCTTCTAGCATATGCCCAGAGTTCACTGCCCAGATAAAAATCAGCCAATTACTTCCCACAAGTAATGATGTGATGGTGAGATAGAGCATGGTGGTTGGCTGGCGCACTAGATGAATTACGCGAGTCCAGTGACGGCCTATATGGATAAGACCCGCAAGCAGGAAGAACGACCAAACCACACGATGGCTTAATATTTCTAACGGTGCAACTTGCTGAATGGATTTAAAATAAATCGGTGCAATGCCCCAAATAACGTAGGCTGCAATAGCAAGTAACGCACCTTGGCGGCTTGACTGTTGTTCGGGAGTCATAAATAAGTGATCTCGACTGAAGAATAGGGGAAAAACTGTGCGACGCGGAGCAATTATATCGTGGTGGATCGAAACCGCTACTAATTTGCGGTTTTATTCACCATCGAACCCCACTACAATATCGAGCCTTATATCTTGAGTGAACTCTTTTGCTCAGGCGAATAATAGAGACTTCCATGACTGCTACATTACCTGCTGAACATCCTGAATCTTCTCTCACCCCCGAGTCGGTACTGCGTGACGTATTTGGTTACCAAACCTTCCGTGTCGGCCAAAAAGAGGTGATAGAGGCAGCGGTGGCGGGGCAAGACAGCTTAGTCATTATGCCCACCGGTGGTGGTAAGTCTCTCTGTTATCAAATTCCAGCGTTGGTGCGTGAAGGGCTAACCCTCGTTATTTCGCCTTTGATTTCGCTAATGAAAGACCAAGTCGATCAGCTTAAAGTCAATGGTGTCGCGGCTGAGTGTGTTAATTCCACCATGTCTCGTGAGGCTCTGATTTCGGTCTATAACCGTATTCATACTGGCCATCTCAAGCTATTGTATGTGTCTCCGGAACGCGTGCTGACCAATGATTTTATTGAGCGTTTACAGTCAATTAATTTGTCGATGATTGCGGTTGATGAAGCACACTGTATCTCACAGTGGGGGCACGATTTTCGCCCTGAATATGCCGCATTAGGACAGCTTAAACGCTTGTTTCCTCAGGTGCCGATGATGGCGCTGACCGCAACCGCGGATGATGCAACCCGCAGCGACATTTTAAGTCGTTTGAATCTGCAAGAACCCCATGTTTATCTGGGCAGTTTCGACCGGCCGAATATTCGCTACACCTTGATGGAAAAACACAAGCCGGTGGCGCAAGTGGTGAAGTACCTCGCCACGCAACATGGTCAGTGCGGCATTATTTATTGTGGCAGTCGCAAGAAAGTCGAAATGTTGACTGAGAAATTGTGCAACAACCACATTCGTGCCGCGGGCTATCATGCTGGTATGGATGCCGATGAACGCGCTTGGGTACAAGAAGCATTTCAGCGAGATGATCTGCAAGTTGTGGTTGCGACCGTGGCCTTTGGTATGGGCATCAACAAGCCCAACGTACGCTTTGTGGTTCACTTCGATATTCCTCGTAACATCGAATCATACTATCAAGAGACAGGTCGAGCTGGCCGCGACGGTTTGCCTGCTGAAGCGGTGATGCTTTATGACCCTGCCGATATTAATTGGCTACGTCGTATGCTGGACGAAAAAGAAGAGGGTCCGCAAAAGCAGGTGGAAACCCATAAGCTTAATGCGATGAGCAGTTTTGCTGAAGCGCAAACCTGTCGTCGCCAAGTTTTGCTTAATTACTTTGGTGAGTATCGTGAAAAACCGTGTGGTAACTGTGATATTTGCCTCGACCCACCGAAACACTTCAACGCGACGGTTGAGGCGCGTAAAGCACTCTCATGTGTCTATCGCGTCAATCAAAACTTCGGGATTGGCTATGTAGTGGAAGTGTTGCGTGGTATGCAAAATATTCGTATCCGTGAAAATGGCCACGATAAGATTTCCACTTACGGCTTAGGGCGCGATCACAGCCACGATTATTGGGTGAGTATTTTCCGTCAGTTAATCCATAAAGGCATGCTGCATCAAAATATTACGCGCAATTCAACGTTGCAACTCACTGAAGAAGCCCGGCCATTGCTACGTGGTGATGTGGAACTTGAACTGGCCGTGCCACGTTTAGATACGGCAGTAAGAGCAGCGAAATCTGACAAGCTGACCAGTAAAAATTACGACAAAAAGCTGTTTGCTAAATTGCGTAAACTACGTAAATCCATTGCTGATGAAGAAAATATCCCGCCATACGTAGTGTTTAGTGATGCGACCTTGATTGATATGGCAGAAATATTGCCGACTTCATATGGTGAAATGCTAGCGGTTAATGGTGTGGGGCAGCGTAAATTAGATAAATACGCCGATTCATTCCTTGATTTGATTCAGGAGCATTTGACCTATCATGGCTGAGTTTGGATTAAAGGCTTATCATGCAGAGCAAGGTGTCGTGGAAGTGGCAGTTGCCAATGTCTCTGTCGAAATGCTTCCCCAATTAGGCGAGCAGTTGGTTGGTTATCTGGATGCACGAATTGTCGACCAACAACAGGATGCGGATCTCTACACTTGGCTGGTGGATTTTGAAGGCACTCAGCTTTTCCTCAAAGCGGAACACTACAGTGAATCCGTCTGGTTTGAAGCGCTAGGGAGTGATAGTGCCCAAGAAGAACTCGCGTTTATTGCTCAGTTACTGCTGCGTAACCAATAAAAATGCCTCGAGAGATTCGAGGCACTTTTTAAGATTAAGCTCTTATTTACAGGCTACCGATAAAACCACCGGTTTGATGGTTCCACAACTGAGCATACACACCATTTAAGGCTAATAACTCTTGGTGTGTACCTTGTTCGATAATGTTACCGTCATCCATCACAATCAGACGATCCATCGCGGCAATCGTTGATAGGCGGTGAGCAATCGCAATCACGGTTTTATCTTCCATCAACACTTCCAAGTTTTCTTGAATCGCGGATTCCACTTCGGAATCGAGCGCGGAAGTGGCTTCATCCATGATCAAAATAGGTGCGTTTTTCAGCAGTACACGGGCAATTGCGATACGTTGTCTTTGGCCGCCTGATAATTTCACGCCACGTTCACCGACCTGAACGTCGTAGCCGTTATTGCCCATTTCATCTTTCAGTTCTTCAATAAACTCATGGGCGTGAGCTTGCTTAGCAGCCTCAATAATCTGCTCCATCGAAGCGGTTGGGTCACCATAAAGAATGTTGTCTTTAATTGAGCGATGCAGCAGAGAGGTATCTTGGGTGATTAAACCAATCTGACGGCGCAGCGATTCTTGCGTCACGCTAGCAATCTCTTGTCCATCAATGGTAATTGTGCCGGATTGAATGTCATAAAAGCGCAGGAGCAGATTCACTAAGCTCGATTTGCCAGCGCCTGAACGGCCCACAATACCGACTTTTTCGCCCGGTTTGAGCTGTAAATTCAATTGATTGAAAATAGTTTTACGTTCGGTATAGCGAAAATCGACATGGTTAAAACCAATCGCACCCTGCGTCACTTGCAGTGGTTTTGCGTGTTCTGCATCGGTAATTTCAATGTCATTCGAAATGGTACGAATACTGTCAATCACAGTACCAACGCTCTCAAATAGGGCGCGAATCTCCCACATGATCCATTTAGACATACCCTGTAAACGTAAGGAAATGCTAATTACAATCGCAATGACACCTACGGTCACGGACGAATCAAGCCATAGATGAATAGAGAGCGCTGCAACAGAAAACAGCAGCAAATAGTTGATGATGTCCACGCTATAAAGCAGTGCAGTTAGGGTGCGCATCTGGCGATATACCGTCTGCAAAAACTGCTTCATGCCCGATTCGGCATAGTCGGTTTCACGCTCTGCGTGGGAAAACAGCTTCACCGTGGTGATGTTGGTGTAGGTATCCACGATGCGACCTGTCATGGTTGATTGAGCGTGTGCTTGATCGGTTGAAATCTCTTTAAGGCGCGGTAAGAAATACCGTTGAATCAGTGCGTATATCACCATCCAAATTAAGATAGGTATGACTAAGACTTTATCGGCTTGGCCAATCATCACCAACATTGAGATGAGATACACCACAATGTACACCGAGAGGTCGACCAGTTTCATCACCGTTTCTCGTACCGCATTGGCACTTTGCATCACCTTGGTGGCCACTCGGCCCGCAAAGTCACGTTGGAAGAATCCAATACTCTGTTTAAGGAGGTAACGGTGTACTAACCAACGAATCGACATTGGGTAGTTGCCCAAAATAGTTTGGTGCAGCAGCATCGAATGGATGAAAGCCAAAATAGGCATAACGACCAAGACTAACATTGCCATCATGGTCAAGGTGTGGCCTTGCTCTGCCCAGAAGTTCTCGCGACTTTGGGTGCTGAGAATATCAACAATATCCCCCATGTAACGAACTAAAGTGACTTCCGCGATAGCAACACAGGCACTTAGAAACGACATCGCTAGAAGAGGCTTTTCAAAGCCGCGTGTGTAGTAGCGGCAAAAACCAAACAGGGTACTGGGCGGTTTTTGCGGGTCCCGTTGCGGAAACGCTTTAGTAAGACTTTCAAACCATTGGAACATGTGCGGGCCTTTGTTTTGCATCAAATCGATGCGAAGTATTGGGTTACTGACTTTTCATCAAAGCAATAATCAGTAAAATAACGAATTCCGTATAGTAATGATAATTAAAACAGTTCTCAATAATGCCGAAAGTGTGGGAGCTGGGAGGTCTAATCGATGTATACGTTGTCAAACGTAGAAATGATACGTGGCGGCAGAGTGATTCTCTCTGTTGATCAACTCTCAATTCCCACAGATAAATTAACCGTTGTTCTGGGTCACAATGGTTCAGGAAAATCGACCTTGATGAGTTTGCTTTCCGGTCAGCAAGCACCTGATGCAGGACAAGTGCAACTTAATCAACAGGATGTGACTCAGTTTGATGCTAAGTCGTTAGCCAAACAGGTGGCGTTTTTACCACAAAAATTGCCTGCCAGCGCGGGTTTGACTGTGCGTGAACTCGTTCGCTTAGGGCGTTTCCCATGGCGAGGTGCACTCGGTCGTTGGCGCAAAGAAGATGCACAAATTATTGAGACTGCAATGGAGAAAACTGGAGTCACGCCTTTCGCCGATACCTTAGTGGATGAACTCTCTGGTGGTGAACGGCAACGGGCTTGGGTGGCGATGTTGCTCGCGCAAGAATCTCCAGTGTTGATTTTAGATGAGCCGACTTCGGCGCTTGATATTCAACACCAATATCAGCTGATGGCATTACTTGCGGAACTAAACCAACAGCAGAACTGTGGCATTATTGTTATTTTGCATGACCTTAATTTAGCCTTGCGTTACGCCACTCATATTGTTGCTTTGAAACAGGGGCGTATTGCGTTTTCTGGTGCTGCCGATGAGCTGAATGATGAAGAGCGCTTATCCGATCTTTACCAAACCCCAATTCAATTGATTCCACACCCTCGTCCTGCGGATGATTCAACCACGAACAAGGTAGCGATAGTATGCGCGTAATGAAAAAACTCACCATTCGTATGATGTTGCTGTGCTGTTCTATGGTTATCAGCTCTCAAGCATTTGCTGCGCCGATTACCGTTACTGATAGCCTCGGTCAACACACCTTGCCAGATATACCGCAACGAGTTGCGGCTTTAAACTGGGATATTCTTGAGCAAGTCATTGAGTTAGGTGTTACGCCCATCACCGCTACGGATATCGATTCCTATAAAGATTGGGTGGTTAATCCAGCAATTCCTGCTAGCACTGAGAGTGTAGGAACTCGAGCAGAGCCTAATCTAGAAAAAATTGCTCAATTAAAGCCCGATGTGATTTTAATCTCTGATGCACAAAAAGAGCTAATGCCTCGGTTGCAGCAAATCGCGCCAGTCTTACTGTATGCCAATTTTTCTGAGCAAGATAACCAAGGTGAAGTGGCGATTAAAGAGTTCAAGCAACTTGCTCACCTGTTGGGTAAAGAAGCCGTTGCCGAGCAAAAACTTGAGCAAATGAATCAGCGCTTTACTGAGCTTAAAACCAAATTGCATGAGCATTTTGGCTCAGAGTTACCTTCGGTAGTGGCGATGCGCTTTGCCAATATGACGTCTGCCTTTATTTATACGCAACACTCGATGGCTGATTATGTGTTAACAAAGCTTGGTTTAACCAATGCGATGCCCCTGCCTCCTGCGAAATGGGGTATCACGCAAAAGCCAATCGCTGATCTGCAGCATGTGACTCAAGGTTATGTGCTCTACATTTTGCCATTTGCTCAAGAAAAAGAACTGCAAAAGTCCTTTTTGTGGCGTGCGATGCCTTTTGTGCGCAATCACCACATCCAGTCGGTTGAATCGGTGTGGAGTTACGGTGGCGCAATGTCTTTGATGTATACCGCAGAAGCTTTCACCAATAGTTTACTGAAAATGGCTCCGCAATCATGAGTTGGAAAACACTGAGTGTTGGGGTGATATTGGTCTTGTGTGCCACCCTAGCCAGCGTACAGATTCAGCAAGCATTACCTTGGTTAACGCAATGGCATTTGTTGATAAATCCGCAAAGTGCTGAGTCGTTTAATGATTTCAACTTTGTTTATGCCCAATTACCCCGTGCGGTAATGACCTTGATGGTCGGCGCGATGCTAGGTCTCGTCGGTAGCTTGATGCAGCAGTTAACGCAGAACTCGCTAACCTCCCCATTAACAATGGGCACGTCTTCTGGTGCATGGTTAGGGTTAATCATTTTAAATATCTGGTGGCCTGAAGCGGCGAAAGATTCCAGTGCGATTGTTGCGATGGCGGGGTCTTTGATTGCCTTTGGTTTGATTTTGCTGATCGCTGGTATGGAAAACATGACCGGTTTGCCACTGGTTATCTCTGGTATGGTGATCAATATTCTGCTTGGTGCAATCGCTAGCGCGGTGGTTTTATTGCATCAAGAATATGCACAAAACGTCTTTATGTGGGGGGCTGGCGATCTCGCACAAAATGGTTGGGAGTGGATTGAGTGGTTGTGGCCTCGTCTATTACCCGCTGTTTTAATTGTCATTTTTGCACCGCGTATTTTAACTTTATTGCGTCTTGGGCATGAAGGAGCACAAGCGCGTGGCCTATCTGTCATTCCGGCTTTCTTTATTTTAATGATGGTCGGGATATGGTTGGTATCAGCATCGATTACTGCGGTGGGACTAATTGGATTTGTTGGCCTGCTCACACCAAACTTTGTTCGTGCTCTTGGCGCCAGAACGCCGAAACAAGAACTGTTTGGCAGCTTGGTTTTTGGTGCCTTGCTGTTGTCAGTGACAGACATCTTAGCGCAAGGGATGAGTGTGTGGCTTGGACAAGTTGTTCCAAGTGGTGTGACAGCTGCCGCCATCGGAGCTCCCGCATTGATTTGGTTTAGCCGCCGGAAATTGAAAGCGCAAGATGGATTAGCGGTTCAACTCCCTGGTTCGCTCAGTGCAATCAGTTGGCGCTTGGTGGCACTCTTTACCGCCTTGTTCACTCTAGCAGCACTCTGTTATTTCATGGTGCAGCCTAGTGATACGACTTGGCAGGTAGCGTTGCCCTCAGAATATCAATGGATGTTACGTTGGCCTCGTGCACTGACAGCAATAGCCACAGGTGTTGGTTTAGCATTAGCGGGAACCATCTTGCAGCGGATGATCTACAACCCGCTTGCTAGCCCAGATATTTTAGGGGTTTCCTCTGGTGCGACTTTCGCTTTAGTGTTCTCAAGCTTGTTCTTTGGTCAATCGCTACTGTCTATGCAGTGGGGCACAGCATTAGTTGGCAGCATGGTGGTGTTGGCCATTATGTTGTTCCTTGGCCGGCGCCATCATTACGCGCCATCAAGTGTGATTTTAACCGGTATTGCTCTTTCTGCTTTACTTCAGGCATTTGTACAGTTTTGCTTGGCGAAAGGTAACCAAGACAGCTATCAAATATTGCAATGGTTGGCTGGGTCAACCTATCGTGTGACGGGTTCGCAAGCTCTGTTGTTGGTTGGGTTGATAGCCGTGATGATGTTGCTAAGTTTGTCCGCTTCACGTGGTTTAACCTTATTGTCGATCAGCCGTGAATTTGCTCAAGCTCGGGGGTTAAATACCTCGCTGATGTCTTTGTTATTATTGACGTTAGTGGCACTTTTATGTGCAGTGGTGACAGCGACGATGGGGCCTGTTTCGTTTGTTGGTTTGGTTGCGCCACATTTGGCAAGAATGCTTGGTGCGCAACATTCTCGGTCACAACTTTTATTAGGCAGTTTGATTGGTGCCACGGCTATGTTGTGGGCGGATTGGTTGGGGCAAGTCGCGCTTTATCCGAACCAAATTGCCGCTGGAACCCTCGTTGCCATCATTGGTGCGCTATACTTCTTAGGACTGCTGATATTTAATCGTGTTCGGCAGCGATTAGCGTTTTAATCCCCAGATAAAAAGGAGAAACATGGATGTTTTCTCCTTTTATTTCTCTTTTTTATCACCGATTTATCACTGATATTTATTTTTATCACTCTCATTTTACCCTATTGATAACCTGAAGCTATTCCACTCGTTGCATTATTGAAAATCATTCTCATTACCATTAATATTATTGGTAATACAAATTATTATTATTAACAATTCATTCATAATTATTCTCAAGCAGGGGTTACCATGTCATCTTTTCGTCTATCTCGAGTCGGGATGGGAGTGCTTGTTGCGCTTTCTATCGGTTCGACAATGTCTGTTCAAGCGGCCGATTCAACCACGAATAAAGACGCTCAATCGAAAGATCAGATAGAAACAATTACGGTTCACGGCTCACAAGTGGATATCGGTGGTGAATACGAAGGTGGTCAGGTAGCTCGTGCAAGTCGCGCCGGATTGTTAGGTAATGTGGATATGATGGACTCACCATTTTCCACAACCAGTTACACATCGCAATTAATCGCAGATCAACAAGCGAAAAGCGTTGCGGATGTTCTGCAAAACGACCCAACAGTGCGTGTTGCCAAAGGTTTTGGTAACTTCCAAGAGCTGTACATGATTCGTGGCTTTAACGTTTATTCAGATGATATGACGTTAAACGGTGTGTATGGCATTTTGCCGCGTCAATTTGTGGCAACGCAAATGATGGAACGTGTCGAAGTGTTCCGCGGCGCTAATACCTTCCTAAATGGTGCTGCGCCTGGTGGCAGTGCGATTGGTGGTTTGGTTAATATCGTGCCTAAACGTGCCGGTAGTGAGCCACTGAATCGCGTTACCGTGGGGACTCAAACTGGTGGGCAAAGCTACTCATCTCTAGATTGGAGTCGTCGTTTTGGCGCTGATCAAGAAGATGGTTTACGTATTAACCTGCTAGCCCGTAAAGGTGAAGACGGTGTTGATGACCAAGACACAGAGCTAGGTGCGATCAGCATTGGTTGGGATCATCAAGCTGATAATTGGCGCTTATCTGCCGATTTTGGTTACCAAGATAACCATATCGATAGCCCTCGTCCAAGTGTGACTCCGTATCAAGGAGTCGTTCCATCGCTACCAGATGCGTCAAGTAACTATGCTCAAGATTGGTCTTATACTGATGAGAAGCAGCTATTTGGTGTGGTTCGTGGAGAATATGACTTTAGTGATGAGACATCTGCATGGTTAGCCGTAGGTGGTCGTCATGGTAAAGAGCATAATTTATTGGGCAATCCAACAATGCAATCTGATGGAACAGTAAATATTCTGACCTATGAGAATAAGAATGAAGACAATATTGTTTCCGCAGATACAGGAGTTCGTCATAGCTTCAATACTGGTGATATTGGGCATACAGTAGTTCTTTCAGGATCTGCTTATCACGCAAGAAATGATAGTGCATATTATATGACTGATTCATATAGTGTAGGTAGTTTAAATAACTATCAACAACTGCCAGCATCTTCAAATATCAGCTGGAGTGGTGGTGATTTAGACTCTCCGAAACCGCATATGCGTACAAAATATTCAAGTGTGGCTTTGGCTGATACTTTGGCTATGTTTGATGAGCAAGTAAAATGGACTCTAGGTGCTCGGTATCAGAGAATTGATACGATAACATATGCCAACTATGATGGTAAAAATGGTACTCGTTATGCTAAAAATGCAGTAACACCATTTACAGGAGTTGTGTATCAACCAACATTAGATTGGACACTTTATGCTAATTACTCGGAAGCATTATTACCGGGTGAAGTCGCTCCTTCAACACATACTGTGGATGGTGCAACTCGAACAGTAACTAATGGCGGAGAGATGCTTTCTCCACTGCGTTCTCAACAGTATGAAACTGGCGCTAAATATGACAATGGCTTATATGGCGCGACGGTAAGTCTGTTCCAAATCAGCAAACCTAGTTATCGTTACTCTGGTGATACTTACACCGATAATGGCGAGCAACGTAACCGTGGTATTGAGTTGTCAGGCTTTGGTCAGGTGTTCGAACAAGTTAAAGTCTTGGGTGGTGTGACACTGATTGATGCTGAACTCGTTAAAACTGATGGAGGCTCGAATGAAGGTAGTAAAGTAATTGGTATTCCTGAGGTAACTGCTAATCTAAACTTAGAGTGGGCAACCCCATTTGTTGAAGGTTTAACGTTAGAAGGCCGCACTGTTTACACCGGCTCTCAATATACCGATCAAACTAACGATAACAAGCTACCGTCATGGACTCGTTTCGATTTAGGAGCGCGTTACACCATGAAGTTGGATAATAATCCACTTACACTACGTGCTCGTGTTGAAAACGTAGCCGATAAAGATTACTGGGCATCAGCTGGAGGTTACTCAAATACTAGTAACTATCTAGTACAGGGGGCTCCTCGTACTGTGATGATTTCAGCAAGCTACGATTTCTAATATCGTCTCCAAGCTTGATACAAAAGCCAGTCCTTGTGACTGGCTTTTGTTTATGTTGTACAGAGTTAATCTTCATAAGTTGGGAGCGTTCTCAAAAAAAAGCGCCACTGAAAATAATAAGTGTGATTTTCTATATAAAACAGCGTGTTGTAATGTGACCTTTACCCAACAAATATAATCTGTAAATCCATTCGTTTTGCTTATCATTTATCTTCTGTCCGCCATTAATTTTGATGGTAATCAATAGAGATAACAGGATGAATAAAAGCACTATTTTCCGCCTTACTGCCGTGGCAGCGAGTATGATGGTTTTACCAAATGCTTGGGCAAATGTTGAAGGTTATGCCACTTTAAATGGTGGTACCACTGGTGGTGAAGGTGGCGAAGTCGTTTACGCTACGACCGGTACTGAAATTAATGAAGCAATGTGTAATCGTGCAACAGATGATACCCCGCTGATCATCTACGTCACTGGAACCATCAATCATAGTAATACAGAGAAAGTTTCCGGTAGTTGCAACACCTCGGATAGTTCTATCCAATTCAAAGGGGTAAGCAATATTTCTCTAATTGGTCAGGGCGAGGCGCTGTTTGATGAGATAGGCATTCACCTACGCGAAGCATCTAATATCATTATTCGTGATGTCCATGTGCGTAACGTTAAAAAATCAGGTTCTCCAATCTCTAATGGCGGTGATGCGATTGGTCTAGAGAAAAACGTGCATAACGTTTGGATTGACCATAATGAGCTTGAAGCCTCTGGTGGTGAAAAAGACGGTTACGATTCGTTGATTGATATGAAGGCAACAGTTCAGTATGTCACTGTTTCTTATAACTACCTTCACCATTCAGGTCGAGGTGGTCTTATCGGTTCTAGTGATAACGATACCGATAATACTTTTATAACGTTCCATCACAACCGTTATGAGAACATAGATTCTCGCTTGCCTCTTTTACGCCATGGAACCGTTCACGCCTACAACAACTACTACAAAGACGTTTCTAAGTCTGGTATGAACCCACGCATTGGTGGGCAAATTAAGGCGGAAAACAATGTCTTTAACAATGTGCAAAACCCAATCGGCACCTTTTATACCGACGATATGGGGTATTGGGATATCAGTGGTAACCAATTTATTGATGTGACTTGGCTGGATAATTCAACCAATCATCCTGCTGGACCTGATCCCGTCTCCACAACATCGATTACGATTCCATACAGTTACGATCTCGACGATGCCAGTTGCATTGCCTCAGTCGTTTTAGCGACTGCCGGCAATGAGACAGACAACGCCGTATCTTCTGGTGACTGCACCACAGCCGGGGCTGATTCATCTGTAGACGATGATGCGGATACCTCATCGGATACGTCTTCAGATGCCACTGCAGATGAAAACAATGATGATTCAACGTCAAGTGATTCGAGCGATAAATCGTTAGGTGAAAACTTGTCGTTAAATGCGGGTTCTGATGGTAATGGCAAATCTCATGGTAGCTACGGGCATGTACGTGATGGCGATACTACAACTTACTGGGCACCGAAGGGCAGCACCGGACGCGTATCGATTAAATGGTCTAGCGCACAAACCATTAATACGATTGTGATCCAAGAAGCGAACGATTTCGCAGGACAAATTACCGGCTGGCGAGTTGTCAATAATGATAATGGCGATGTGTTAGCGACAGGTTCTAGTGCTGGAACGATTTCATTTGCCGACGTAAGTTTGAAGAAAGTGAACTTTGTTATCACTTCAAGTTCAGGCCAACCAACGGTTGCTGAGTTCGAAACTTATTACGCGAACTGATCCTCATTTTGTGTCAGCGGAGCGTGGGAAGAGGATCTCCACCTCCGCTTTAGTCATTTTGTTCCTATATTTATGAATGTCTCAGCGGGTGTAATGTGGTTTTGGGAACTACGTTCCGTATCTCATCATTTTGACAGTTTCTCGATATTCAAATGCCATCTAGCTGTATAGGATGACCTCCGTTTTATTCGGTTTTTAATTTTTTATTTAATTTTCCGGTAATAAACAGTTTGGATGAACATGACCAAATAATCTCACTGTTGGTCGAGTTCAGCATGTCATGTCTTACATAAGCATATAAGCCGATTGCCTTTGAGCTGTATGCGATTATCTCTGCTTTGATAACCATGAATCATCTTATTGAACAACAGAACGACGAATGTGTGGTATATCGCCCTAATGGCGAAGTGTTACTGGCTTTGATGGGATCGTTACAGCCGGTGTATGGCCCTGATAAGAAAAGTATTTACTGTTTTGAGTATTTTTCTGAAGTCTCATTTAACCGTGGTGAAGAGTACGGCTGTGGCAACCCTTTCCTTGAAATGGATGAACAATGCATGCGCAAGTTGGTGTTATGCCAGCTAAAACATGGTGCTCAATTTGTTAAGCAGTACCATCAAAAAGTGTCATTCAACGTGGATTTGGAAGACCTCAGTAACAATGAGTTCGTTGCAGAACTACTCGAACTCTCTTCAGACAATTTAATTTTAGAATTGAATGGGTATTATCTCGACTCTAGCGAAGCTCCAGCATTTATCAGCAATATAAAGGCATTGAAGCGCAGAGGCGTGGAGTTGTGGCTTGATGCTTATGATCCAAGAAATCCTCGGCACAACCAGTTTCTAAAACTAAAATTATGGGACGGCGTTAAACTTAACCCCGATTTTTCTATCACTTTTATTCATAACAAAGCCCCATTGAGCCTGTTTGCTAAGCTGAGAGCTTATGTCGAAAAAATCATCTTAACTGACGTTACTCGTCCAGCAGGAGAACAGTCGGCTCAAATTAATCAACTCTATTCACAAGGAAATTACTATGGCTACCCAACAGCCATGGGTGATATGGAAGAGTTTTTCATTTCAGATCGCCAACATGCGTAATATTATTAAGTAAAATATTTTTAGAGTTATTACTCATACTAATGATTATTAACATCGTTGTTTTGATGGTTATTCAAATGATATCATATATATGTGTCTGTCTAATTTAGTTTCTCGCAATATGTAAGCTTACAATTAACCATAATAATATCTGTCACTTATAGTGAGTGAATCTAATATCTCTACTTAAACGTCATAATTTTGCTTATGTGTCAAAATGGCGACACTTAAGAAAGTCATTCATAAAAATGTACTTTTGATGTTTTATCTGTAAAAGAGAAACGCCTCTCAGTAGAGTGCTATTCACAATATCTATAACTGGAAGTTTAATTTATGGAATACCTATTTAAATTCTATAACGACAGATGCATTATTCTTGATCGTGATTGCCAAGAATTGGCGGCATTTGAATTTTGTTTGCAGCCAATTTTTCGACCAAAGAATAAGTCAGTTTATGCATTTGAGTTATTATCCAAGGTACATTTTCACTCAGGTGAGTACTATGCTAACGATGACTTTTTTGACAGTATAGATGATAACTTCATGAAAGAATTGCTGATTCTACAGATGTCTTATGCTGCAGAACATCTAGTTGAATCGGATATCAAGCTAACATTTAACATTCCAGTATCCTGCTTATACGATGGTGAGTTCATCAAGCGCTTGATCAATAATCGTCGAGGTAATTACGTCATTGAAGTAGGCGATATTGCTTCTTACATTCCATCAAAAGATCTCATTAATAACCTTAAATCTTTGAAATCATCGGGTATTGAGGTGTGGTTAGATGAGTATGATGTGAGCCAAAAAGAGAACAACCAATGTTTAGATATTTTTCCATGGGACGGCATCAAAGTAGATAAGAACTTCCTCTACTTTATTGGTGACGAAGTGAAACTGTCTCCTTTGGTTGGTATTTTAAAACTCTACACTTCTAAAGTGATTGTAGAAGGCGTAGAAACCAACTTTCAGCGAAACTTTGTAATTCTAAACAATACCTTGGCTCAAGGTTACTTCTATTCTTATCCAGTAGATTTTGCTCAAGCAAATCGTATGATCCAAGAACAACAGATTCACCTAGAGTCCAGTTCAAATCATCAAGAGTTATCCACTCAAAATACCCTTAAGCCTGTGATTTTATAAATGTATTTAGCGACTCATATTCAAGATAAAGTGATCAATGAGTCTATTTATGTTACGCGATACAATTTTGTTCGCATCGATAATGCGCAAGGGTTCATTGCTCACAACAATGAAGTGATCGCACATAATAGCCATGATGGGCTCATTTTTATTCCAGCTTACTCATCAGTTGGAATTTCCATGTGTATACCCAAATGACCTCAAGATGCAGACTTCAGAGCTTCATCAACGAGCACAGGTCAAGCTCAATTACGGAAGGAATGGTTATTCCCTTTCAACGTAATTGAGCGCGGAAATGGGCTTGTTGATGAGCTCCCAAGGGGCGAGTTGTATTCGCTCCTATGCTGCGTTACTGATTTTCTACGTAGAATAACTATGTATTCAAATCAGTGCCTTGCCTAAGAGCGAATACATTCTCGCTGAAACCGCATCTTGAGGTTACTTGGGTATAAAATCGATGAGAGCAAAGATATTGTAATACAGAATATTTCTTTATCTCATCCAGAGTTTGAAGAGTATGTTCAGCAGCTCTCGCTAAATAAGCTGCCTAAAATATTTGGTTATAAAATAGAAGGTGGCCAAGCCATTGATATTTACAATGAGCTCATTTTGTTATCCAAAGAAAAGAGAATACTGATTTATCGGTCACTTTTATTGCCGTTTATTCGAGAGGTGGCGAAAGAGTGCAATATTCTTTATCAGCCTCGCCACAAGATAGAAGTCGATAGAATGGATGCAGTGCTCAGTGTATTACAAGCGGATTTAGGGCGAGATTGGCATATGAAGGATGTGGCTAATGAAATCGCGGTATCAGAGATGACGTTGTATCGGATTTTATCTAATGCCGGCACTCGTTTTAATAAGCTACTCAATTCATTGCGTTTAAAAGAGGCCTTTGTTCGTATTCACCGTGGAGAACAGGCAACTCAAGTCGCTACAGAGTGTGGATTTAAACACTACTCCTATTTCTCTCGAGTGTTTAAAGAGCATTATGGTATCGCACCATCAGAGGTAAAAAAGCAGAGTTTTCTTATCTCTGAGTAACGGAAAGAAAAAAGCCCTTAAAATTAAGGGCCTTGAGGATACTTTAGAACTGGTTGGAATTTATTCGATATTCTGAATCTGCTCACGCATCTGTTCAATAAGCACTTTGAGTTCCACGCCTGAAGCAGTGATATCCGTGCTGATAGATTTTGACGCTAGTGTGTTCGATTCACGGTTGAATTCTTGCATCATGAAATCTAAACGGCGGCCACATGCGCCACCTTTTTTCAGGATGTTGCGAGCCTCTTTCACATGCGAATCTAAACGGTCTAACTCTTCAGCGACATCGGATTTTTGTGCCAATAGGATCATTTCTTGCTCAATACGCGTTGGATCCATTTCCACTTTCGCTTCTTCGAATTTAGTGGTGAGGCGTTCACGTTGCCATTCTAGGATTTCTGGCATGCGCGCTCGAACCTTGACGACCTCTTCGCTAATCGCAGTGAGGCGTTGTTCAATCAACTCTTTCATGTTGGCGCCTTCACGGCCTCGAGCTTCAATAAATTCCGTCACGGCCTCGTCGAATGCTTCTAGCAGTGCTTTGTTGATCACATCCATATCTTGCTCAGGTGTTTCCATAACCCCTTGCCATTGCATGACTTGGAATGGATTAATGCGACTAAGCTCACCGGTCATATGCATGATTTGGTTTGCGGCTTTAATCACTTGCTCTGCAAGGGCTTCATTGATGATTAAATCGCTTTGTGCGGCTTGGTTGGCTTCGAATCTTAGGCTGCATTCCACTTTACCGCGCGCTAAACGTTGGCGAAAACGTTCGCGCAGTACAGGCTCTAGACCGCGGAACTGTTCTGGTAAACGGAAGTAGGTTTCCAAATAACGCTGGTTAACCGAACGAATTTCCCAAACGGCACTGCCCCAGTCACCTTTCACTTCTTTGCGTGCATACGCGGTCATGCTGTAAATCATCAATGTGTCCTTAGCTTCAAACTTAAAAGGCAATTTCTAAACTTTGCTCATAGTAACATAGATTGTTGCCAAGGAATTAGCTTACCGATTTGGCACTGATGAAGGAAAAGGGATTTCTGCAATTGTGCTTGTTCATAGGGTAGGAAGCGCTAGGAAATTCCGCTATAATCTGCGCCCAATCGATTACATCTCACCCAACTAAGGCAGAGAATTATGCGTCCAAACAACCGCGCGGCTGATCAAGTACGTCCTATTAAAATCACTCGCAATTACACCGCTTATGCAGAAGGTTCTGTGTTGGTAGAGTTTGGTAATACCAAAGTGCTCTGCAATGCAACGGTTGAAGAGAGCGTGCCACGTTGGCTTAAAGGTCAAGGTAAAGGTTGGGTGACCGCTGAATATGGCATGTTGCCACGCGCAACGCATTCACGTACTCGCCGTGAAGCCGCCAGCGGCAAGCAGGGTGGACGTACCATGGAAATTCAACGATTGATCGCACGTAGCTTGCGAGCGGTGGTTGACCTTGAAACCATGGGGGAAATCATGATTACCGTTGACTGTGATGTTATCCAAGCAGATGGCGGCACTCGTACAGCATCAATCACAGGTGCATGTGTGGCCATGGCCGATGCGTTTGCTCTATTGGTTAACAACGGCAAGTTAAAGAAAAACCCAATGAAAGGTTTAGTGGCTGCAGTTTCTGTGGGTATCTTGGGTGACGACGTGTTGTGTGACCTAGAGTATGTTGAAGACTCTAATGCAGATACCGACATGAACGTGGTGATGACTGAAGAGGGTAAGATGATTGAAATTCAGGGCACCGCAGAGGGTGAACCGTTCAGTCATGAGCAGTTAATGCAATTATTAGAGAGCGCCAAGAAAGGCATTGCTGATATTGTTCAAGTGCAAAAAGAGGCACTGGCCAGTTAGTTTTTAAAAATAGCTCCTTATTTAAGGGGCTATTTTTTTGCGTTTTTCTCACCACCAGGGGGAAATGGTTTGGACGCCATCCGGTGGTGGGAACACATTCAAAGAGCACATTAGGTAGAAAGAGAGAGATTAAAATGAAAGCGTACCAGCGTGAGTTTATTGAGTTTGCCCTAGAGCGTGAAGTGCTGAAATTTGGTGAGTTTACTCTGAAATCCGGACGTAAAAGCCCATATTTCTTCAACGCTGGTCTGTTTAACACCGGAAGTGATTTGGCTCGTCTAGGCCGTTTTTATGCTGCGGCATTGGCCGATTCTGGCATTAAGTTTGATGTGCTATTTGGCCCTGCTTACAAAGGGATTCCAATTGCAACCACTACAGCAGTCGCATTGGCTGATCACCACAACATCGATACGCCTTACTGTTTTAACCGTAAGGAAGCAAAAGATCACGGTGAAGGTGGCAATCTAGTCGGTAGTGAATTGGCTGGCCGTATTATGCTGGTTGATGATGTGATTACTGCAGGTACCGCCATTCGTGAATCGATGGATCTTATCCAGCATCATGGTGCTGATTTGGCCGGAGTGCTGGTGGCGATTGACCGCCAAGAGAAAGGCAAAGGCGAATTGTCCGCGATTCAAGAAGTAGAACGCGACTTTGGTTGCCAAGTGATTTCGATTGTTAGCCTTGCAGACTTGATCTCGTATCTAGAAGAGCGTGGAACAAACGCTCAGCAGTTAGAAGCCGTAAAAGAGTACCGTGCTCAATACGGTATCTAATGACTTGTTCTTAATTTAGGATAAAGTGCACTAAGACCAAGCGCCCCGTAGGGCGCTTTTTTTGTATCTGCTTTTTGATATCGGACTGTTGGATACTGCCTATTGATAACGACGTCCTTTATAGTCAGGATTAGCTTCATGTTTAAAGCGGCGGTGGAGCCACATCCATTGTTCTGGTGCGCGCAGAATAAGTTCTTCAACAAACTTGTTCATATATCCTGCAGCGGCAACGGCGTCTCTTTGAGGAAAATCAGCATCGATAGCTTTATCGGCAATAAGGTCGTACTTACCGTCTTGATTTCTAAAACCAGAGCCAATCACAATGCCGCATTTACTGAGCTTTGCCAAAATACTGGTACCCGTTGTTGTACACGCGTCCTCTACAGCAAATAACGGTACATAAGCAGCATTCTTTCTACCGTAGTCATGATCAGGCAAGTAAAACAGGCGGTATCCTTCGCGCATCACGCGCACCATCTGTTTTAAATCTTTACGGTCAACGACGCGATTACCATTGTGAGTGCGGCCCCAATACTGAATAAAATTGTAGGCTGGATTATCGTGTGGACGAAATACGCCATAACCTGGTAAGCCAATCACTGCAAAAGCGCGAGCAGTCACTTCGAGATTCAGTGCATGTACACAGCAGAGTAAAACGCCTTTCCCTTGGTCTTCGTATTCACGTAGCGGTTGAGTATTGTGTTCGACAATCCGACGTTTAAAACGCCAAGTGGGCCAAAACCAAGCAATGCCTGTTTCAGCCAAACCGGCTCCAGTATTTTTGAAGTTTTCCGAAATAAAGCGGTCAATCTCAAGCTGGCTCATTTCAGGGAATGCCAATTCAAGATTACGGCGCGCCGTGTGGACACGACCTTTAGCAAAGCGCATGGAGAATTTGCCTAAGCTTCTTCCCATAGCGAGTAGCCATGAATAAGGCAAGACATTAACAAACAGAGCCAAAAGACCAAAGCCAATCCATACTCCCCAATATTTGGGAGCTAATAGAGCATAAGTGAATTGAGGATTGTCTACATTTGCGTTTTGATTCATTAGTGTTACTTACAAATTAGATTGTTAATGTTGAAAATAGTCGACTTTACGTCGTCATCTTACAGCAGCTGAGCGCTCAACAGTTCCCAATACTGGTCGAAGTTTTCAGTCGGAAGGTATTTAAAATCGGAGCGAACAAAACGGTTGAGGCTACCTTCTACTTGACCAAGTAATTGCGCGGCAAGAATGCTTTCATCGACAGGAAATGATTTACCTTCACGAATCTTACGTTCACGTAAAATTTGGCGTAGTGAGGTTTCAATCCGTTCAAAAAGTTGGTTAATGCGCTCACGTAAGCGTTCATTTTCAAACATTAAAGCATGACCAGAGAGAATTCGTGTCAAGCCAGGGTTACGTTCTGCAAACGCCAGCAACAACTGCAACACGAGACGAATGCGATTTAGCGTGTCTTTCTCATCATCAAAAATACGGTTAATTCGGGTCATTAACGACTCTTCGATGAATTCAATTAGGCCTTCAAACATGCGAGCTTTGCTTGGAAAATGGCGATAGAGCGCCGCTTCGGATACACCGACTTGTTTTGCCAACTTAGCTGTTGTGATGCGCGATGCGCCTTCGTGGGACTCCAACATCTCCGCCAAGGCTTGGAGAATTTCTTCACGACGATTCGATTTCTTAGTGCCGGCCATAACCCGATTATTCCTTATGCTTACCACTACGTTATCTTGAGAACTTTGATCGTTGATAGGACGTATTGCATTCAATACGTCCTGTTTTGTTGCTCTAAAGCTTGTTATTAATTAATAGCATCAGGGACTGCGCGAGTTGTGCCTTACTTGCTAAAGGCAAGCTTTGCTCACAATCACGACCATAAATGGTGAGCGCGTTATCGTTACTATTGAATCCCTGACCAGCAATAGAAACGTCGTTAGCACAAATCATATCGAGATTTTTCTTGAGCAGTTTATCGCGAGCGTACTTTTCCACATCCTGTGTTTCTGCTGCGAAGCCAACCGTAAAAGGTCGGTTTTCTGTCATCGCGCCAACGGATGCAACGATATCAGGATTTTTTACCATAGTAATGACAAGGTTATCATTCTCAGCGGTTTTTTTGATTTTGTGCTCAGCAATTGATTCTGGTCGATAATCTGCCACTGCGGCGCAGCCAATAAAAATATCGTGTGACGCAGCATGACTCATTACCGTTTGGTGCATGTCGACTGCCGAGATGACATCAATGCGCTGCACGCCAGCTGGCGTTGCTAACGTAACCGGCCCGGCCACTAGCGTCACTTTAGCCCCCAGTTTCACAGCGGCTTGTGCAATGGCAAAGCCCATTTTGCCTGAGCTGTGATTTGAGAGGTAACGAACGGGGTCGAGTGCTTCACGAGTTGGACCTGCAGTGAGCAGAACACGTTTCCCTTCAAGAGGCTTTGGGCCAAAGAAATCTTCGCAGCGATGCACTAATTCCATTGGGTCAAGCATACGGCCAGGGCCGACATCACCACACGCTTGTTCGCCGGCATCTGGCCCCCAAATGGTGTAGCCGCGACGTTCTAGGGTGGCAAGGTTTTCTTGAGTGGCAACATTGCGATACATCTGCTGATTCATCGCTGGGGAGACTGCAACTGGCGCATCCGTTGCGAGAACTAATGTCGATAATAGGTCATTGCCCATGCCGGCACTGATACGAGCGATTAAATCGGCAGTTGCTGGTGCGAGTAGCACGAGATCGGCCCATTTTGCCAGTTCAATATGCCCCATGGAGGCTTCTGCTGCTGGGTCAAATAAGCTATCAGAGACAGGCTTTCCCGATACCGCTTGCATGGTTAATGGAGTAATAAACGCTTCCGCGGCTTTAGTCATTACCACGCGGACTTCTGCACCGCGTTCAATAAGGCGGCGTGTTAACTCTGCACATTTATAAGCAGCGATACCGCCACTGATACCAAGCAGAATTTTTTTTCCTGCTAATGTTTGCATTCTGGGTTCCTCAAAAATTCTGAGCGCTATGCTAGCACAACTCCCAAAATATGTCAGAGCAAGGCTAACTCCTCATCAGAAAACAAAAAAGAAATCTAATTGAGTAAAATATAAACGCCGTCAACCTTCTTGATTCTCGAATATGAGATAGTTGCTTATAAACAACTCGTTGCATTTGAAGTGGTTTGGGTTTGGTGCAATGAAAAGCAGCCACCTTCTTTAGCTTAAGGCTATTGCAAGGATCTAATATACCCAAATGACCTCAAGATGCAGACTTCAGAGCTTCATCAACGAGCACAGGTTAAGCTCAATGACGGCAGGAATGGTCATTCCCTTTCAACGTCATTGGGCGCAGAAATGGGCTTGTTGATGAGCTCCCAAGGGGCGAGTTGTATTCGCTCCTATGCTGCGTTATCG
The DNA here is from genome assembly GCF_001547935.1 of Vibrio tritonius. Taxonomy (NCBI): domain Bacteria; kingdom Pseudomonadati; phylum Pseudomonadota; class Gammaproteobacteria; order Vibrionales; family Vibrionaceae; genus Vibrio; species Vibrio tritonius. The sequence continues at coordinate 115,625 of NZ_AP014635.1, forward strand.
ATTTTCTACGTAGAATAACTAGGTATTCAAATCGGTGCCTTGCCTATGAGCGAATACATTCTCGCTGAAACCGCATCTTGAGGTTACTTGGGTATAAGAACAGAGCATATCAAAGGATATTTTATGGCGATCTCGTTACGCAGTAAGACCAAATTACTCTTACTTACCGTTATTCCGCTTGTGGTGATTACGTCTATTGTGACTTGGGTTTTCTATCGCAGCGGAGTGCAAAACTTAAAACAAGAGTTAACCCAATATCGTCACGACTTAATTGAAACGCGCAAAGCGGAGCTTAAATCCTACATATTGATGGGCGTTACAGCGGTTAAGCCTCTTTACGATGCCGATCAGCATGGAGAAAACCAAGCGTTGGCGAAGCAAATCCTAAAAGCCATGCGCTTTGGCGACGACGGCTATTTCTTTGGCTATAACTCGCAAGGCATTACGGTACTGCATGGCATGAATGCAAGTTTAGAGGGCAAAAACCTTTATGGCTTGAAAGATGAAAATGGTTTACTCGTCATTCAAGAAATCATCAAAACGGCGAAGCAAGGTGATGGGTATCTTGAGTTCTCTTGGAATAAACCGTCGTTACACAAAGCAGTGCAAAAACTGGGTTATCAACAGTACCTATCGAAATGGGACTGGGTGCTCGGGACAGGGGTTTATATTGATGACATCGATCATCAAGTGGCCGCCTATCGTAGCGCTCGTGAGGCGCAGCTTTATTCTCAAACTTGGTATGCGATTGGCTTATCGGTGCTCGGGTTAATCATTACGATTATTGTGGTGAGTGTGCTGGTGGCGCGAGGAGTTAAGCCGCTAAAACACATTGCTGAATCTTTACAGGATGTCGCAACAGGTGAGGGGGACTTAACCGCCCGCCTTGCTGTAGAAAGCCAAGATGAAATTGGTGATGCTGCGCGAGCCTTCAACCAGTTTATGGATAAAATCCATGCCATGATCAAAGACGTTAGTCGAGCAGAAACAGGTATCGCGCAAGCGGTGGTGTCACTCAATCAACAGAATGCTCAAGCCAACCAACAGATGAGTGAGCACAGCTTAGAAACCGATAAAGTGGTGACGGCAGTCACCGAAATGAGTGCCACTGCGCGAGAAGTCGCACAAAACACCAACTCCACAGCGCATGCGATTGAATCGGCAAATGAACAGAACTCTGCAGCTCAACATGAAGTAAATGATGCAGTGAAAGGCATTGATGCGTTGGTGAAAGAAGTTAATACCACATCGGATGCGATTTCTGAATTGAGCGCACAAGCGGGTCAAATCACTAAGATTTTAAGTGTGATAGGTGATATTGCCGAGCAAACCAACTTACTCGCCCTTAATGCCGCAATTGAAGCGGCGCGAGCGGGTGAGCAGGGACGAGGTTTTGCAGTAGTAGCGGATGAAGTGCGTTCACTTGCTGGCAGAACACAAGTCAGTACCCAAGAAATCGGTGATATGTTGACAACCCTCAACCACGGCGTAGAAAAAGCCGTCAAGAGTATGCAGGTCAGTCAGCAGCGTGGTGAGCAAACTGCGAAAGATTCACAAGCGATCCGAGAAAGCTTGGCGGGCATTGCTCAGGTGGTCAATACCATTCAAGAAATGGGCATTCAAACCGCATCAGCGGCAGAAGAGCAAAGTTTGGTGGCAGAAGACATCAATCAGAACCTTGTCCACATTCAGCAAATCGTGAATGAATTGGGGGATGGCGTTCATCAGTCTGTGGTGATTGGAGAATCTTTAGCATCTTCAGGTAATGAAATGAGTGCCTTGGTAGGAAACTTTAGGATCTAAGTTAAGTGAAGTGACTCCAAAGGATCGCATCGAGTAATTGAGCTTATTCGCGATTTTTGCCTTGATAGGGCTTCTGAGATAAGGAGCCCGTTTATGAAACTCAAACAGTTGCCCAGCGATTCATTGCCGAGAGAAAAATTGTTAAAGCGAGGTGCTCACTCGTTATCGGATGCGGAGCTACTGGCGATTTTTTTACGCACAGGAACACAAGGAATGAATGTGCTGACACTCGCAGATCACTTGTTGAATGATTTTGGCTCATTGCGGGCTCTGTTTTGCGCGTCTCAAGAACAATTTTGTTCGCGCAAAGGATTGGGGGTAGCTAAGTTTGTGCAACTGCAAGCTGTGGTTGAGATGACCCAACGTTTTCTGGCAGAAACGCTGCAAAGAGGCGATGCGCTCACCAGTCCCGACCAAACTAAGCTCTATCTCTCAAGCGTGCTGCGCGATCGCCAGCGTGAAGCCTTCTATTTATTATTTCTCGATAATCAGCATCGAGTGATTCAAGATGAAATTTTGTTTGAAGGCACGATCGATTCTGCTTCTGTCTATCCTCGTGAAGTTGTGAAACGAGCGCTGCATCATAATGCGGCGGCGGTCATTCTTGCTCATAATCATCCATCGGGTATTGCCGAACCAAGTCATGCTGACCGCAGAATCACAACTCGGCTTATCGATGCCCTTTCATTGGTGGATATTCGTGTTTTAGACCATTTTGTTGTCGGTGATGGTGAAGTTATCTCTTTTGTTGAGCGCGGATGGATTTAAATCATGCGAGTGAATTTGGTGAATAAATCGTCAAAATGAAATATTTCTTAGCCCATTGAGAAATTTTTTACGATCAAATTTAGCGATATTGCTTAGGATTAAGGATCTGGTTCCGCAAACCGGAAAATTTACAAAAAAAGGTCAGTAGTTGGCTCGTTATGCCCCGTGATTACAACAAATTTGGGTGGCGTTTTTTTCAACAAATAAAAAATCTGCAAGCAAAAAAATGCTCGAGTTAGAGTAAATAAATCCTAAAAAACAAGGAGCTTGGCAGATAATGACCATTTTGGTGGCGATATAATTAACTTTATAAAGCGGGTCATAGTATTAGCTTGTGTCACTCTATTACTTTTTCCCTTGTTAGTTGGCTAAAATCTGATACTATTCGCAAACATTTTTAAACCCCAACTCAGCTCGCCAGAGAAAAAAGATCAGTGAATCCTGCAAAAAGGATCTGTTCGGGTCTTGAGCAATGCATGGCAAGTTAGTATAATGCGCGACCTTTGATAGCCTTGTATGGATTTACCATAATGGTTTTTAACCTCTGACCGAGGTTCGGCCAAGCAAGGTTGATATCGAGCTGAAACGATTTGGAGAAGACATTCATGTCCCGAGTATGCCAAGTAACTGGTAAGCGTCCAGCAACGGGTAACAACCGTTCACACGCAAAAAATGCTACTAAGCGTCGTTTTCTGCCGAACCTACAAACTCATCGTTTCTGGGTAGAGAGCGAAAAACGTTTTGTTAAATTACGCCTATCTGCTAAAGGCATGCGTATCATCGACAAGAAAGGCATCGATGCTGTTCTTGCTGATATGCGTGCAAACGGCGAAAACGTTTAAGAGGAAATAGACCATGGCAAAAGGCATTCGTGAGAAAATCCGCCTAGTATCTTCAGCAGGTACTGGCCACTTCTACACTACTGACAAAAACAAACGTAACATGCCAGGCAAATTTGAGATCAAAAAATACGATCCAGTAGTTCGCCAGCACGTTGTGTACAAAGAAGCTAAAATCAAGTAATTGATTTAAGTCTCTTTACAGAGTGTAAATAAAACCCAACCTTCCGGTTGGGTTTTTTATTATCTGGACTTCATGCTTTACCTTTAGCTATATTCACTCATAGTGCGTCAAGATAATTCAAAGACGTATGGTCGTGTTTAGTAAAGAGGATTCCCCATGCGTGTAGCGCCATCAAAACGACGTCGCTGGAACAATATCATGATTGTTTTGGTGATTTTATTTATGGGTGTCCTTAACTTACCAACCTTAATCAAATCCTATTTGATTGCTCCCCCTGAAGAGGCGGCCCCGGCTTATCCTTATGTTCTTAATCACCATAAAGAACTGCATCAACTGAATTTTGCCCAGTTTTCATTAACGAAAAATGCTCAAGGTGAATGGCAAGCCAGCCAGTCGCTCCCCATTGCCCCACTCGAACTTGTGACACATTGGCAAGAGTTAAGTGGTACGGTTATCGATGAGAACACCATGCAGTCACTCGAACCTAAGCTGGGTAATCCAGGAACCGTAGAAGTGTGGTACCAAGACCAAGAAGAACCGCAAAGAGTGACGTACTATCAAACAGATAAGTTTTGGTTGTTTCATACTTGGCAAGGCCAATGGGTTGCGATTTCTGTCGCGAAAAGTTATATCATCCCTTATCTCGCTAAATAGCATCGTCCAGTTGTATTTAAGATGAGATCGCTATATTCACGTGAAGTAGTCACTTAAAAATAGCCTTTCAAGATCGCTAAACATTTATCTGAGGATTGATAGACCATGCCGGAATTACCTGAAGTTGAAGTGAGTCGCCAAGGTATTTCACCTTACTTAGTTGGAGTGACGGTGAAATCCATTGAAGTAAGAACCCCAAAACTCAGATGGGAGATCCCTTACGACTTGAAAAAGCTTGAAGGGCAGGTGATTCGTCACATTACACGGCGCGCTAAGTATCTATTATTGGCAACCGATGTGGGAACGGCCATCGTGCATCTTGGCATGTCGGGCTCACTACGAGTATTGGATGCGCCAATGGCTCCCGGTAAACACGACCATGTTGATCTGTTTATGAGTAATGGCCGAGTACTGCGTTACAATGACCCTCGCCGTTTTGGCGCATGGTTATGGTGCGATAAAGGGCAAGAGCACGCGGTGTTAGCCAATCTCGGCCCTGAGCCATTAAGCGATGAATTTACCGCTGAGTATATGATTGAGCGCGCCAAGCAAAAACGTGTCGCAATTAAGCAGTTCATTATGGATAACAAAATCGTGGTTGGGGTGGGGAATATTTACGCTAATGAATCTTTGTTTACCTCGCACATTTTGCCTTATCGAGAAACGGGGTCCTTATCTGCAGCTGAGTGGCATACGTTAGTACAAGAAATTAAAACAGTATTGGAACATTCGATTCAACAAGGCGGCACGACCTTAAAAGATTTTGCTCAAGCAGATGGCAAGCCCGGTTATTTTGCCCAAGAGTTAAGAGTGTATGGCAAAGCCGGTCAACCGTGTCCTGAATGTGGGGCTGACATTGCTGAACAAAAAATAGGCCAGAGAAATACCTTTTTCTGCCGCGTGTGCCAACGTTAATCTAATTAGTAAATAAATTAAGGGAGCTTTTATGAAATATTTGGTGACTGGTGCTGCTGGTTTTATTGGTTCGGCTGTTGTTCAGCGCCTTTGTGCTTTGGGTCACCAAGTGGTGGGAATCGATAATTTAAACGATTACTACCCTGTCTCTCTTAAAATGGATCGCCTAAAACGTATTGAGCATGAACTGTTTACGTTTAAAGAGCTGGACCTCGCCGACAGAGAAGGCATTGCCGAGTTATTCGCAACGGAGCAATTTCATCGCGTTATTCACTTAGCCGCTCAAGCCGGTGTGCGTTATTCCATCGAAAATCCAATGGCATATGCCGATAGTAACCTAGTGGGTCATCTAACGATTCTTGAAGGGTGTCGCCACAACAAAGTGCAGCATTTAGTGTATGCCTCTTCCAGTTCTGTTTACGGTTTAAACCGTAAGATGCCATTTGATACCTCTGACTCTGTTGATCACCCAGTTTCTCTTTATGCGGCGACCAAAAAAGCCAATGAAATGATGGCTCATAGCTATTCTCATCTTTATGATGTACCAACCACTGGCTTGCGCTTCTTTACGGTCTATGGCCCGTGGGGACGTCCGGATATGGCGCTGTTCAAATTCACCAATGCCATTGTTAAAGGTGAAGCGATTGATGTGTACAACAATGGCGACATGCAGCGCGATTTCACCTACATTGATGATATCGTTGAAGGTATTCTACGCATTCAAGATGTGATCCCAACTCGCCAAGAAGATTGGAATGTTGAGCAAGGATCGCCAGCCAGCAGTTCGGCACCTTACCGTATTTACAATATTGGACACGGTAGCCCAGTAAAACTGATGGATTACATTGAAGCACTGGAAGAGTCATTAGGTGTTGAAGCGAAGAAAAACTTTATGCCGATGCAGCCAGGTGACGTGTATGCTACATACGCAGATACCGAAGATCTCTTTAAGGCTATCGATTACCGACCTCAGGTCAAGGTAAAAGAAGGCGTACAAGCCTTTGTTGATTGGTATAAAGAGTATTACGGTTGCTAAGTAAGCCTTATGGAAAGTGAGCCGAAATGGCTCACTTTATGTATGGTAACGTACCATTCTTAAGATACTTCCCGTATAATTTGCGTCAGTATCCCCTTCAGAGATTTGCTCTTTATTATGATCGATATTGTTCTTTGTACAGACGAAAACTACGCAGCATATTGCTCTGTTGTTATGGTATCTGCGCTAAAAAATACTGTTTGTCCCGAAATGTTTCATTTTCATGTATTGACTCCCAATTTAACCTCATTATCTCAGGAAAAAATGAATAGTTTGGTCACGGAGTATGGTGCTAAATTAAGTATTTATGAAGCAGATACAGGCTTTTTTGACTCTGTGAAAGCTGATTTAGGTCGCTTTGGTATTGGAACTTTATTGAGACTATATATGGATCACTACTTACCACAAGAGTGTGAGCGTGTGATTTATCTCGATTGTGATCTGTTGATTTTAGGTGATTTAGCCAAGTTATCGAACGTTAATCTTAATGGTAATGTTGTTGGTGGAGTTCCTGATTTGTGCTCACCACAAACTTTTAAATCAAGAGAATATGAATATTTTAATGCAGGTGTTTTAGTTATTGATTTAGGTCTTTGGCGAGAAAAAAATATCGCCCAGCTAGCACTAGATTATTTGTCTAATCATAATGCTAAGTATTTAGACCAAGATGCTTTAAACTACATATTTCAAGGTCAATGGAAAATCTTGGATATTAGTTGGAACATGCAGCCAGCCGCTTATACTGCTTATGATAAAAAATATGATTATATTCCTCGTAAACAAATTGAAGAGGCAGTACATTTCCCGAATATCGTACACTTTATTGGTCCTGTAAAACCATGGCATGCTAACTGTACTCATCCACTGCAACAGTTATTTCTAGATTTTTCTAACTTTACCCCATGGCCAATCTCCCAGAAAGATTTACGTGCTCAAATTTCATGGACAAAACGAATAAACCGTCTGTTCAAGCACCTTAAAATCACTAAGCGACGCAAGATAACTAAGTATCAATTGTAGTAACCATCCTACATTAAATGTATTAGTTGTAATTCATTTTTCGTCGATTTGACACGATACGAACAGATACCTTATACATCTACAAAAAACATGGATTGTTTATTAGCGAGAGAGAATAATCACTAATATCGTCTAATAAGATAAAGCATTGAGTACAAATATATATGAAATTGACAAATCAAATTAAATCACTTGATCGTCGCATTGGTCCTTTACGACGCAAAAGTTCACTACTAAATTGTCTCTATAACCATATTACAGATATTAATGTTGAGCACAGTTTTCATTCAAAAAAAAGAAAAGAACAAGTTAAAAGTCAATCGACTCTTGCTATTAAGAAACTGTTAGAACCGACATCTTTGGTCTGCGATTCTACTGAACTGCCTAAGATTATTTGGATGTATTGGCATTCAGGTTTTGATACTGCACCAGAAGTTGTTCACTTAGCGGTTAGATCGTGGCAGGAAATGAATCCTGGGTATGAAGTAAGGCTCCTAACTGATAAGAATTTAAAAGATTATCTCGATTTTGACTTTAATATGGTTTTTAAGACCGCATCTATCCGTTGTTTAATGCCAACGAAGGCTGATATCTTGCGTTTTTACCTGTTAAGTCGATATGGCGGTGTTTGGGTTGATGCGACGACCTTTTGTATGGTTCCGTTAGATAAGTGGATTCACGAAGCTATGGCACCTTGCTCTCTTTTTAACTTCGTACAAAAAAACAATTTAACTCGACCTGTTGAAGCTTGGTTCATCGCTTCACCAAAGGCGTCTCCAATTATTCAAAGTGTTTTAAAACAGTATGTCGATTTGGTTTTTAAACCAAGATCTTACAGCTTATTTGTTATGGGTAAGCAAGCGCATTTTGAGCGGCTATTAAGTAAAGAAGAACGAGAGAAACCGTTGGATCCGAGCATTATTCAACGAGCAGAGCAACATGGTTTTATGCCCTATTTTTCAGTTGCTTATTTCTTCTATAAAGCGCTGAAAGATAATTTAACTCCAGAGCAAGTGAGCATTTACCTGAGACAAGATGAGCAGCAGTTAATGACCAATAAATTGGCTAAGACGAAAGATACAGAAGAAAACTTTATGAATTCTTGTGTCTCAAAGCAGACTTACCTTAGCTCTTATGCGAAAAGTGAATTGTTTGCGATGAGAAAGCATGAACTTTTAGCAAGAATTGAACAACAAACCGCCTAATTACTATTTGTAACAATTTGATTTCCCTCTTGTTTGGAGCTGCATCTGTTACTTTGATATTGTCGACAGTCAATGCTTTCATAGATGAGCAATACTTGGTTATGAGACCTTTGTTATTGTTACTCATAGGATTTTGTAATAGAACCATTACTAATGGTTAAGTTGTTCTAGAGATGAGGGAAATGCTAAAAATAGCTGTCTTTAACGTTGGTCGTAAGTGTTTTGGTAATACCATACTGCAGTTACCTTTTTTTGTTGCTTTGAAACAGCACTACCCAGATTGCCATATCACGTTATTTACGTCTCAACAAACGAGTCAAGTGCTGCTTTTTGATGGTTGTGTCGACCAAATTATCTCGGATAGAAAAGTGTCGCCAGTACGTTTATCCTCGATGATTAAAACGGGTGAATACGATCTTTTATTTAATTTAAGACGAACCAGTGGGCGCATTCATTTAAGTTGCGTTCTTAGTGGTATGGGCAACAAGTATGCCTACACAACTAGCCGTTTCCATGATGTCTTTTACAAAAAAAATGTGGTGTTTGATAAATGTACCATGTATCCAGCCATAGCGTATTTATCCTTGTTAAATGAAGTGACGGATAGCCATTACAATACGGATATTATTCGAACCTTAACGCCTGCTTCTGAACAGCGCCCTAATGCGCTCACATTGCTTCCTGGAGGAAGCTCTCATCCGAAAAAATGGCCGATTGGTCATTATATTAAAGCGGCAGAACAGCTGGTGTGCGATGAGCAGTTGAAGCACCAAATAGAGCAGGTCAACATTGTCTTGGGTCCTCAAGAAGAGGAATATCTCAGCCAGATTCCAGAGAGTATTGGTGTTGTTCCTGTGCGGATTCACAAACAACCTAACGTAAAACAATTGGTTGAGTTAGCGTCACAAAGTGTACTTGCTCTATCGAATGATTGTGGACCCGGGCATATATTTCAAATGAGCAAAGTGCCAATGGTGGTTTTATTTGGTTGGATTGATGGAGTATCACCATACCATGTTATTCAGGAATGGTTTTTAAGCCATAATAACTCGTGTGCTGTGACTCCAGATGTAGAACTAAAACAAGTTGATACTATCCCAGTCGAAAAAGTAGTGGGAATGGCTCGAGTGGTCGCCCATCTTTAGTCTCGTAAAAGATGAGAGAAAGCAGCTGACAAAAAAGAGCATGTAAATGCTCTTTTTCTCATAATAAGATATGTTGAAATGCTCGATTGATGCGCTTTAAGGTCTGTTTATAGGTGTAAGACGGAAACAGCATCCCAATCTTGATAAAGTTGGCAAACCCAATGCCATCAATCAAAATTAGCTCATACTCTCCTTGAGTGTTAGAGCGTAAGCAAATGTTTTGTAGGCGTAAATCGGTGACGGATACCGGTATGGCTAACATTTTGTCACGAAAGCGAATCGCTGCATCGCGAATCTTATCCATATCCAGTGCGATGTCGCTGTCCATCAGAGTCAGTAGGTTATGAGCCACACTGCCATCTTGTTCGAGCACTAATTCACAGACCAACCCTCTTCCTTGATTGGTTTCGACCCATTCGATCGGTTTGGCAACCGGAGCATCTTTATGCGCTAGATAGCGACGTGCGTAACGATACTCGCGTACACTTTCATCGATACGACGCTTTTGGTGATAGCGTACTTTAATGCATCGATCTGGAAAGTTCGGATGCTGATAACAGATCCGTTCCGAGCCCTTACCTATGACGTGTGCATGAGTAAGGTCAATCATGATTGCACCTTTTTCTCAATTGCCTCCGCAATGAACTCGGGAACAAAAGAGCGAATATCACCACCATGGATAGCCACTTCTCGCACGATGGTGGATGAAAGAAACATGTACTGCTCAGTCGGCGTAAGGAAAATGCTTTCTAAATTGGGTTGCAGATGGCGGTACATGTTCGTTAAACCAAACTCATATTCAAAATCGATAGTGGTACGCAAACCGCGAATCAATACATCCGCTTGTTCTTGCTTAACAAAATCGATCAGTAGTCCAGAAAAACCTTTCACTGAAACATTCGGTAGATGTTTGGTTACCTCAATGGCTTGTTCAACGCGCTCTTCTAAGGTGAACATGGTCTTTTTTGATGGGCTGGCCGCAACGCCCAGTACAACATGATCAAAAAGATTCGCGACACGTTGAATAATATCGAGATGACCGTTGGTTAACGGGTCAAATGTTCCCGGATAAACGACTTTCTTAATCATAATGGGTCAATTCTTTCGTAAATATCCTGATAAAGCATTGCAGTATGCTCAATTTTGAATGTCTGCAGCTTTTCTAATGCACCCGCTGCCAATGTCTCACGTAGTGGTTCATCATCTTTGATGGCGAGAATGGCAGACGCTAATGCCTGACTGTTACCTGGTTCAATTAGCAAACCAGATACGTGATCTTCAATAATATCGGGAATACCACCTGCTCGGCTTGCTACAACCGGCAATCCGCTATGCAGACCTTCTAAAATAACCGAACCTAAACCTTCGGTATAAGATGGATGAACCTGCATATCCGCAGCGGCAAACCAAGTTCCCATATTGCTCTGTTTGCCCATAAACGACAGGTTTGAGGGAGCGCCTGCGAGCTGCTCTAAATCTGCGCGCTCTTTGCCGTCACCCAATAACGCGAAATGGACATCAGGGTGGGATTTTTCGAGCAATTTAGCTGCGCCAATAGTGACATCAAATCCCTTGTGTTTGAGCATGTTGGCCGCATGAATTACCAGAAATTTCCCGGAAAATTGTTGCTGAATTTGCTCTAGTGCGGTTGGGTCAATTGGGTAGGTCACCGGAGAGCTTGGTATTTTAACGGTGTGCAGATTAGGGTAAGCATCATGGACTTTTTGAACAATGTCGCTACTTAAGCCAATGACCACTTTAGCGTTTGAATAAGCTTTAGTTGCCAACCATTTCTTTTTCAACACGTTATCAATACGGCGAGTAACGATATACGGAACCTTGAACAGTAAGTTCTGCAACCATGCCCAATAAATAGCTCGTCCTTCATGCACATGAATGAGCTGACAGCCTTCCGTAATATGACGTTGATGAGCACGCAAGTAGTGTGGTGCTAACACCAGACGGCAATCCAATTGGCGAATGGCTTCTGCAAAAGGGCTTTTGGGGTTCGCAACCACCGTAAGGTCGTACCCCATGGTAATTTGCTGCTTAATTAATTGCAGGGTTTGGTTTTCACCACCATGATACCCAGACGCCAAATTGACGTGACAAATCTTCATTCGTCTTACCAAACTTTGTTGAAGTCTTCTTGCGCGAGGACTTTTGGATCACGTTGGTATTCAAGCAATTTAGCGTATTTAAGATAACTGTTTACCGCAGAACTTAACGCTACAGTCATGCCATCTACGCCACCGAGAAAACCACGTTGTAGAATGTACTTACGGAAAAACGCGCTAAAACCGTGGGTAAACGGTGAGAATGCATTCGCGCGCTTTCCTTTTTGATACATGATCTTAGCGGCACGACCACTAAAATTGCGTCCTGGTTTAGCAAAGAGCTGACCGAGGTTTTCAAATGAATAGTGGATTAAATCGCAATCCAAATGTTTCGGGTTGTTCGCCTGAACAGACGCGTGTTGTTTGACTTCGGAGAATTTGGTTTTCTGACGGTTATAGAGACGAATACAGTAGTCAGGATACCAACCGCACTGTTTAATCCAGCGGCTACCAATATAATTACGGCGGCGGAAAGCAAACGCATCGTGCTCGGTGTGGGTGAGATCGAGCTGTTTAATCTGCTCAATGGCTTCAGGAGTTAAGCGTTCATCGGCATCAATGCTGAGAACCCAATCATTACTCGCGTGAGGTAGACCCACATTTTTTTGGAAACCGTCACCCAAGTAAGCCTGTTCTACGATAATGGCACCCATTTCGCGGGCAATCTCTTGCGTTGTGTCGGTACTTAATGAATCCACAATAATCACTTCAGAGCAAACGGTCTGAAGTGATTCAATACACTCTTTGATGTTCTTCGATTCATTGAGGGTAATGACAATGCCTGTAATCATTTTTATTCTCTCTAATTTCCAGTAAAAAGCCCGCCAAGGCATGGAGATTGGTCGGCAATATTAGCGATTTTATCGCCACAAGTCTTGCATAACCTTGTCAAACATCGCTTTGACCTGCTCTACAGAGATTCTTTCCATTGCTCGTTCGTCTTTGACTCGCGTGCGCCAATCTAACTCATCGATTGACTTATTTGGGTGCTCTAGCGCAATCGCTTCACGATAGGCTGATACCACATAATTACCAAAACAGTACGGGCCAGTTCGCTCTGGGTTGTGATGCGCGTAAAGGCCAATAACCGGTGTACCCATGGCATTCGCCATATGAGTTGGTCCGGTGTCAGGTGCGATCACCAAATCGACTTTGTCCAATAGCGCTAACATCTGCTTAATCGAGCTTTTGCCGACCACGTTGGTCACTGGATGGTGAATTTCGGCTAACACGGCGTTGCACAGCTTGGTTTCTACTGGCGAAGGGCTACCAGCGATAATCACATTAAAACCATGTTCTACTGCGTAATCGACGATCTGGGCATAGCCAGTGGCTGTCCAGTTTTTATATGCTTTACTTGCTCCAGGCACCATCACTAGGTTGCGCTTGGTGTTATCCAATTGAGCGTCTGCCCATTCGCCATCTTGTGGAGAGTACGGAATATGCCAAGTAGGATTCATATCCATCACTCCAAGTGTGTGCCCAAACGCAAGTAGTCCATCAAGCACATGTGGTGTGGCTGGAGAAGGCACTTTCACATTTGTGAACCATGTTTGGAAATCCTGACTCCGCAATGCATCAAAGCCCAGTTTATAGCGTGCTTTTATGCCCAGCGTTGCCACACTGGCACGTAAGGCGTATTGCATGTGTAACAGCGCATCAAATTGGCGACCTTTTAACTGGCTCCAAAGTTGTCGATACCCTTGCCACCCTTGTTTTTTATCAAACACGATAACTTCTATACCGGGCAGATCGTGGATCAATTGCGCTTCCAATTTTCCGGTAATCCAGGTGATCTGCGTTTGTGGCCATGCACGTTGAATGGCCTGCACCGCGGCAACGGTATTACACACATCCCCAATCGCAGAAAGACGCAATATACACAGCGATTGTGGGGCAGAAGTAAACAAAGTCATGGTGTCTCACTTGAATATCAATCTAATGGTAAAGCGGCGATTTGAGCAGTGCGCTTGTATGTTCATATAACGGCGTAATTTTATTGCGCCCATTAGTAAGCGTCTACTCATTTACCGGAAAACTATTGCAATACTGCTCAGCAATGCTTTGATTGTATTAGATGCAAAATCCTTTGTGGATTAAAAATAACTCAGTGTAAGTTAATTTATGGTTAAACTAGACACTTGTATAGCAAAAGTTTGTGTATTAGAGATAAGATAGTGACGAGCTTGTTGAGTTTTAGGTAAACTGCGTTACTTATTGACCAATAAGGAAAGAGTGAGCTTGTGAAAATACTTCATCCCTCGGCGAACCAGCAAATTTGGTACGACGAACATCTATTTAGTGGCGACCCACAGCAAGCATTTGACCCCCATTATTGGCAGCAGCAGCAAAAAGTTACCGGCAGTGCTCAAGGGCGCGGAACCACATGGTTTGTTCAATTAGACACCCTAGAGGGCGCTTTACGCCATTATCGCCGTGGTGGATTGTTTGGCAAGGTTGTCAAAGACCAATACTGGTTTCACGCGTGGGAACAGACTCGCAGTTATCAAGAATTCATTTTATTACAAAAGCTTAGTCAAGCTAACGTGAATGTTCCTCGCCCGATAGCGGCACGCGCCGTGAAGAGCGGCCCTTTTTACCGCGCCGATTTGTTGAGTGAAAAAATACCTAACGCCAGAGATATGGTGGAACTACTGTGTTCACATGCACTTAATCGACAAATCTATCAAAAAGTTGGACAGATGGTACGTCGTATGCACAATGTAGGGGTCAATCACACTGATCTCAACATTCACAATATACTGATAGATGACAACGAGAATGTTTGGATCATCGATTTTGATAAATGTGGCTTTGCCTCTCTAGGTGGCGAATGGGCCGAGCAAAATTTAGCTCGTCTTAAACGCTCATTTCTCAAGGAGCAGCCAAAATTTCCTACGCATTGGTCTTTAGAATGCTGGCAATGGCTAATGGAAGGCTATCAGCATCCTGAGGGCAATTCTTAGTCTTGAGTTGTTCGCCTGTCTTGTGGCAGGCAAATGAAAATAGGTCTCTGATATGAAAAACGTTAAGAGTAAATACACAACCCTCGGGTTGTTTGCTCTGGTGAATGCGTTGATTGCGATATTGATTGCAATGCGTTATTTCCAATATTTGCCTGTTATTCCAACCGACGGCATTGGGTTTACCTATTTAGTAACAGCGGTACTCGGTCATATCTCTATGCTGGCTGGCGTCATTGCTTTAGTTGGTCTTTTGGTGATGTGGTTGCCGTTTGGCGTTGCTCGTTGCCTTGTCGCGCTGTTAGCTACGTTATCTTTGGCCGCTTTAACGATAGATACATTTGTCTTTGCTCAGTATCGTTTTCATATCAATGCCGTTGTGCTCAACATGGTGTTATCAGGACAGATTGTTGAGTTTGCCTTACCCACTTGGCTCAAAGTGATTGGGAGCTTTGTTGCTCTATGGTTGATGCAATGGTGGTTAGTTGGGGTTACCCATCGCTACCTTACACCAATGCGCTGGCGTTTTGGCAAAGCATTTAGCGGG
This sequence comes from Vibrio tritonius, assembly GCF_001547935.1. Lineage (NCBI taxonomy): Bacteria > Pseudomonadati > Pseudomonadota > Gammaproteobacteria > Vibrionales > Vibrionaceae > Vibrio > Vibrio tritonius. Next base: position 130,821 of record NZ_AP014635.1, read on the forward strand.
TTAATCGTGGTATGTGTACTGGTTTCTAGTGGTATTCACGTATGGGCTTCAGCCAATGGTCGTCAATCGGTGTTAATGACAGACCGTTATTTGCCATTGTATTACCCATTAACGGCCAATTCGTTAATGAAAAAAATGGGTTGGGTGGATCTTCAAGCGCTAGAGAATGAAAAGTCCCTGAAAAACAGCAGTAAAAAAAGCGATCTTCATTACCCAAAATCACCGCTACAAACGGAGCCGGTCGCCAAACCGCTTAACATCGTATTTTTGGTCATCGATTCATGGCGTTACGACAGCTTCACACCAGAAGTGTCACCGAACTTGTGGCGTTATGCGCAGCAAGGACGTATTTATCAGCACCATATCTCCACCGGTAATGCGACCCGTGCTGGCATCTTTGGTTTATTCTATGGCATACCATCTACCTACTGGCAAGCGTTCTTGGCTAACCAACGTTCACCAGTGCTAATGGATCGCATGCAACAATTGGGGTATGACATCCAAGCCTTTGGTTCAGCAAAAATCACTAACCCAGAGTTTAACCAAACCGTATTTCGTCATGTGCCGAATTTGCGCCTAGAGTCTGACGGTAATTCACCTTATCAACGAGATGAAGATGTCAACCACGATTGGATGCAATGGTTTGAGCACCGCGATACATCCAAACCAAGTTTCTCATTCTTGTTTTACGATGCGCCGCACGGTTACGATTTTCCTGCCGATTACTCACCTACCTTTGAGCCGATGCTTAAAGATGTGGATTATCTGAAGCTAAACAATGACTTTGATCCAAAGCCATTTATGAACCGCTATAAAACATCTGTTCATTTCACCGATGGTTTAGCGGGCCAAGTGTTAGATAAACTCAAAGCCAGTGGCCAGTTAGATAACACGGTGGTGATTATTACGGGCGACCATGGCCAAGAGTTAAACGACAATAAATTGAATTATTGGGGGCACAACAGTAACTTCACCAACTATCAGGTTCATGTGCCATTTGTGGTGTTAGCACCCGGTATAAAAGCAGGTGAAGAGCTGAATATGACCAGCCACCAAGATGTAGCGCCAACATTGCTGCACCATTTCCTTGGTGTGACTAGCCCGATAGCGGATTATTCAACGGGGGTTGATTTACTTGACCCAGTGGCTAAGCGCGATTGGATCATCTCCGCGAAATACAGTGGTTATGCGGTGATTACCGATAAAACCATCCTCGAAGTATCGTCGGTAACCGGTGGCTATGAGCTACTTGATAAGACAAATCGACCGATCAGTGACGCGAAGCCAAACTTCTCGCAATTACAGGCGGCGTTGGAAGAAATCAGCCGTTTTAGTAAGTAAATATCGATGCCCGACACGCTTTGCATGTCGGGCATTTTTTCTTTTGTGATAAAGTGTGGCTCTAAATCAGACGAACCAAGAACCCAACATCCTTATGTTCCGTATTTTCTATACCTTACTGATTACCCTAATTTCGCCTTTGGCGTTGTACGCCTTATTAAAAAAACGCAGCGACAAGCCCGCGGTTGGTTCGCGGTGGAAGGAATATTTCGGCCACGTGTCGCCACTCAAGAGTATTGCTTCTGCAGAGGATGATAACCGAACGGTTGTTTGGCTTCATACAGTGTCGGTGGGGGAAGTATTAGGCGCTACGGCTTTTGTCCGGGCGTTAAAAAAACGCTATCCCGAGGTAAGCGTGGTTATGACCACCACCACGACCACAGGGGCTGAACAAGTCGGCAAATTGGGTGATTTGGTCGAACACCGTTTTATGCCGCTTGATTTTCCTTGGGCCATTCGCCGTTTTATTCGTACGATTCAACCCAATCAACTGTTGATCATGGAAACTGAATTGTGGCCAAACACACTTGCGGTTGCCAAGCAGATGAAAGTGCCGGTTTCGGTGATTAACGCACGTTTATCGCAACGCTCTGCGCAGCGTTATCAAAAATTGGCTGCAATTGGCCGTTTCCTTGCTCGTCATATCGAACATATTTATTGCCTACATCAAGATGACGCAAAGCGCTTTGAATCATTGGGATTTGCCGCAACACAAGTGTCGGTGACCGGTTCGCTTAAATTCGACATTCAAGTCTCTGAGCAAGTGATTGAACAGGGCAGAAAATTAAGAACTGCATTAGGTGTCGACCGCCCGGTATGGGTTGCAGCCAGTACACACCAAGGGGAAGATGAACAGTTACTTGAAGTGCATCGTCAGGTCATCACTCAGTTACCTAATGCGTTGATGATATTGGTGCCACGTCACCCAGAGCGATTTAAAAGTGTGGCAGAGCTGGTGGTGTCGCAAGGCATGACGTGCGTCAGGCGAACCTACGCTCAAGCGGTTGAGGCTCAAACACAAGTCTATCTTGCGGATACCATGGGCGAGATGATGACGGTACTGAGCGCGAGCGATGTGTGTTTTATGGCGGGCAGTTTACTTGGCAATAAGGTCGGTGGGCATAATTTACTTGAACCTGCTGCTCTTGGCTTACCGACGATCACTGGACCAAGCTATTTCAATTTCACTGATATTACCCAGCAACTGTTACAAGCCAAAGCGACCACGGTGTGCGAAACCCCAGAACAAATCGCCACCACGTTGGTCGGCTTGTTGAATAATGAATCTGAACGAGCAGCACAAGGGCAAAGTGCATTACAGGTGGTAAACCGCAATCGTGGCTCAATAGATAACACGTTAACAGGATTATTTTCTCATGAAGCAGCTTGATTACCAGTACCCACTCAACCCAGATTGGCAGATGCCTGTTACCATTGATGCCAGTGGGCAACTGATATTTGATAAAAATGAGCTACCTGACTTAGATAAGATGACGCTATTGCTGGAATTTAGCTATAGCGCAAAAAGTAAGCAGAAAATGGGTTGTGTGACTCTGTCTCAACCGAACTATCAAGCCGAAGGGCGAGCAGGCGAACAGTATTTCGAAGCGGGGCAATCGGGAAAACGGTATGTGAACTTGTCGGCTTTTGAGCATCTCGATGAGTTAACCCTTAAAGCCGATGATTGCCATATGGGTGAACAAGCGCGTTTAATTGGGTTTCATAACCCAGATGTGTCGCAAGGCCCTATTTTAATTGTGGCACCGCATGCGGATGATGCTGAGTTAGCGGCTTATGGCCTGTACGCCAAGCATCATAAGAATGTGTGGATTGTTACCTTATATGCCGGTGAAACGCTGCAAAAGCTGGATAAACAGTATATTCCTAACCTTGATACCAAGCTCGAAGAGGGCATTGCGCGCAAGGCTAATATCCGCCATTGGAATAGCATGACCACACCGTTACTGGCTAATGTTCCCGCAAAGCAATTAGTGAATTTGGCCTATACCGGAATCACAGAGGATAACCTTCACTCGGCCCCTCATACCGAACTGCCTTACGGAGTTTCCGGTTTAAATCCAAGTCACTTTCGGCAATGGAATGGCGTGTCACTTGCCAATGATGATAAGGGCGAAAACTCACCACAGTCGATGGTAAATGAGCTAGCACAGCTACTGGATATCATTCAACCTGCGACTGTGCTGGTCACTGACCCTGAAATCGACCCTCATCCTGAACACCGAGCTGCGGCAAATGCGTTGGCCCTTGCTATCAAGCAGAGTGAGCACTTACCGCAGCAGGTATTACTTTATATTAATCACCTAAAAGGCATTCACGATTTTCCTTATGGACCAGAGCATGTGACTACGGCTCTTGCACCAAACTATCAGGAATTTCGTCAGCTTCAGGCTGTGAAGGTCTTTAGTCATCAGTTACCGTTTTCTACTCAGCTTAATAAGGTCGTAGCACTGGATTCGATGCATGATTTACGCGCCAAAGACCGCTTCGAGAAGAAACTCAAACGCTGGTGGAAGGAAAAACGCTTTGGTTATGGCTATCGCTACTACGGTGCCCACGCCTACTTCCAAACCCATATCAAAGCCGCAGAAGTGTTTACTGTCGTATCAGGTGAGGCGTTTAGTGAGCAGTTACTAGCAAGGTAATAGTTAACCACCATAGACCGAGCATCACTCAATCCGCGGCTCGAGCATATTGGCTACGGCGATCTCGATCCGGCCCCCTCCTTCTTTAGAGGGAGGGCTGGGGAGGGAGCTAGCGCGCGTTGCAGCTACAGTATTCGCAGTATTTTTTTGAGTACTTGGTGTGATTTGATGCTTTTGCATTAGCTTCAGTGGAAGCCAAATAAAATACGCAGGAATTTTAATTTTATTGAATTATTTGTATTTAATTTGTTGTTTTACAAAGAAAAGTTAGACTCCTGCGCATGTTCCCCCCTCTAACTCCCCCCTTAAAACCAAGGGGGGAGGACCAGATCGAGCACGCTGTGATTTTGGTGCTCACCGCATGCCCGAGGACCAGATCGAGAATGCTGAGATTTTAGTGCTCACCGCATGCCCGAGGACCAGATCGAGCACGCTGTGATTTTGGTGCTCACCGCATGCCCGAGGACCAGATTGAGCACGCTGTGATTTTAGCGCTCACCGTCATGTTCAAGAACTAAATGGATTTGTAGTAATTACTTGAAATTAAGCCAATGTTGATAGCTTATGTGATCACAGTTTCAAGCATTACTGAAGCCACGGCTCGAGCACATTGGCTACGGCGATCTCGATCCGGCCCCCTCCTTCTTTATAGGGAGGGCTGGGGAGGGAGCTAGCGCGCGCTGAAGTTACTGTATTCAAAGTATTTTTTGAGTACTTAGTGTGATTTGATGCTTTTGCATTAGCTTCAGTGGAAGCCAAATAAAATACGCAGGATTTTAAATTTTATTGAATTGTTTGTATTTAATGTGTTGTTTTACAAAGAAAAGTTAGACTCCTGCGCATGATCCCCCCTCTAACTCCCCCCTTAAAACCAAGGGGGGAGGACCAGATCGAGCACGCTGTGATTTTGGTGCTCACCGCATGCCCGAGGACCAGATCGAGCACGCTGTGATTTTAGCGCTCACCATCATGTTCAAGAACCGGATTGATTTGTAGTAATTGCATGAAGTTAAGCCAATTCTGATAGCTGATGTGGTCACAGTTTCAAGCATCACTGAACCCACGGTTCGAGCACGCTGTGATTTTGGTGCTCACCATCATGTTCAAGAACCGGATAGATTTGTAGTAATTGCTTGAAATTAAGCCAATGTTGATAGCTGATGTGGTCACAGTTTCAAGCATCACAGAAGCCACAGCTCGAGCGCATTGGCCAAAGCGAACTCGATCTGGCCCCCTCCTTCTTTAGAGGGAGGGCTGGGGAGGGAGCTAGTGCGCGATGAAGTTACAGTATTCGCAGTATTTTTTTGAGTACTTGGTGTGATTTGATGCTTTTGCATTAGCTTCAGTGGAAGCCAAATAAACTACGCAGGAATTTTAATTTTATTGAATTATTTGTATTTAATGTGTTGTTTTACAAAGAAAAGTTAGACTCCTGCGCATGATCCCCCTTCTAACTCCCCCCTTAAAACCAAGGGGGGAGGACCAGATCGAGCACGCTGCGATTTTAGCGCTCACCGTCATGTTCAAGAATCGGATGGATTTGTAGTAATTGCATGAAGTTAAGCCAATTCTGATAGCTTATGTGATCACAGTTTCAAGCATTACTGAACCCACGGCTCGAGTACATTGGCTACGGCGATCTCGATTTGGCCCCCTCCTTCTTTAGAGGGAGGGCTGGGGAGGGAGCTAGCGCGCGATGAAGTTACTATAATCCATATAAAACAATTAATTAGAATGGATGTCAGCAAACTCATCAATAAAGGTATTCACAATTTGTTTGCCATCAAATTGAGCCAGAGAGCGCGCTACGCAGTCATTGTAGACGTCATTCTGCTTCGCATTTAAAGCGAACCACATCTTCTCGGCTAATGCTTCTGGGGTCATCTCAGCTAAGTATTGACCAAGCTCTCCTTGCATAATGTCAGTCACACCGCCTGGGCAGTTGGTTGCGACTACCGTGGTACCGCACGCAAGTGCTTCAATTATCACCATTCCCAACCCTTCAGAACGGGAACTTAGCACAAATAAATCAGCATGATGGAACCAGGCATAAGGGGGATTTTGCGCGCCTTTGAAAAATACACGATCACGTAGCTGCAGCTCATCAACCAGCTTTTCTAAGCGCTCTCTTTCTTTACCATCACCGACAATCACCAAGTCTTGTGCTATCTCATGTTGTTGTATCAAACGATGGTAAGCATTAATCAGCAAAGGAAAATTCTTCACAGGATTGAGTCGACCTAACCCCAAAATAAAAGGTTTGGAGTGAAGTGTTTCACGAGAACCCACCGGATGAGATTCAATGCGTTCGAACTCTATAGGGTTGGTAATTAGTGCCATCTTCGCTGGCGTTATTTTGTGATGTTGTGTCATCTGACCAAAGCTTTCCAGTGCGCCTTTCGAGATGCAAACAACATTACGGTTGCTGTACAACTGCGAAAAAGCCCAACGAGATAGAAAGCCATAGTGTTCTTGAGCTTGTGTGCTTTCGCAGACAAATACAAAACGAGGATCTCGCAACGGCCAAACATGCTCAAAGGTGCCGTGACCACGAAAGATAATTAAATCAAACGGTTTTCCCGCTTCTTTTTCCATTTGTGCTAGCTTTTTAGCAAAGATTCTTGCTTCGGCATAAGCAAAAAAGAGCGAGTAAGTCTTACGCATCAAGAGGTTGGAAAAACGGCATAAGATTAGCCACAAAATCCCAATACCAGTTTGTAGAACGCCTCTTTTTACATCAATCAGAGAAACTGGAATCGCGGGGTTGTCTGGTTTTAATTCAACACGGCGATTTTTGAGATAGATCAGATCTACCTCATGACCATTATTATGATAGGCGCTCGCTAGATTGACAGCGACACGCTCCATACCACCAATTTTAAGACTGTTGACAACTACCGCGATTTTCATTGTTTGTCTCATCTGTATGTGTTGGGAAAAGATGATGTGTTATAGCAAAAGTATAGAAAGCAGCCATAAATACGTTATGAGTCAATACTCCGTATGTGCGGAAGTTAAATGATTCAAATCCATTGATAGTAAGCCAGTAAACGACAATACATAAAGCTAGCAGTATCCAGTGCTCTGAATGTGGAATATGGTTCCTAAGCTTAACTAATGAACATAGCATAACAATGTACGTTCCGTTTAAAATAGCAAAGCCAAAAAGCCCATAGGTGACAAGGGCATCCATGTGGAAACTGTGTAAATGTCGAAGACCAACGATAATGTCATAGTGTTCATTTATACGTTCAGCAAAAACTTGTGAGAGCATAATAACAGCAGCAGGACCTCGCTCTCCAACACCAATAAATGGATGATCAGCTATCCATTTTGAGGCTTCTATCCATGAGTTTATCCGTATACCTATGTTGGACATAGGTATATTGTGCCAATCGAAATTTAAGAGTTTTTGGACGGTGTTTGTGTCGCTTTGATTAAAACGATCAAGTATGACAGGGAGTAGGCAGTAGCCAACGAGAGAGATCAGAACAATAGTAGCAACATAAGAAATGATGAGTTTTATTGCACCTTTATGGCCATAAGCTATTTTATGAAGGAATGGGAATAAAACAGCGATCATTAATATACCTAGAAAAACCATTCTAGATTGAGATATGACGGTTATAGTTATAAAAAAGATAGCAAATAGGGCTAGAACTAAAGCTGTTATTAAACGGATTTTGGTAAATTCATATTTTTTGGAATTTAAATAAAAAAACAAAAACCAAACAGGCTTAGTATAGAAAAAATACCACCAAACATTGAGGTATATTGAGCATTTTTGATGTCGAAGTCAACTCTGTCCCCATTAAGCCCTCTCATGAAACTGTCAATAAAATCAGATTTTATTGACATCCCCAATATAAAACTCGCGGCAAATAGGATAAACAATAAATATATGGATTTTGGTTTACCTCTTAGCCAGTAAGCCATGGGAATAAAAATAAATAGCCTAGCTGCTCTATCAATTTCAGGGAGGTCTTTAGCATATTGTGGAATGACAGATAAGCTATTTATCCAACTAATAATTGTGGCTACTATAGCTAAACCTAACATTATAAACATTGGTTCTTGAAATATTTTATTGCGATAATAGAAAAATATCGGCAAAGAACCAATTAAAAATAGAGCCCGGAAAAAACCACTAACTTGAGGAAAAGGAATAGAAAATAGCACATATCCAAAAATAGCCAATAGCATGATTAACTGATAACGTTCATGCTCAAAAATATTTTTTATCATAATAGGTCAATAACTCGATTAGCTTCTAGGAGAGTCATACATTTTAAATGTCCTAGTGGACACTGACGTTGAAAACAAGGGCGACACTCAATATCGGTACTAACAATATTGACTTTATCAGTAAGTGGCGGAGTGTAATCTGGTGATGTGGACCCATAGACCCCAATTACATGACATCCGACTGCTGCAGCTACATGCATCAAGCCTGAATCGTTACTGACGACGGTTTTACAAGCACCGAGTAAATCCACCGCTTGAATTAAGCTGGTAGCACCTGCCAAGTTATGCAATTCACTTTGCTGCTGGGTGGCAACATGCTGAACAATTTCTTCGCAAGTAGCGTGGTCTTTCTTGGATCCGAATAGCCAAACTTGATAGCCTTTTTCAACTGCGTATTGTGCTACTTCTGCGTAGTGCTTAGTTGGCCACTGTTTTGAAGGGCCAAACTCCGCACCAGGGCAAAGGCCAATAACCGGTTTGGTAAGCGAAAGAGAAAACTGGCTTAGTGCTTGTTGTTGGGTATCCAAATCTACAGTGAGTTTAGGAACCGGTAGGGTGGATAAGCCACCTAACGAACTTGAATCGATCATCTCTTTCTTGGGGTGAGCTAGCGCAACTAGGCGTTCCACCATGTACTGAAAGGCTTTACGATTAGGGCGAATATCATTCAATAGCCCATAGCGCATTTCCCCTTTCCAACCAATACGCTTTGGAATTCGAGCAAAGAAAGGGACCAATGCAGACTTAGCTGAGCGAGGAACAATATAAGCTCGGTCATATTGTTCAGTACGTAACTGACGACCAATGCTGTAACGAGTTTTGATATCAAATGCGCCATGCCCCAGTGGCATTTCTAATGCTTGGCGAACTTCTGGCATGCGCTCGAGGATGGGCTTGCACCAACCTGGAGCTAATACATCAATGATAAGTTCAGGTTCTTGTTCTTTTAGGCGTTTAAACAGCGATTGTGACATCACCATATCGCCGACCCATGAAGGGCCAATAATTAACACTTTGCTCATTTTTTATCACTTTCTTGTAATTGAGCTTTTGCTTCTCGATAAAAGTCACGACCGTCTGGCTGGGTCTTCAATAAACGCAATGTCCACATATATTGCTCTGGTGACTGCGAAACTGTCTGTTCGATGAATTTGTTCATCATGCGAGCATCTTGCTCTTCCGATTGTGTTGGAAAATCATCAAAAGCTGGATAAATATCAACGGTGTATCTCCCCGATTTAGCGTCAATCGAAGTAAACACCGGAACAATAGCTGCTCTAGAGAGTTTAGACAATTTCCCTAGTCCTTTCAGAGTGGCTTTGGTTGTCGCAAAAAAATCCACAAAAACACTGACATCGGCACCGTGGTCTTGATCAGGTAAATAATAGCCAAGGTAGCCGTCACGAACCGATTTAATAAAAGGTTTAACTCCGTCGTCACGTTCGTGTACTTTACCGCCATATTGCACTCGTTGACGATGCATCAGCCAATCTTGAACTTCGTTTTTTTGTCTTTTAGCCATCGCGGCAACAGGTAAGTCCAAAGAGGCAAGCAAAATGGCTGGAATATCAATGGTCCAATAGTGTGGTACCAACAGAATGACATTCTTACCTTGTTCTTGTGCGGCTTTAATATGCTCTAAGCCGCGAACATCACACTGTTGCTGTAACCAATGGCGGCTTTTGAGTGTTAGTAAGCCAAAACCGGTAAGAAATACACCAGCAGTAACCAAGGTGTTGAGCAGTATCAGCTCTCTCTCTTCAACGCTTTTTTCAGGAAAACAATGCGCTAAGTTTGTTCGTGCGTTGAGCATTGTGCCGGTTTTCTTTTTGATCATCTTATTAGCCAACTTGGTTGATAACCAGTAGCGAAACTGATGAGGAAGTAAAGAAAACGGGATCCACACAACCAAAGTTAACCAGGTTCCCCAGTATTTAGGAGCGAAAAAACGCCAGGTTAATCGAGGGTTATACGCTTTAGGGTCGAAATCATCACGAGCAGAAGAAGGCATGCAAATCTCAAATCTATTACAAATCACACTAACAAATAAGTCGGTAGTATAGCAGTCAAGCACTGAGAAGGAAGATAAGTTGGTTAAACAAGGGGCTATTTTTACGTAAATAACCTCACGAGCTATTGAATAATGAGTGAAGAATAAGAAACGCGGTTAGCGAACATATCGCTAACCGCCAGTTTAAACGAGTTAGTCGTTACCGAATAAATCACGGGTGTAGACTTTACTTTCTACATCGGCAAGCTCTTTAGCCATACGGTTAGAAACAATCACATCTGCTTCTTGTTTAAAGGCATCTAAGTCGCGGATAACGCGAGAGTTAAAGAACTGGTCTTCTTTTAGTACAGGTTCGTAAACGATCACTTCAATCCCTTTTGCTTTAAGGCGTTTCATAATGCCTTGGATAGAAGAAGCGCGGAAGTTATCTGAACCAGACTTCATGATCAGGCGATAAACACCAACTACTTTAGGGTTGCGTTTTAAAATGCTATCAGCAACAAAATCTTTACGGGTACGGTTTGCTTCAACAATCGCATTAATAATGTTGTTTGGTACGTCATGGTAGTTAGCCAGTAACTGCTTAGTATCTTTCGGTAAACAGTAACCACCATAGCCAAAGGAGGGGTTGTTATAGTGGGAACCGATACGAGGGTCTAAACCTACCCCTTCAATGATCTGACGGGAATCTAATCCATGTACTTCAGCATAAGAATCAAGTTCATTAAAGTAAGCAACACGCATCGCTAAATAGGTATTAGAGAACAGTTTAACTGCTTCAGCTTCAGTAGAGTGAGTAAAGATCACTGGAATGTCTTCTTTTTCTGCACCTTCTACCAATAAGTTGGCAAACACTTTTGCGCGTTCACTCTGCTCACCAATAATAATGCGAGATGGATACAGGTTATCGTAAAGAGCCTTACCTTCACGCAAAAACTCAGGTGAGAATATAATGTTGTCGCAGTTCAATTCTTCTTTGATGCGAGCAGTGTAGCCAACAGGCACTGTTGACTTAATGATCATAGTGGCGTGAGGGTTAATTGCCATCACGTCTTTGATCACTGCTTCTACTGATGAAGTATCAAAGTAGTGAGCTTCTGAGTCATAGTTCGTTGGTGTTGCAATAACGACATACTCAGCATCGACATACGCTTCATTTTTATCTGTCGTTGCAGTGAAGTTCAGTTCTTTGGTACTTAGAAAGCGTTCAATTTCTGCATCAACGATGGGAGATTGATTGTTATTCAGCATCGCCACTTTTTCTGGAATGATATCAAGTGCGACGACTTTATGGTGTTGCGATAACAGCATGGAGATTGACAATCCCACATACCCTGTACCAGCTACTGCTATTTTCATATTATTAAGCCTTAAGATATTGATAAATATTTATGTCGCTGCTAGCCGTTAATGATTTTCATGTATTCAGCAACGCCTTCTGACACAGTTTTAAATTTCACATCGCACCCTGCGGCGCGTAGGTTCGTCAAATCCGCCTGTGTAAATTCTTGATAGGCACCTTTTAAATGTTCTGGAAACGGTATGGTTTCAATGGTGCCTTTACCATGATGTTTAACGACCGCTTTAGCGACTTCTTCGAACGATTCTGCATTGCCTGTGCCACAGTTAAATATGCCAGACACACCATGTTCCATAAACCACAAGTTAACCGCGGCAACATCACCCACGTAAACAAAATCTCGTCTAAATTGTTGGCTGCCTTCAAATAATTTAGGGTTCTCACCCGCGTTCATTTGATTATTTAAATGAAAAGCGACTGATGCCATTGAGCCTTTATGGTTTTCACGTGGACCGTAAACGTTGAAGTAACGGAAACCGGTAATTTGCGAAAGTGTTTCACCGTGTTGTTCAGCATCTTGCCATAAACGGCGCACGTAATTATCAAATTGCTGTTTGGAATAACCATAAACGTTTAGAGCACCTTCATATTGAGGCTCTTCAACAAACGTTGTTGTTTCGCCATAGGTGGCCGCAGAAGACGCATAAAGGAAAGGAATTTCTCGGTCTAAACAGTAATGTAAAAGCTCTTTTGAATATTCATAGTTATTGAGCATCATGTACTTGCCATCCCACTCAGTGGTAGCTGAACAAGCACCTTCATGGAATACCGCATCAATAGGACCAAAATCGTCACCCGCCATAATTTGGGTGAGAAAATCATCACGATCCATGTAATCAGCAATCTGAAGATCGACCAAGTTTTTGAACTTATGTCCATTTTTAAGGTGATCTACGACCAAAATGTCAGTGATGCCACGATCGTTAAGAGCCTTAACGATGTTGCTGCCAATCATGCCAGCGCCGCCAGTTACAATAATCATTACTTATCCTAGTTTTACAATCTCACTGTCGCCATTATAAACAGTTCTAAGGAGCTTGTAAGTGATCTTAGAGAAAATCGCTAAATTCAATGAGTTGTCTACTATTTAAGATAGGCAATGTTATGATTAAACTATAATGATGTCAGAACGACTAAAAAAAAAAGATATGAAACGATAGATAACTAAGGATAGGTAATGAAGAACGCTGATTTTTTCGAGGTAAAAGAGCCCTCAATTGGTGGTTTAGTCAACTTCTTGAGGTATATATATGCCCAAAAGAAAATCATAGTGTGTTTGACCTTTCTTAGTGCCCTTGGGGGGTGGCTATATTGTCAATATGCCCAGAATAACTGGATTGTACAAGCGACGGTAGTCGAGCCAACTAAACATGATATGAAAGACCTTTTTGTAAAATTGGGGGCCATAAATTTCATTTTCGATGAAACTTTAGATTTATCTCATAAAAGCAATGAGATAAAATATAACACAATGTTACTAGATCAAATTGAAAGTGAAAAAGTTTTTAATGATTTTATACTAGAGTTCGGCAATAGGAATAATCAAATTAATTTCAATAAATTAAATAACAAACAAGCAGTATTTTCTTATGAAGAATTGAAAGATAAAAATAAATATAGAGTATTAATAAGTTCTAGACAGAAAAGGAATGATCCTGAAATTCTTACAGGATATATCAGATATGTAAATGATAAGGTATTAAAAAATATCAAACAGGACTTGTTTTCAGTTTTAGAGTTTAAAAAAAATGAGTTAGAGTCTAGGAAATTAATGACAAAAGATAATCTACTAACATTAGGTAACATGATTAGAACTATCGATCTTATATCTCTAAAGGATGTAAATGTAAAAACATACAGATTGGTTTCAAATCTGCCTAAACCTTCATTGTCTTGGCCTAATAAGAAGTTAATAATGACATTTTCTATCTTTGTAGGATTGTTTATTTCAATGGTTTTTATTCTAATATTAATGGCTTTTAAAGAATCAAATGAATAAAGATGTAATCATACTTGCTTTGGGAAAAGTAACACAAGTAGCTATATCTCTAGCTAGTATTAGGATTATGACTGAATGGCTTAGTGAAAAAGAGATTAGTAATTATTATTTGCTAATTAGTTTAGTGTCACTTTTTGGTTTTGTATTATATAATTCATTTGGTCAATATTATGCTCGTTTTTTATTAGAGTGGAAAAGAAGAAGTGTTTTAAAATTAATAACAATTTCATTTATATGGTATAGGCTATATACAGTTCCTTTGGTCTTATTTATATCATGGGCGGTTTTTTACCTTTTAAACTATGAGAATAGTTTTAATTTTATACAATATTCAACATGTATAGTTCTCAGCTGTATATCTAGTTCTTTTGGATTCCTTATTAGTAGTGTTAACATTCTTTCTTATAGAAGAGATTTTGTCTTATATACAATATATCAGCTAATATTAGGTCTTGTTCTATCAATATTATTATGCATTACATTGGGATACAACGGTACATATTGGCTAGTTGGACAGTATATATCGCAGATGATTTTTATCCCGAAGCTTTATAGCATTGTCTGTAGTGATGAACATATTAAAAAAGAAAAAAGTTTTTTAGACATTGTAAATAGAAGAGAATTATTTGTTTTCTGTGCTCCCGTGATATTTACACTTTTCTTACAATGGGGTAGTTCCAATCTATACAGATTTATTGTGGAATTTAACTATGGGCCTATCGTATTTTCACAAATTGCTGTTGGTTTGGCTTTAGCTAATTCAGTATTTAGAATAATGGAATCTTTATTTAATCAATATGTTAATCCTATTTTTTATAAAAGGATTTCAAATGTGAAAAATGAACAGAGAGCTGAAGTTTGGAATGACATAGCGAAAAAAATAATACCATTATATATTATAATGGCAATGTTTTTGTGTGGCAGTTCAAGATTTATAACGCAGATTTTAGTATCAAATACCTATCATGATGCATATAAATACGTAATTATTGGTGCATTAATAGAATTGTTTAGAGTCCTTAATAATTTGTTTTACTTAGTATCTCAGTCTGAAGTTAAAACAGGAAGTACGATATATCCATATTTAATTTCAATAATATATATCATTATTTCTTTAACACTGTTTGACTACTCTAATCATATAGAGCTGGTTGCAGTTAATGTTATGATTGCATCTGCATTATCAAGTGCTTTTATGTATTATATGATGAAAAGAATATCCGAAATTAAAATAAACATTGTTGAATTATCATTAGCAGTTTTGTTTTCCCTACCACTTATTATACCAGGGTTTTATGATTTTCATAATTTAGCTATTCAAGTTTTTTCTTTAATTATATCTGTATTATACTTGATTGGTTTATTTCTTTGGTTTACGAAAAAGAGAAACTATAAATGATTAAGGTTTGTTTAGTTGTTAGTGACTATTTAAAAAATAATAGAATATTTGATGAAAGTGGGATTCATCGTGATGATATATTTGACCGTTTTTGTGTATTAAAAAAGAAATTTAAATCTTTGGGTTTTGATTTACAAACTCAAGATATCAATACTATAAACGAATCTGATATAGTTTTGTACGCTAGTAATATGCCACAAGATTTACCTGAGAGAAATAAGATTGATAAGTCTTATATCATTTTGTCTGAGAGTGAGTTTATTCGTCCAGATAACTACGATTTAGAAAACCATAAATATTTTAAACGAATATTTACATGGAAAGATGATATTGTTGATGGTGAAAAATATATAAAGCTAAATTATGCACATAAGATACCAAATAGTATAAATATAAATAATAATAAAGATAAGTTGTTAGTATTAATTTCAGCAAACAAAAAGCCCCCATTCAGTAAAAATAAAGATCTATATTCTGAGAGAGTCTCTGCAATAAGATGGTTTGAGAAAAATGCAGCTAATGATTTTGATCTTTACGGGATAGGCTGGGATAGGTTTAGATTTTACGGACCAAGATTAATTAGAGTATTGAATAGAGCTCCTTTTATAGGTAAGTTGATTTATAAGATATTCAAACTAGGTTATCCTTCTTACAAGGGAATGGTGGATAATAAAAAAGAGGTGATGGAAAAATACAAGTTTTCAATATGTTATGAAAATGCGAAAGATATTCCTGGGTATATTACAGAAAAAATATTTGATAGTTTTTTTGCTGGGTGTGTACCAGTTTATTTTGGAGCTGATAATATTGATAAACATATACCAAAAGAATGCTTCATCGATATGAGGTCATTTGATAATTACGAAGATTTGTATCATTTTTTAAAAAACATGCCGAATGAAAGGTATGAAGAGTACTTGAATGCTATATTTAATTATATTCAAAGCCGTAGTATTTATCCATTTTCCAGTGAAGGTTTTTCAGACACTATTATTGAAATAATAAAAAAGGACTATAATAAAAATGATAATTTCTAGAATAAATGGAGGCTTAGGAAACCAGATGTTTCAATATGCTATCGCAAGAAGTATTGCGATGCATCATTCCGTCGATTTTAAATTAGACATATCTTCATTTGAAAAAAATAAACAATTTGGATTTCGACTTAACAAGTTAAATGCAAAAATAGATATTGCAAAAAAAGAAGAAATTGAAAAGTATAAGGGAAGCGAGTCTAAAATATCTAAAATAATTAGAAGGTTTCCTTTATTAAGTGATGTTATATATCCTAAATTATATAGAGAAAAAGAAAGAACAGTATATGACATCGATGTCTTTAATAGTTCCAGTTTGTATTTGGATGGTTATTGGCAGAATGAAAAGTATTTTAATAAAATAAAAAATGAATTATACGAAGAGTTCATGCCCAAAGGTAATTTAGATGAAAAAATCATCGAATATGAAAGAGAAATAAGACAATGCACCGCGGTCAGTATTCATGTTAGGCGAGGAGATTATTTAAATATCCCAGATATTGGCGTTCTCGATTTGAATTATTACATGTCATCTGTTGAATATATATTGAGCCTTTTTGATAATGTAAAGTTTTTCATATTTTCCAATGATATTTCTTGGTGTGAAAATAATTTTAATTTTATAAAAAACAAGGTTTTTATATCGGGTTCGTCCAGTGAGATTGACGATTTGTATCTGATGAGTTTATGTGATCATAACATAATTGCGAATAGCTCTTTCAGTTGGTGGGGAGGGTGGTTGAATAAAAATGAAGATAAGGTAGTAATTTCACCTAAAAATTGGATGAAAGTAAATCCTAAGGATCATAAATGGGTTCCAGATACATGGTTGCAATTTCCAAATTAATATATAAGTTATCTTTCAAAATATATAATATAAGAGCTTGGCTTATAAAACATAGCTTTCATAGTTGTGGAAAAGGTTTTAAAGCGTGGGGGATTTTTTCTATAAAAAATCCGGACAAGCTTACCGTAGGAAATTACGTTTCAATTAATGATTTTGTATATATTAATGCGAAAGGTGGAGTTAGTATTGGTAACGATGTTGCCTTGTCTGTAGGATGCAAAATTATATCTACCTCTTTAGATTATAACAACATTGGGCCTAATAAAATTCATATTGATAAAGAAATAATAATAGGTAATAAAGTACAAATAGGTGCTGGCGCAATTATATTACCTGGTGTAACGATTGGAAATAATGTTGTAGTTGGTGCTGGAAGTGTAGTGACTGAAAGTATAGGAAACAATACCATAGTGGCTGGAGTCCCTGCTAGAAAAATTAGGGATTTAAATAATGAATAAAAATGAACTTTTAGTTTCTGTGATAATGCCTGTATTTAATTCAGAATCTCATTTGTCTGAAGCAATAGAAAGTATACTAAGCCAAAACTTCAAACAATTTGAACTAATAATTGTAAATGATGGTTCTACAGATAACAGTTTACGCATTATACAATCTTTCGTTGATCGTGATAGTAGAATTATTCTCATTAATCAGAGTAATTTAGGACTACCTATAGCATTAAACAATGCTATAGGGGTTTCTAAAGGGAAATATATTGTAAGAATGGATGCAGATGACATCTCTTTACCTGGGCGACTTGAAAAGCAGGTTGGTTTTATGGAGTGTAATAAGGAAGTTGACATTTGTGGTTGTTGGGCTCAACTTATTGACGATCATGGAAATAAGTTATCTAGGACCATGAAACATCCAGAAGATGATTATTTTCTTAAAGCTAAGCTTATTTTTTCTGTTTGTTTTATTCACCCGTCAGTAATAATGAGGAAGTCATCTTTAGATAATTATAACTTACGATATAATACAAGCTATAGATTCAGTCAAGATTATGAACTATGGTCTAAGGCTAGTGAATACCTGACTTTTTCTAATATCCAAGAGTGCTTATTAATGTATAGGATTAATAGTGAAGGGATTACGAAAAAAATGGCTAACAATAAAAATGATATAAAAATGGAGATGATTAAATCTATACAATATTCTATGTTGGAAAAATATGGCATTCACCTTAATACTGAGCTTTACCATATTCACTATAACATATCAGTAAATGACAGAATGATTAATAGTGATATTAATCATGAGTGCCTTAATAGTTATATGGATGAAGTAATAAATCAGGTTGGGTGCGATAAAGAAAAATTAATAAAAAGGGTATTATTTAAAAAATATATTATTTATATGTATTTTTCTTTTAGGAAAGATAAGTTAAATTTTTTAAAATTATTTAAATATAAAAATAGTTATTTATCATTGCTATACTATTTGCGTGGTTTAATATGATATGTAAAAGAGAAAATTGCGATAATCGTTATATAGAATTTATTGATATTTTTTGTTTGTTCATTATATCTATGAGCTTTGCATTTCCCGTTAGAATGCCATATATAGAATCAATATATATTTTCGATATACTAATTTTTCTATATGTCTCAATCACATTGTTTATAACTGGTAATCCAGTTAAGCTAGTAACAAAAAAAATAATTTATCTTTCTATCGCTACAATATCGCCTTCTCTTTTCTTGATTACTTACAGCAATAGTATAAATTTATCCTTAATTTTCATATCTCAGTATTTATTTACAGCTGTATTTTTATTTTTGTTTTTAGATAGGATTTTTGTTAGAAAAAAATTTAATATTTTCTTAAGATTCACGATATTTAATATGTCTGTGGTTTTTCTTGTGTATTTATTTGATGTTAAGATTTTTGGATCTTATAAGATATTTAGTCAGGATTGGGGAGGGAGATTCTATTTGACAGATTTTACTCCTAATGACGTGGGACACTATTTTTTGTTCTTTATGTTTTGCTGTGATTGGATCTGGAGTAAGAGGCCGGGAATAAGATATTTGTTTTATATTATATCTATTATAACTTTTATTTTCACTAAATCTAAGACCGTTTATCTTCAAATAGTAATTTTCTTTCTGTCTAAAGTAAGAAAAGTATACGTAGCTATATCTGGATTTGTGATTTTTTTATCTATAGTCTTTTTTATTCCTTTTTCTGAATTAACTTTTTTTACCAGAGATTTTTCGGCAGATAAGTCTAGTAACAGTATTAGACTTGATATGATAAATAACGCAGTTGATTATGTGTATAAATCAATATTTCATCCAGCTTATTATTCTAAAGTTAATGTTGATGGTGCTCATCATATTGCGGTTAGTTCGCATAATATAATAGCGTCATATATTGTTAATTTTGGATTTATTAGTTTCACTATTCTGATTTTATTATCTATTTTGTTTTTGTTTGTTTATAGGAAAAATTATTATATTAAGTATCTTAAATATATTATTTTTATAGATATTTTCACTTTAATGCTTAATCCCATGCTAAGTGCAAGAGTTCTTTGGTTTCCATTATCTACATATATATATATAATAATTTTAAGTAATTCTGAAGGAAGATACCTTGAAAGTGATAATGCTTATTAATACCCTTTGTAAAGGAGGGGCAGAGAGAGTCGTTACTGATTTGTTTAACCGATTTCACAACGAAGGGTATCCCTGTGACTTAGTCACATTGGAGAGTGTAAAAGATAATCCGTACACTTTATCCAAGAATAACATTCATACTTTATCAAATTCCAGTACTAATCGAGGAATCATTAACTTCATCAAATTACCTATACTTGCATTTAGGTTAAGCAAATTAATAAAAAATAATAATGTTAACGTTGTACAAAGTCACTTATATAGAGCTAATTATGTTAATATCCTAGCAAAAATACTATTTAGAAGTAAACATAAAGCCCAAATATTCAATCATTCAATAACTAGTCGATTTTATAATGAAGGCTTGTCTGGTAAGATTAATTTGTTTTTGGTTAAGTTGCTTTATAAGTTTGCTGATGAAATTTATGGAGTATCAAGTAGAGTTAATATAGATATTAATGAGGTGTTACCATATACTGTGAACGAAATGACAAAAGTTATTTCTAATCCTGTAAGTATAAAAAAAGCAGAAATGTTAGGTATTGTTGAACCTACAAAATTTATATTTTCATCAAATTTGAAGTATATTTGCGTTGTTGGGAGGCTAATTAAGATTAAACGATTCAATGATGTAGTTTCTTCAATGAGATTTCTCCCAGATAATGTTAATCTAATTATCATTGGCGATGGACCAGAACATGAATCGATTAAAAATTTAGCCTCAAACTTGGGGCTGTTAGATAGAGTTCATTTTGTTGGTTGGGTAAATAATCCATACTCATTTATTTCTAGATGCCTTTGCCTAGTATGCTCATCAGAAAGCGAAAGTTTTGGGAATGTTATAATAGAAAGCTATGCGTGTGGAGTTCCCGTAATATCTAGTAGGTGTGGTGGTCCTGAAGAAATTATAGATGATGAATTTGGCTTGCTATTTGATATTGGTAATGTAAAGCAGTTATCAGATAATATTAAAATTTATTTGAATAACGAAGAAGTGCGATTAGAGCACATTAACTCGTCAAAAGATAAAATCTCTAAATATGATGAGGATGTAGTTTTTGATGAGTATAAAAAAGCACTTTTTAGGTAGAGATTTTATGAGTTTAAAAAAAATACTTATAGTTGTTAACGTCGATTGGTTTTTTGTGTCACATCGATTACCAATTGCTTTAAAAGCCATAGAAATGGGCTATGAAGTCCACTTAGCTGCAAAGGATACCGGTCGATTTGGTGAATTAAAAAACCTTGGGATTATAACACATAACGTAAATTTTGGTCGTGGTAAAATTAGTTTACTTAACGAGATATACACCTTGTTTTCTTTACTTAGTCTTTTGAGATTAATACGTCCTAATTTAGTTCATGCAGTCACTATCAAGCCGGTACTTTATGCAGGTATTATTAAGAAATTGTTTATGAGTAATATGCCATTTATTGCAGCCATATCCGGTTTAGGTATAAGTTTTTCTAGTGACAAGAAAGGAATAGTTCCTTATATAGTTAAAGCTCTTTATAGGTTAGCTTTAAGTTCTAATACGACAAAAGTTATTTTTCAAAACCAAGATGACAGGGAAACGGTTTTGTCACTCTGTCCAAAGATTATTGGAAATGATTATCTTATTAGAGGTTCTGGGGTTGATCTGAATGAGTATAGTTGTGTCGACGAATCTAAAGAAAATATAGTAGTAATGGCTTCAAGATTGCTAGTTGATAAAGGCTTGTATCAATTCCATGCTGCAGCAAAAATAGTGAAGCAACGCTTGCCAAGGGCTAGGTTTATTTTGGCTGGAACTCCAGATGAGGGTAGTTTAAATAGTATTTCATTAGACACATTAGAAAAATGGAAGAGTGAAGGCATTGTTGAGCCTATTGGTTTCTGTTCTGATATGTCTCAGTTACTTCAAATGTCAAATCTAGTTGTGTTTCCATCTTTCTATGGTGAGGGAGTACCTAAGATCTTAATCGAAGCTGCTGCTAGTGGTAGAGCTGTAATAACGACCGATAATCCGGGATGTAAAGATGCCATTATTCATGGAGAGACAGGTTTATTGGTACCAAAAAAAGATTCTGAAGCTTTAGCAGATGCCATTATCAACCTTTTAGATGACGATGCTAAGAGAATTGAGATGGGTATGAAAGCCCGTGAATTTGCGAAAAGAGAGTTTGATATAAAAGAAGTAATCAATAAGCATATCGATATTTACCAGTCGTTCTAAATTTAGTTATTAATAGTAGTAGATGTTCTCATTCTACTCGATGAGAACATCTATAGACATCTACACCCTGTTAGTCGTATAACCAGTTGGGGCATCTTTTAAAATTCGAATTGCGCAATTTACATCAAAGTTGTGACAACAATCATCTAATTCAATTAGTAGATTGTTCATTTGTTCCCAAGATAATTTTTCTTCACAAGCAGTCATGATTTTTTTATGACTAGTGCCTTCGACATTCTCACCAATCAGTAGCTCTTCATATAATTTTTCACCTGGTCTAAGCCCAGAAAATCGGATTTCAATATCACCTTCGTCTGATTTTCCATCATAATATTCTTGCATGCCCATTAGGTGTATCATTCTTTTGGCTAAATCCAGAATCTTAACTGGTTCACCCATATCTAATACAAACACTTGACCATTTATACCCATTGCTCCTGCTTGTATGACTAACTGTGCGGCTTCAGGTATAAGCATAAAATAACGAATTATATCTGGGTGGGTTACAGTTACAGGACCGCCGAGGCGTATTTGTTTTTTGAATAAGGGAACAACGGAGCCCGACGAGCCTAAAACATTACCAAATCTAACCATGGTGAACGTTGTTTGGCTGTTTTTATCCGCAAGCGCTTGAAGAACAAGCTCTGCTAGGCGTTTTGTAGCGCCCATTACATTGGTTGGGCGTACTGCTTTATCGGTAGATATTAAAGTGAAGTTTTTTACTCCGGCTTTTATAGCTGCCTGAGCACAACCTAAAGTGCCAAATACATTATTTCGCATCCCTTCAATGACATTGTCTTCCACAATTGGAACATGTTTGTAAGCAGCTGCGTGATAAACGGTTTCGACTTTATGTAATTTCATTAGATTGAGAACCCTGTTCTCATTTTGAACAGATCCCAGTGCAGATACTATTTTTGTCGAAATTTTAAGATTTTTCTTAAGTGTATTTATTTCTTGGTCTATTGCATATAGATTGTATTCATTTAATTCAAATAATATCAGTGTTGATGGTCTTTGAATCAGTATTTGTCTACAAAGTTCAGAGCCAATGGAGCCACCAGCTCCTGTAACCATAACAGACTGATTAACAATATTCTTCTTGAGGAGATTCATATCAGGGTCGACTGGTGCTCTACCTAATAAGTCAGCGATATCTAAATCTTGTACATCTGTCGGTTTAGCTCTTCCTGCTGCAATGTCTTCAACACATGGAACTGATTGAACCTCAATGGGCCAATGAGAAATTTTTTCAACCAGTCTTAATCTCTCTCCTATCTTTACATTATTGACAGCTAACAATAATTTTACAGGTTCATATAGTGACTGTAATTTACTGAATTCATTGCTGTTATGTACTTTTATACCAAATATTATTTGCCCGATTTTATGCGGGTCATCGTCTAACATTATGACAGGGTGGTAATCATTACCTTGAATAAGAGCATAAGCTAATTCTCTACCTGTAGCACCTGCGCCATAGATAAAAACATTAGGTTTACGCCTTTTAAAGTAGTGGTAGTAAATTGTTCTAAATAAAATACGTGGCCCACCTAGAGTGAGTGTCGCTAATCCGACATAGATGAATGGCACGCTGCGAGGAATGAACGCTTGGAAAAAAAAGCCACTGAGTGCAAAAGTTAAAGCAGATACAATAACCGATATAAAAATATATCCAATTGCGGGTAATGTCATATATCTCAGAACAGCTCTATACATACCTAAGCGAACGAAGCAGTAAAGAGTGATGGCTAGCGTCATAAAAAAAGCGCACAACTCTTGTAATCCTGCTTGGAAAGTGAAGGAGTTAAGTCTTAATGCAACAGATATATAAAGGGAGAACATGATAGCAACACAATCGTATGCAATTGTAATTCCGCGTTTATGCATACGTTTTGCATTAAGAATATAATTTATTGATTTCCACATAGCCAAACTACTTATCTTTCTGTTAGATATCAGTGTGATGTTTACTGATTGCTGTCGCTTCGATGTGCTCAGATTGTAGTTGTCTTGCGGCTTTTTTGCTAGTATCAAGCGCGAGTTAGGTCGTAAAGACGGTAAACCCACACATTGTGAAGATTATTCTTTTTGAATTGCGTGGCGTGTCACGTGCTTAAGTAATGCCGATAGGAGAAAGGATGGTGAACATCTTTATAACAGGTATCACCGGGTTTGTTGGAAGTGCTGTTGCAAAAGAAGCTATGGCCCGGGGGATTCATGTTAAAGGGCAAGCCTCCCGACCAACCAATTTATTATCATGTAATGTAACGTCTCTTTACATAGATCGTAAAACAGATTGGTCAGATTGTTTTAGCAACATTGATTGCGTTGTACACTGTGCTGCTAGAGTGCATCAAATGGATGACGATAGTGCTTCACCGCTTGACCAATATCGAGAAGTGAACACGCTTGGTACTCTTAATTTGGCAAGACAAGCTGCTGCGAGTGGTGTAAAGCGTTTTGTGTTTATCAGTTCTATAAAAGTAAATGGTGAATATACATCTGCAAATCAGCCCTTCATTGAAGAGGTTACCTATCCTCCCGTCGACCCATATGGGCTGAGCAAATTTGAGGCTGAAGAACAATTAATGAAGCTGGCTAAAGAAACTGATATGGAAGTTGTAATTATAAGACCTCCGCTAATTTATGGACCTGGTGTAAAAGCCAACTTTTTATCCATGATGAATTGGGTATATAAAAAACTACCATTACCGCTAGGTCGTATCCATAATCGACGAAGTCTTGTGTTTGTCGATAATCTTGTTGATCTAATATTGACAACGTTAAGCCACCCATTGGCAGCAAACCAAACTTTCTTAGTCTCTGATGGCCATGATGTTTCTGTAACACAGTTGCTGCAAACTATCGCTCATGATATGAACGTTCGTTCTACATTGCTTCCAATTCCTCAGTCAATACTTTACATATCATTGAGCTTGTTAGGAAAAAAGAATGTTGCGCAAAAACTGGTTGGCTCTTTACAAATAGATATTTCGAAAACCAAAGAACGCTTGGGCTGGACACCTAAATATTCTTTTACTGTAGGAGTCCATAGAACCGTAACAGATTATTTGGTTAAGCAAGAGAGTAAATGACAACATGCTTCGTTTGATAGATTTTTTTGCCGCATTATGTGGTTTTATTGTGCTCCTACCTATTTTTTTAATTCTGTATGTAATGGGGCTATTCGATACAGGTTCTCCATTGTTTTTTCAAGAACGGGTTGGTAAACAACAAAAACCTTTTACTTTAATTAAATTTCGAACGATGCCTGTCCACACAAAGTCTGTTGCAACTCATCTAGTTGGTTCTAGTTCCGTCACCAAGCTAGGGCAGTTTTTACGTCGTACTAAACTAGATGAACTTCCTCAGTTACTAAATGTGATAAAAGGAGACATGAGTTTGGTCGGCCCTCGTCCATGCCTCTTCAATCAAGATGATGTTATCCGTGAAAGGTTGGAGAGAAACGTATTTGATGTTCGTCCTGGTATCACGGGTTTGGCGCAAATCCGCGAAGTAGATATGTCTAGACCTGTTGAGTTAGCTCAACTTGATCAAGAGATGATTAGAACGATATCGGTAAAACAGTACTTTTCGTACATAATAAAAACAGTGCTTGGCGAGGGGTCAGGCGATCGAGTGTAAAAAAAAAGAAGAGGCTTTGAGCCTCTTCTCTTTTTTTCTCTTCTCAATATATTATTCAGCTTGGGCTAACATACCTTTAGAGCCAGTAGTGTTCCAAGTCAAAACAGTTGACTGACTCTGATAAAAACCATCTACTTCTTTATTCAACCAATCTTTCACAAAGTTCAGTGAGACGAACAAGCTTAGGCGGTCATAAGGCAGCTTTTCACCATTCGCTAGGCGAGTGTTATAAGTGCTTGCCATTGATGAGATAATTCCGACCAACTCACCGCGCTCGTTAAATGCACCACCGCCGCTCATGCCTTCACGAATTGGAGCATCAGTGATACTCGCGTTACATTTCTTGAAGTAGCTGTTGTTGGTGAAGTTCAGGTCGATATGGTAAACACCTTTTCCGCTCAAGAGGTTACCAAAGCCATCTTTACCATAAGTAATCACAGTTTCGTTTACATAAACCAATCCCATGTCCGGGAAGCTGGTTACTTTGCTGTTATCAGACTTGATGATAGCAATGTCACACTCTGGATGGTATGCCACTACTGAGTCCCAGTTTACCTTCGCCACGTGAGCTGCAGTCAAGCTCAGGTCTTTAGTAATCGGAACGCTTGAGCCGAAACCTTGGTAAAGAAGTGGAATTCCCACCATTTCGTAGTCGATTGCAGGCACATTTGCATTGTTGCTCTCAAGTGTTGCCAAAGGACCATTACTGGTCGCACATCCTGTTGCGAGTAGGGATAGAGCGCCAATAATCAAAGTTTTAAAAAATGTAGACGCAAGTGAGCGAGAGTAAGCCATAGGATGCCTCTTATATTTGGTGAATATAATCAAACAACAAATGTGTAATGAGATGCGCGTCTCGCCCGAAGAGCAGAGTGTTTCTGTCTTGGTGTTGATAGGAGTTTAAGTGAATCAATTTCTATTGCAATCGATCACATAAAGATCACCCATTTAGGATTATATTGCCCAAAAGTGAGAAGTCTTATTATTGATACAATGTTTTCATGCTGAGATTATCAGTGCAACTTGTTAATTTATTTGAATAAAAAATATTTGCCTAAATTTGGATTGAAAGTCCGCTGTGTTTTTTACTCAAAATATGGAGCAAAAAAATCATCGTAAAGGGGTATATCAGTAAAACCTGTTATTGGCATTCTTTGAGTGTTTTGGGGGGTGATGTTTGGTTTGGGGTTAGTGGTTTTAGTCATTATTGACCACTAATTTTAGGTATTTACTGCATACCCGAATACCGGATCGAGCACGCTGCGATTTTGGTGATTGCCGTCATGTTCAAGAACCGGATTGATTTGTAGTAATTGCTTGAAATTAAGCCCATTCTGATAGCTGATGTGGTTACAGTTTCAAGCATCACAGAAGCCACGGCTCGAGCGCATTGGCCAAAGCGATCTCGATCCGGCCCCCTCCTTCTTTAGAGGGAGGGCTGGGGAGGGAGCTAGCGCGCGCTGAAGCTACAGTATTCGAGTTGATTTTCAGGTTTTTACACTGGATTTGGTAGAAATAAAATAAACCAAGTATAAGTGCGATATTTATTTTTTATTTTTAAATTCAGTGTGTTATGAAGTTAATCTTTGGCTTCTGCGCATGATCCCCCCTCTAACTCCCCCCTTAAAACCAAGGGGGGAGGACCAGATCGAGTACGCTGCGATTTTGGTGCTCACCGCATGCCTGAGGACCAGATCGAATACGCTGTGATTTTGGTACTTACCGAATGCCCGAGTACCAGATTGAATTCACGGTGATTGTGATATTTACCGAATGCACAAATATCACAGAAGCCACGGCTCGAGCGCATTGGCCAAAGCGATCTCGATCCGGCCCCCTCCTTCTTTAGAGGGAGGGTTGGGGAGGGAGCTAGCGCGTGCTGAAGCTACAGTATTCGGAGATTTTTCAGGTTTTTGCTTTAGATTTTGTAGAAATTGAATAAGCCAAGTGTAAGTTCGTGTTTTTATATTTATCTTTATTAAATTCAGTGTGTTATGAAGTTAATCTTTAACTTCTGCGTATGATCCCCCCTCTAACTCCCCCTTAAAACCAAGGGGGGAGGACCGGATCGAGTGCGCTGTGATTTTGGTGATTGCCGCATGCCCGAGTACCGGATCGAGTGCGCTGTGATTTTGGTGATTGCCGCATGCCCGAGTACCGGATCGAGTGTGCTGCGATTTTGGTGCTCACCGCATGCTCGAGTACTGAGTCGAGCATGCGGTGATTTTGGACTCAATCAATATTGAGGTGGGCGGGTAAACCATGGTGAGCGGGCGTCGGTCATCTCATACAAGCTGTATTGACGGTGTAGCTTGCTGCCGCCGTCGCGTTGTAGAGGTAGCCATGAAAGCGTGGCTCGGTCGGTGCTTGGTTTCACTGTCATCAAATCCAAAGGAATAGAAACGTAGAAACCTTTCGAGAAGCTACCTTCACCATATTCCGATGCCGATAGGTTAGTTTTCGTCGCAAATACGCCAGCTATTACACCGCTGTCAAACTGTTTGGAAAAATCAACGGTGATCCCTTTGTCTTCACTCAGGTAACGACCTGCACTGATTTTAAACAGTGTATTATCAAACATATCCCAGAATTTTGGTTGCCAATATAAAGTCGCATGGCCAGTTAATACCCCTGTTTGTACACGGTAGTAACGAGCAGTTTGGCTATCGTAATGGCGTTCTTGCTTATACAGGTTCAGATAAGTATCCGGATCGCGCTGTTTTACATAGTTACCTTCAATACCAAATGCCCAGTTTTGGTTCAGTGGGCGATAAAGGAATTCACTGCCGACACCAGCAAACATGGTTTCTAGGTAACCCGCATAGGCCTGACCATACACATTGCGACTCAAACGATCGAAATAAGTCAACTGCAGGTTATCTACTCTAAACGTATCTTCATAGTATTGACGAGTTAGCGTGCGTACACGCTTAAGGTTGGTACCGTCAGGCGGAACGGTGTACTTAAACTTGTCGTAGTTATCGAGCAGATTGCCGTACAAACTTCCTGAAATTAGGAAGTGATCCCCCAAGCGGTAACTGGCATTGGCTTTTACACCAATAGCATAAAGATAGAAATCTTCAGAGCCACCGAAAGACTGTGTGAGTGATGGAGCTAAACCAAATTTCCAGTCGTCGTGAGTTTGCGCTTTAAGCTCACCAGAAACCGCAACAGGGTTACCGGTTTCTCGCGCATCATCAAATGCGGCATTTGGGTAATCATGATCAGCCACGCGTTTAAATGAGTAAGTATTAATCCGCGTTTCCGTGACTGGCTGATCTTGCGCTGTATTAATGAATCGATAAGTTTGTGCTTTTACCCCAGTATTGGCGATCAACAGTGCCGCACGCTCTTCCGCTTCTTTGCGTTGGCGATAGCGGGTTTGTTCCCCAGTTACCGTCACAGTTTCACCATTTTTGTACACTTTTGCCCGTTCATAACCCGCAACTTGGCCAATTTGCTTGGTCAGCTCAATCCATTCATCAGGAGTTAGATCGTCTTTTTCCTGCTGGGGTTGATAGGTCGGCATCGGCTCATCCACCCACGTTTGCGATAAGGTCGCCAAATTAGTTGCCATGGTAAAGCCGGCTGTGATGGTATTACCTCGTTCATAACTTAGGCGTAACTTAGCCCAGTCATTAAACGCATACACCATTCCCACGTTCCAGGAGGTTGATACGGTCATGCTATTTGCCCCCCCCGTGACAGGAAAATCACTGCGATAATCGTTACCATCGTATTCCAGTTTTAGGCTTAACGGTGCCCACGGGGTTTGATACTCAACACCACCGTACACGGCAGCACAACCACCAAACATTCGCGAAATATCAACACTGCCACCTTTACCAGAAACGCTGGTATCGCGGCCGCAATCAGATGAACTGTCTTTATCGCCGATAAGATTTCCGCGGTTACCGATATAGCCCCAGCCCACGCCTAACGTAAAGTCTAAAGGCCCAACGCTTTTACTGGCTGCAATATATTCACCATCAAACAGCCCAGTACCACCAATGTCGCGTAATCCGATCGCCACTTCAGGCAGGTAATAGCTTTCTTCCCATACCCGCAACTTCGCATCAATCGATTTATCGGTGTAATCCGTGTCACCACTAAAGCTTTCATCATTGCTGTACAGCATGTCGTGAACTTGGGTATAACGAATCGTCGTTTCTAACCACGGGAACAATTGCAACGACATGGTGTAATGCAAATATTCGTCGTTATTGGTGACACCAAAACTCAGTTCGCCCTCTGGCATTGAGCGGGCCGTGGGCATTTGCATTAACCCCACGCCACCAAAGTCAGATTGAGAGTGGGTCAATTCTGGAGCAGAAAATGCGTCAGCATAAACAGTCGGTGTAAGCGCCAACCCCACCAAAGCGGCAAGTATCGAACGTTGAGGTCGGCGATGAATCAAAGCGTTATTTTTCATAATGGATAGGTATTTCTCAACAATTCGATAACTAAGCTATTGGTATTATATGGTGTATGGCTTTGGTTAAATAATGAATGATCATTAGGCATCGGCACATAAATAGTGGCGCCAGGGGCAACTTCCTGAAAATGACGATTCCAATATTCCACCGAGTGAGTTTCTACTACACCATCTGGTTGAATAACAGTAAGTTCAGACACTGTAGGCGTAAGCAAACCCGCTTGAGCCGCGTAATATTTCGCGTCTTTACGCTGTTGCCAATCAAATTTTCCAGATTGATAAACAGCACCAAAAACATAAACTTGAGTTTCGTTTGTACGCAATTCTAATAACCACTTCCCCTTAAGGTTCGGGTTTTTATTGCTATCAATAGCGGTAACATCTGGATCGATCGGGGTAAATACACGAGTGCCAAAACGCATGGTGTGAATTTGTTTGCGCAGTAATCGCCAAAATGGTTTTAATTCCATTGCGGCAAAATCTTCTTCGTTAGCGAGGCGCATCAATACATCTTGTTTTAGTGTTTGAGGTTGCGTTTCATCAAATAACGCACTGCTTTGCCAGTTGATGTCTAAAGAAGACAGTTTAAGCTGCTTTAATGTTTTGTTCACCAACTGATCTGCTCGCGGCACTATCGGGAAATCAAGCTGCAACGCAGGCTGATTATCCAATTGCACCATTACTTGAGTGGCCGGAAGAGAGGAGGTGACCGCGTTGGCTGCCCAGCTCATTGTGCTCGCCAAACCTAACATTGCAAACAAAGCACTTTGGAGGATACGTATTAATTTCATTACTGCTGCTCTCCAAAAGCCTTACCCTGAGTTAGGGTCATTGTGGAAAGAGAAGGGGCTAACGTTTGCACGCTTTTCAGCACCGTACCGTTATCGGGGTTAAGCCAATAGGTATTGGTATAAGTACTATCTAAACGCGGAATTGTTACTGTTTCATATACAAGTAAGGTGTCAACGGTTCCTTCAATAGGTAAGGTAAGTTGAGTATGGCCTTGAATAACAAAGTGGGATTCAGCGTTATATTTTGAATGATATCCAGGCTGCCAACTTAACTGATATTTCCAATATTTAGGTGTGCTTTCTTTTTGTAAGCCTAAAATAATAGGATCAATTGTATTTGATGATAATTTTGTAATATTACCGCCACCTAAATTGATGGTTTTAATAATACGGCCTGCACGTGTCACAATCATTTCTTTATTTGCCGAAAGCCACTTTAAATTAGGTGGGATATTATTAGAAGACGTGTGGGGATTATTTTCAGACCAAGCAAGAACTAATAATGCTTCTGGGCTGCTATTTTGTTGTGCCAGCATACTGGCATAGGGCAGTTGGGCAATTTTTTGTGGTGTGATAGCTACACCCTGAGGGCCTTCAAAGGCAAGGGCTAGGGTTTGTGTAAGGGATGAACTGCTTTGGGTACATCCACCAAGTAAGCCGAGAGTACCAAGTAATAACAAAGAGGTTAACTGACGCATAACATGCTACTAAATAAAAGAAAAAGGGCCGACAAAAAACAACCGCCCAAAGGCGGCTGTGCTTAATGAGCAGTCAAACTTAGTTAGTTGTAACTGAAGTTGTGCTGTTGTTGTCAGAGCTGTTTGCTGCAACGGCTACGCCAGCTACTACAGCACCAGCAACGGCAACAGTTGTTGCTGTTACAGTACCAGCTGCTGCGCCTGCAGCCGCTGTGCCACCTGCTGCTGCACCTGTTGAAGTTCCAGTTGCTGCAGTTGTGGTTGTGCTTGATGTGCTGCCTGTTACGCTAGATGAAGTGGCTACTTCATCAGCAAAAGCAGCAGTTGAACCTAAAGCCAACATCGCCGCTAAGGCAATCGCTGTTTTTTTCATAAATAATTCTCCATAGAGAGCGTGTTTACATCGATGTATGCTCAACTAATTGAGCTTATTTAAGATAAAATTATCTGTCGCAAATGTAAACAATATTAAATTCGGTCAAGAGTTTTATTTTTGAAGCACTAATTCTTTTTATTCAACTTCACATTCAAAGCTGGGCACGCTATCATGCGTCGCCTTAAAGTTTAAATAAAATGCATTGAAATGCATTCTTGGCCATGAATATAGCGTTATGGGAGTAAGATCTCATGCGGTAGCGTGGTCGAAATAAAATAACTGTTTATTTTGTTAATTAAAGTGCTAGCATGAGCAATGAATATATTGGCTTAGGATTCATTGGCTTAATGCAATAAATAACAATTGATATGCAATTTGGAGCGTATTGGTGTTCATCATTATGTCATCCACAAATTGCACTATTTATTGCCTTCATAAAAAGCACAATTACAACGTTAGGTTAGGCTAGAGAAAACTCCTCTTGCCATAGTGATGAATATGTCGATATCTTGTCTATGCTCATGGCCGGAGGTGTATCCACACTTCTGCTTAGCTATGACGTGCGACACGGACGTGATATCTCAGATATCTTAATGATTAGTTAGGAAAGTTGGTGTGTTAAACAAGACAATCTCCCTTATATTGGCCTCCTGCACTTTGGCAGGATGCACCATTCCCGGCGCCACCTTGCCGACCAGTAATAAAAATCAGGTATGGAATGCCGATGACTCCGATACACTCTCACCGCGAGTTAACGTATACCCTTTAACGCCTAATCTGATCAACGAGCTCAAACTCAATCAAATTACCCCATCGTCTCAGGTGAACTTAGGCCTGGAAGAGGAACTGTCCGATTACCAATACCATATTGGCACCGGTGATGTACTTAACGTGACGATTTGGGACCACCCTGAGTTAACAATCCCTGCTGGTTCATACCGCAGTTCGGAAGAAGCCGGTAACTGGGTACATGCCGATGGCACCATCTTCTACCCTTATATCGGTAAAATTGCCGTTAAGGGGCTAACGGTAACCCAAGTTCGTGATCTCATTACTCAGCGAATTAAAAAATACGTTGAAGACCCACAGGTCGATGTCAACATCGCGGCATTTCGTTCTCAAAAATCTTACGTGACTGGTGAAGTGAATAAACCGGGCGCGCAAGCCATTTCTAACATCCCGCTTACACTGCTTGATGCGGTCAATGCCGCTGGAGGCATTACCCAAGATGCCGATTGGCGCAATATCACCTTGACTCATCACGATGGTAAAGAAGAACACCTTTCCCTTTATGCTCTGATACAAAAAGGCGATTTAACTCAAAACCGCCTATTGCACAAAGGCGATATTATTCACGTGCCACGCAACGATACTCAAAAAATCTTTATCATGGGCGAAGTTGCCGACCCGCAAGTGGTCAAAATCGATCGCGCAGGCATGAGCTTAACCGAAGCACTAGCCAACTCTGGCGGAATTAATGAAAAAGAAGCCGACCCAACTGGGATTTTTGTCATCCGCAGTACGGGCTTAGCTAACGCCACCACTAAGCAGAGTAATGCGCCCCTTGCTGATGTATTCCAGCTAAATATGAAAGATGCTACCGCTTTGGTGATGGGCACGGAATTTGAACTGCAACCTTACGATGTGGTTTATGTGACTGCTGCCCCTGTGGCGCGTTGGAATCGTCTTATCAGCCAGCTAGTACCAACCATCTCTGGGTTTAACGACCTAACAGAAGGTATGCTGCGTTTACGTAACTGGCCATAGAAAGGAAATCGCGACATGTTTGATAACATTTTGGTGGTCTGCGTTGGTAATATTTGCCGCTCTCCCATTGGAGAGCGCTACTTACAGCAGTTATTTCCTAATAAACAGATTGCCTCAGCCGGCCTTGCCTCGAAAAAAAGCCATTTAGAAGGCAAACCTGCCGATGCCAGCGCGCAGCTGGTGGCGCAAGAGCATGGTCTCGATTTAACTGGGCATAAGTCACAGCAACTGACATCCGCTTTGTGTGCTCAATACGATTTGATCTTGGTAATGGAAAAAGGTCATTTAACGGCTTTAAACGATATTGCCCCAGAGGCAAGAGGCAAAGCCATGTTATTTGGCCAGTGGATTGGGCAAAAAGACATTCCCGATCCTTACCGCCAAAGTAAAGAAGCCTTTGATTACGCCTATCAATTAATTGCTCAAGCGGCTGATGCTTGGGCTGCCAAACTTTAATACGATTAGAAGATTATGACGGACAAAACTGCAACTTCACGTAACGCATCGGATAATGATGAGATTGACTTAGGTCAGCTGTTTGGCCTGCTACTGGATGGCAAATGGGTTATCGCCATTACTACCTTTTTATTTGCCCTTTTTGGTATTGCCTTTGCGTTACTTTCTACGCCGATTTATCAAGCCGATGCATTGATTCAAGTGGAACAAAAAAGCTCGGGCGGCTTTTCTGCCATTATGAGTGAAAGCTTGGGGGATATGTTTGCCTCTGAGTCAACCGCAGATGCGGAAATTCAATTGATTAAATCACGGATGATATTGGGCGGCACGGTGGATAAATTCGATTTAACCACCGTAGTGAGTCCAGATTACTTCCCGTTGATTGGTAAAGGCATTGCTCGTTTAACCGGTAACCAGCAGTTTGTTAAAGTGAGCAGTTTTGAATTACCTAAAATGGTATTTCCCGATGAAAACTCTTATCAAATCGTTGTATTAAACGGAGAGCAAGGTATTTATCAACTGGTGAACGATGATAACCAAGTTCTCCTGAAAGGGAAAGTGGGCACAAAAGTCGTTGACAACGGTTATGAACTGCAGATCAGTGCATTACAAGCAAAAAGTGGCACCCATTTCAATATTGAAAAACGCAATGACCTAGATGCAATTGATTGGTTAAAGCAAAACTTAGGTGCCGCGGAGCAAGGTAAGCAAACGGGCATTATCAAGTTAAGCTTTGCTAATGAAAATGGCCAACTGGCGCAAGACATTTTAAATGATATCGCCCAACGTTACTTTTTACAGAACGTAGAGCGTAACTCAGCAGAAGCTGGGCAGAGCATTCAGTTTTTAAAAGAGAAGCTTCCGCAACTGAAAGAAAAATTGGTCGAATCAGAAAACAAGCTCAATGCCTATCGTAAAAAGCGTGAATCTGTTGACCTCACCATGGAAGCTGAATCGACTTTGAAAGTGATGGTTAATTTGGATGCGCAGCTTAATGAGCTGACCTTTAAAGAAGCTGAAATCAGCCAAAAATACACCAAAGATCACCCTGCATATAAGGCTCTACTGGATAAGCGTCAAACCTTATTAAATCAAAAATCAAAGATTAATAAACGCATCGAGAACTTGCCTGAAACGCAAAAAGAGATTTTAAGCCTGCAACGTGATGTTGAAGTAAACCAACAAATCTACGTGCAGCTACTCAATAAAATTGAAGAGTTGAGTGTGGTGAAGGCAGGTACTGTAGGTAACGTTCGTATTGTGGACCATGCGCAGACCTTCTCTAAACCTATTAAACCTAAAAAGCCTCTGATTGTTGCTATTGCAACTATATTAGGTTTATTACTGAGTGTTGCATATGTCTTTGTGAAATCTGCTTTGCACAAGGGAGTTGAAAACCCAGATGAAATTGAAGAACTTGGCCTTTCTGTATATGCCAGCATTCCCCGCTCTGAATTGCAATTTTCGCTAGCAGATAAGCTAAGTGGTAAAAAGCGCGGCTCAAGCAAAGATATGCTGTTGTTGGCGGAGATGAACCCTGCCGACCTTGCTATTGAAGCGCTGCGTAGTCTAAGAACCAGCTTGCACTTTGCCATGATGGAAGCCAAAAACAATATCTTGATGATTTCTGGCCCTGCGCCGGGCATTGGTAAATCGTTTGTTTCGACCAACTTTGCAGCGGTGTACGCAAAAGCGGGCAAAAAAGTACTGATTATTGATGCGGATATGCGTAAAGGATATTTACAACGTGCTTTTGGCCTTAAATGGGACCAAGGTTTATCGGATTACTTGAGTGGTGAAATTGGCATTGATGACGTGGTGAAATCCACACGTGTCGAGAACTTAGATGTGGTTACTCGTGGGCAAGTACCACCGAACCCATCGGAGCTACTGATGCACGGACGCTTAAAAGAGCTACTGACTTGGGCATCACAAAATTATGATCTCGTGATTGTGGATACACCGCCGGTACTGGCAGTAACTGATGCTAGTATTGTCGGGGCGATTGCTGGCACCACTTTAATGGTGGCGCGTTTTAGTCAAAACACTGCTAAAGAGATTGATGTGGCTCGTAACCGATTTGAGCAATCG
Organism: Vibrio tritonius; assembly: GCF_001547935.1. NCBI lineage: Bacteria > Pseudomonadati > Pseudomonadota > Gammaproteobacteria > Vibrionales > Vibrionaceae > Vibrio > Vibrio tritonius. Next base: position 166,819 of record NZ_AP014635.1, read on the forward strand.
GGTATTGAAGTGAAAGGGGTTATCTTTAACGCAGTTGAGAAGAAAGCTTCCACCCATTATGGGTATGGTTATTACAATTACAACTACGACTCCAGTAAATAACAATAGGATAGTTGACTAGCATGAAAATTTTAGTAACCGGGGGAGCCGGTTTTATTGGCTCAGCCGTTGTGCGCCATATTATTAACGACACACAAGATGCCGTGATCAATGTAGATAAACTGACGTATGCCGGAAATCTAGAATCGTTGTTTGGTGTTGACTCAAGTGAACGTTACGTGTTTGAACAGGCAGATATTTGTGATCGCACAGCGATGGATCGCATTTTTGCCGAGCATCAGCCCGATGCTGTTATGCACTTAGCGGCCGAATCCCATGTTGACCGCTCAATTGATGGGCCAGCTACGTTTATTGAAACCAATATTGTGGGCACTTACACCTTGCTTGAGGCAACTCGTCACTATTGGAACAACTTGGATGAAGCGCGTAAAAGCGCATTTCGTTTCCACCATATTTCAACCGATGAAGTGTATGGCGATTTAGAAGGCTCCGATGATTTCTTTACTGAGACTACGTCATATTCCCCCTCTAGCCCATATTCTGCGTCGAAAGCATCAAGTGACCATTTAGTTCGTTCATGGCTGCGTACCTACGGTTTGCCAACGTTAGTCACTAACTGTTCGAATAACTACGGTCCTTACCATTTCCCGGAAAAACTGATTCCGCTAATGATTTTAAATGCATTGGATGGTAAGGCTTTACCTGTTTACGGTAATGGCATGCAGATTCGAGACTGGCTATTTGTGGAAGATCACGCGCGCGCACTCTACAAAGTAGTGACTGAAGGTGAAGTTGGTGAAACCTACAACATTGGTGGTCACAATGAGAAAGCCAATATCGATGTGGTGAAAACCATTTGTGCATTACTTGAAGAATTGGTGCCAAACAAGCCCGCTGGTGTCGAACGCTATGCAGATTTAATTACTTACGTGACCGATCGCCCTGGGCATGATGTGCGTTATGCGATTGACCCAAGCAAAATTGGTCGCGAGTTGGGTTGGGTGCCAGAAGAAACCTTTGAATCGGGTATTCGAAAAACCGTTGAGTGGTATTTGCATAACACAGAGTGGTGGAGTCGCGTGCTAGATGGTTCTTACTCAATGGAACGTTTGGGAACTCACCAAGCGTAATTCACCTCATTCTGGTTACCTCTTTATATTTTAGTTGGCTAAGGCAAAAAAATGAAAGGTATTATTTTAGCGGGTGGGTCGGGTACTCGCCTTTATCCTATCACCCGTGGAGTTTCAAAGCAGTTGTTACCTGTATACGATAAACCAATGATCTATTATCCATTGGCTACTCTGATGCTTGCAGGTATTCGAGATATACTAATTATTACTACTCCAGAAGAAAATGAATCGTTTAAACGTCTACTTGGGAATGGTAGTGACTTCGGCATCAATCTGCAATACGCAATCCAAGAGTCACCTGATGGTTTAGCACAGGCATTCATTATTGGCGAAAATTTTATAGGTAAAGACAAGTGTTGCTTAATTCTTGGTGATAATATTTTTTATGGTCAATCCTTTTCTCGTACTTTACGAAATGCTGTAGAGCGGGAAAATGGCGCTACCGTATTTGGTTATCATGTAAAAGATCCTGAAAGATTTGGTGTCGTCGAGTTTGACGAAAAGTATAATGCTCTTAGTATAGAAGAAAAACCGGATACTCCTAAATCCAATTGGGCAGTTACAGGTTTATATTTTTATGATAACCGAGTCGTAGAATTTGCTAAGAAAGTTAAACCATCAAGACGCGGTGAACTCGAGATTACGTCTATTAATCAGATGTATTTAGAAGATAAAACGTTAAAAGTTGAGTTGCTTGGGCGTGGTTTTGCGTGGTTAGATACAGGTACACATGAGAGTTTGCATGAAGCATCTTCGTTTGTTCAAACCATTGAAAACGTTCAAGGATTAAAAGTAGCCTGTCTTGAGGAAATAGCATGGTTTAATGGATGGCTCAGTGATGAATCGTTATTTGAGCATGCACAGCCCATGCTCAAAAATGATTATGGCAACTACCTAATATCATTGTTAGATAATAGACGATTAAGAGAATCACTTAAGGCAAATAGATAATGAACGTTATTAAAACAAAACTCAAAGATTGTGTAATAATTCAACCCCAAGTTTTTGGTGATAATAGGGGTTTTTTTTTAGAGAGTTTTAATTTAAATAGATACTTAAGTTTGGCAGGAATAAAGGATAATTTTGTCCAAGATAATCGTTCTCGTTCATCAAAAGGTGTACTTAGAGGATTGCATTTTCAAAAGACGAAACCACAAGGGAAATTAGTTTCAGTGACAAAAGGTTCTGTTTTAGATATTGCTGTAGATTTGAGAAAATATTCACCATCGTTTGGTCAATGGGAAAGTATTGTTCTTTCTGATGAAAACAAAACACAGTTCTGGGTACCACCAGGTTTTGCTCATGGTTTTGTAGTACTTAGTGATGTTGCGGATTTTTCATACAAATGCACAAATTACTATGACCCAAAAGATGAGTCTGGAATTCTCTGGAATGATCCAGATTTAGATATTGATTGGGGAATTGATAATCCAATTTTGTCCGAAAAGGATAAAAATCTTCCATTATTTTCAGAATTTTTGAATAGAAATTAAAATGAAAAGAATCACAGTAATAGGTTCATCTGGCTTTATTGGAAGCGCGGTAAGAAATAAGTTCCAATTGGAAGGTTATGATGTTTATGCTCCCGCTCGTCATGATTTAGATTTTAGCCTAAATTTAGGAATTATTATATATTGTGCAGGATATGGTGATTGTAATAGACCTAATGATGTACTAGATGCCAATATAAATTATCTAAGAGATATTCTAGATCGAGCTAATTTCGAAAAATTGATTTATCTGTCTTCAACTAGAGTTTATATGGGGTCGAATAGTGCTAATGAATCTAGTGATCTTGTTTTAGAAATTAATGACAATCGAAAACTATTTAATTTGACAAAACTAGTTGCCGAGGATTTATGTCTAAATTCAAATAAGAATACGATAGTGGTTAGACCTTCAAATGTATATGGTTTAGCATTAAATAGTTCGCTCTTTTTACCATCAATAATAAAAGATGCTATAAACAAAAATGTTGTTAATATGTATGTTGATAAAACATATTCTAAAGATTATGTATCTGTTCTTGATGTTGTTGATATCATATTTAGATTATCAATGACTAATAATGAATTCGAAGTTTATAATATTGCTTCAGGTGAGAATGTTACAGCAGAGGATATTGCAAGTATCTTGGTATCAAACACAGGATGTAAAGTTATTTGGCATGATAATAATGTGACAGATGTATTTCCTGTAACATCAATTTCACGACTAAAATATGAATTTAATTATAAACCAAGTTGCGTATTGTCAGACCTAAAAATGATGATATTAGATTATAAGAGAGAAATCGGGAGAGACTATTGTATATAATTAAAAGATTAATTAAATACCTTTGCTCCTCTTTAATTAACATTAAATTAATGCTGACAAAGAGAAATATTAAAATTGGACATGGTGTGTATATTTCTAACTCATCTATATTACATGGTGACAATTTAATTAATGATTATTGCCGGCTCATTGATGTAGAACTCGGTCGCTATAGTTATGTATCACCACTCTCAATTATCATAAATACTAAGATTGGTCGATACTGCTCAATTGGTCCTGGTACAAAAATTGGCTTAGGTCTACATCCCATTGATAAACTATCAACATCACCTTTTATTTATAATAAAAGCTTATTTAAAGAGAAAAGAAAAGATGATTTTGAGTTAGTCGAAATTGGTAATGATGTCTGGATTGGGGCTAATGCGCTAGTCATGGGAGGGGTAAAAATTGCGACAGGTGCTGTTATTGGATCAGGAGCGGTTGTTACACATGATGTAGAGCCTTATGAAATAGTTGTCGGAGTTCCTGCTAAAGTAATAAAGAAAAGGTTCAATGATGAGAAAATAGCAGAGCTTTTAAGCTCCGAGTGGTGGAGAAATAACCCAAAGGATGTCTTGTGTGAGTAGGAAAAAAGTCATAGTTGTAGGTTCATCAAATGTAATATTCACATATTCCTATATCATGTCTTTGAGTGAAGTGTCTGATATAGTTGGTTACATTGATGTTGGAGTTCAGAATATAGAATTACCAATTAGGTTAAAGAATATTCCAAAGATGAAGTATTCTTCAAATAGAACTTCATTGGGAATAAAATCTAACATAAAAAAATTACTTAAACGGATTGGTATCGATAGAAATAAGTATATACTTTCGTTGGTAAACAAAATTGAGTTTTCAAAAAAAAATATTACTAGCCCAGAGCTTAAAGAGTTTATTTTTTCTAGAAAACCAGATCATATATTATATATCTGGAGTACCACGGTAAAAAAAATAAAGTCGGATATTTCATCTATTATTGAGGAAGATGACATGGATTGTAAGCAGTCGTTACTGATCAATACATATCCCGTTAGAAGTAACATACAATATGATGAATATAATCCTGATGCGAAGGTTGATGCAGAGTATTTTAATAGTTTTGATAAATTAATATTAACATCAGATTTAATGAAGGAGTATTTTACTAGTTCATTAGGAATTAATGAGAGTAGTTTAGTATTACATCAGGATAAGTTACATTCAAGTTTTTTTAAGTATAATAAAAAATCAAATATCGGAATATGTAATGAAATAAGTAAAGTTATTTTTCTTGGGAATACTAATTTCAAAGAAAGAACAATTGATGATGTATCCGGAATAATAAAAAAATTAGCCGAGGGTAATGTTGAAGTCTGGATCCAAAGTAGTGGTGATAAGATAAAACATCATAATGTTAAATATTTTAATCCTTATACTTATCAAGAAATGTTAGATGGTAAATTATCCACATTCGTTTCTCAGTTTAATGCCGTTATTATGCTATATAATGATTTGGATAATCTTAGATCAAATATAAGCTATCCAACTAGGTTTGCAATGGGAACATTAGGTTTAATACCTATACTAATTAAATCTAACCAATTCAAGGCGATAGAGGAGCTCTATAAAAACAACAATACGGTAGTATTGTTTGATAACTATCAAGAATTATTAAATATATGTAAGAACAAGGAATTTCTGTTGGAGAAAACTAAACTTATTAGAGAGAATTTATCCGAAGTTATGGAGAATCATGATTCTTCGTTAAGATTGATGAATGAATTATATGAAAATTAATTATAAAAACATATATAGATTCTTGGTGGCTGCTTTAATTGTTTTTACTATTCCATTATCTATGATGGATAATGTACTAAGTACGTATACTAGTTTTAATATACCTAAAGTAAATAGTATTAGTGCATTATTGTTCTTTATAATGTTACCATTTTTTTTTGTTTACCAACGTTTTTCTAAATATAGATTTTCAAACAAATCATTTTTTTTGGTTTTTTCTATAGTAATTTTGTATTTTGTAGAAATTATTGTAGTGATTTATCATTATGATACGGTAGGTTATTCATCTGGACAAATAAAAAGCGCAATTGAGTATCATGCGCCTATTTTTTTACTACAAATAATGTACATTGTTATAGGATTTAGTTTTTGTCATGAATTTTATGGCTTCGTAAAAAAAATGGTTTTTGTTTTTTTTATTTTCTATCTACTTATATTATTCCTGTATGCTGTAGATTTTTCCATATTGAAGCTTTTTTTAGTTGAAGAGAAAATAAACTATTTATTTTTGGGTGATATGACTGCAATGATGTTTATGGTTTTCTTTTCTTTCTCTGAAAACAAAAAGCCATTAATATTTTCCTTAGGTCTTGTTGTGTTGTTTTTGATAACCTCAAGAAGTTCTTTTTATATATATATAATCTCCTTTTGTTTCTATGGTCTCCATTGTTATTGGCTTGGTAGTCGAAATAAAAGGTTAGTGATGTTTTCTTTAATCTTCATAGCTACTAGCCTTTTCTTGCTTGTCGGTGCTGATAGTGTATTAAAACATCTTGATATGGATAATTATCGAGTGTTTCGTGTATTTAGTGACTCAGATACATCAAAGATGGGAAGGGATATTATTAACCATTCTGGAATGCAGTCTATTATATCGAATTGGTTCATCGGTGATTTTGGTGGACAAGTCGATATGAATTTGGATGGGAGAGGTGCTAGGTGGGGGCAATATATACATAATTTTTTCTCTATCTGGAGACAGTTCGGATTTGTTGCCTTTGTTATTTATTCTTCTATGCTAGGTTTTCTATCTTTTTTTACAGCTCGAGTTATTATGAGTAGGAAATCATCTCAACAAACGGATTTATATATTTTATTTGCTATTTTTTCTATTATTTCAGTTTTAATGGCAAGGTCTTATATTTTTACATCTATATATTTATTTATGGGATATTTCATTGCTTACAATCTCAAAAAAGTAAGTGATTAAATAGATTAACATGACAAAAAATTCTTTATTATTTGTGATATCTAAACTACTAGGGTTAATATTAACGTTTTTTACCACGGCTCTAGTTGCGCGACATTTGTCCGTTGCTGAATTTGGATTATATTCAATAGTAAAAGTCGTTTTCTCATTTGTCTTTGTGATTTCGTGTGTAGTAAATGATGCCTATATCATTTCCGAAATGAAAGATAACCCTAAAAATGTGGTAATTATTAATTTTATTCGCCATTTATTATACATATTACTGTCAGTTATAATATTTTTTTACTTTGATAATAATATAATTGTTATCTCTATTATGGCCCTGTATTTTTTTCAATTGTCAAATTTGGGTGTGGCAAGGCTAAACTTTTCAAATAGTGGAAAGTTAATTTTATTAATTAACATTTCTTCTCTCTTTATTTCATTGATGATATCATATTTTATATATATATATTCACATGAAATGATAATATCACTACTGATAGTTCTACCTTTATTTTATTTTTTATTGCAAGTTTTTTGTCTTTTTTTTACTGATGTAAGAAAGTTTTACTTCTTATTTTTATATCGGTTCAAGTCTTCTGAGATTAAAGAGAATCTATTATCTGTTTGGCCAATACTTATTACATCCCTTTTGATATTAGCTTATACAAGAGTTGATTATATTGTTATTTCTTATTATTTGACTAAGATTGATTTAGGTATATATGCTGTTTCAGGTCAAATTTCCGAACCTTTTTCTTTTGCTATTTCCGCATATGCATCATCGATAATAATTAAGATAAAAAGTATAGATGATGTAGAAGAGAGAAATCGATATATATCATCTCAGTTAAAGTATGTGCATTTATATTCAATTGTTTTATGCATTATGTTTTATTTCTTTGGGCAGTATTTTATTAGTGTTTTTTTTGGTGATAAATATCTTTCATCTTATATTCCAGCATTTATTTTGTTGTTTGGGAAAATATTTGTTTTTTCCAATCTATTTTTTAGTTTTATTATGATAATAGATAGTAAGTATAAGGTTCGAATGGTTAGGACTTTTTATGGAATAATCGTTAATATTATATTAAACTTTATATTGATACCTTTATTCGGGATCATAGGGGCGGCGGTAGCAACTTCATTATCACAACTGATTACGCTAACGATAATTAACTATTGCTCAGTACAAACCAGGGATTATTTTTATGTTTTTATTAATAGTTTTAGATTGGGAAAATAATGAAGATTGTACATATTTGTAATAATTATGTCGGCACTAAAGTACATGCAAATCAAATAGAAAATATTTCAATAGATAAATCAGTATATCAAAATGTTATAGTGCCAGTTTATGATAAAAATCATATTGGCATAAATGAAATAGAAAAAGATAATATTGAAATTAACTATATTTATGTTAATGTGAAGTTTCTAAAATTTTTTCCCTTAATAAAATTATTGTACATTACTTATATAATATTTGCTAATTTTAAAGAAATAATAAAATCTGCCGACGTCATTTACTCTCATACACTTTGGACAAACGGCCTACCTTGTTATTTAGCAAGTATAATATATAGAAAAAAGTTTTTCATTACTATAAGGAGTACTGATGTTGGCTCTTTTATAAAATTTCTACCACATTATAGACCTTTGATGAAATTAATTATTAGAAAAGCTTCTAATGTCATATTCCTTACCCCGATTTATAAGAAAAGAGTAGTAAATAGCTACCCTTGGTTATTTAAAGGTATATCATCAATATATATACCTAATGGTATTGACGAATATTGGTTCACTAAAGTTAATAACAAGTCTAAACAGAATCAATTTATTTTTGTAGGAAGGTTTACAAAAAATAAAAACTTTAAAACAGTTTATAAATCATTTATGAAGTTTTATGATTTAAATAGGTCTTATAAGCTTCTCGTAATTGGTGGTAGTGAATCTGAGTTAAAACACATATTAAAAGTTGATAAATTGCCTGGTTGTATAGTTGTAAAGGGGAAAATAACAAACATTGAAGAGTTATCTGACTTATATTTAACATCTAGGGCTCTGGTATTACCATCTATTAATGAAACATTTGGCTTGGTCTATCTAGAGGCTCTTTCTCGTAAATGTCCTGTAATTCTATCAAAAGGTGAAGCAATCGATGGGCTTTTCCCTCCTTGTGAATCTATATCTACTGTTGATAGTTATAATGTTGAGCATATTTATGATGCATTGCTGAAGTATGGTAACGATGACTTTGAGTTTGACTTCGATGATGATGAATTGGTATCTAAATATTCATGGTCAAGTATCTCAGATAAAATATTTAACACGATAAAATAATTTTGAAATGGTGAAATAACAGTTAAATTGATTAGTAGGGTCTAATATGCTTATATCAATAATAACGCCCTCATATAATAGCGTTGATTTTATTGAAAAAACTTATGAGTCAATTCGGGATCAGAGTTATTCTGACTGGGAATGGGTTATTACAGATGATTGTTCCACTGATGGCACATTTGATTTTATTAGAAAATTATCTTTATCTGATAATAGAGTAAGAGTGTTCCAAAATGAAAGTAATTCTGGTGCGGCAGTTTCTAGAAATAATTCAATTCTTAATGCAAAAGGTGAATATATAGCTTTTATTGATAGTGATGATCTTTGGTCTAATAATAAGTTAAAGAAACAATTAGATTTTATGGAGTCTAATAATATTAAATTTTGTTTCACTTCTTTTGAAGTTGTTGATTTAAATGGTAATCCTTTATCGAAGATAGTTGATAGAGAGAAATTATCCCCTCTCTCTTATGGTGATATGCTAAAGAAAAAGGCGACGTTAGGCTGCTCTACCGTAATGCTGAGAAGAGATAATTTCTCAGATATATCTATGCCTTTAATCAGGACTGGACAGGATTATGGTTTGTGGTTGAAATTATTAAAAACTGGGGAGTTGGCTTATCATCTAGATATCCCACTTACAAGATATAGAATTTTGCCCAATTCAATATCTCGAAATAAGGTTAAAAAGGCTAAAAGGCAATGGCAGATTTATAGAGAAATTGAAGGTCTTAGTCTTATCAAGTCATTTGAATGTTTTTGCTTTTACGCTTGGCGAGCAGTTTTTCGTAAATAATACAGTTATATTCCAGTTTATTTGTAAGCGCCCCATGATTTCATGGGGCGTTTTAGTTGAGATATTCCACGGACAGCGAGACAGCATGAACAATCTGATTTTAAAGGGATAAGCTCAGGACTGGATTCATTATCCCCCTCGGCTTTAATTGACCTTTTTCGCATGTTTTAGTTTATAGATAGAGGTAATAGACGAGTGCGAAAGGTGTCATTCAGCGTAAGAGAATACGCTGCGTAATGGATGAAAATTACTTAATTAAGTCTTCAGAAGGCTTGTATGACGAGAACGTTCATGAGCTTTCCGAGGGGTTACATTGAAAAATAAAAGCGCCAATCGGCGCTTTTTATGTCTATCAGATAGGTAGGAATTTAAGGGTTTACTCAAACCCCTTCCTGCTGATGAATAAAAACTTCTTTATCTTTACCTTTTAGGTGTTTAACAAATGCAGTAATGCGCCAAATATAAGCTAATGTTGTTGCATAAGCAGCAAAGGCGATAATAAAGCTAACCAGCATAATGCTTTCTTTGATTTGGAAAACTTCACCCAAAACACCAAAACCAGCTAAAATGGCAGAGACAAAGCAAATAAACGCTAGGGTTTGGTGTGGTGTTAGCCCTAAGCGTTGGCAAATATGGTGTAAGTGCTCACGATCTGGTTTGAATGGGGAGTGACCACGGCGAATGCGGCGCATCATAATGGCTGCCATATCCATTAATGGAATAGCAATAATCCATACCGCAGTAATTGGGCGTATTACATGAACGCTGGGTTGCTGGCTAGCTCCCATTAATAGCAAAATTACAGTCATGCCGATCATCATGCTACCGGCATCGCCCATAAATACTTTGCGTTTTTTACCCAAAATACCAAGGTTCATACAAATGTATGGCACCATAGCAACGATAAGAGTTAAACATAGGCCTATTGCCCAGTGCTGCCCTGCTAAACCGAGCAAAATAGCTAGCGCAGCAAAAGTCACAATAGAAAGCCCACCAAGTAAGCCATCAATACCATCCACCATATTAAATGCATTAATACAGCCTATTACTGCAAACACGGTAAAAATAGTACCAAAGTAGCCTAACGATATATCGCCAGTGCCGAACAGATTCCCAAGATGGCTCAAGCTGGTATTAGTGACAAACATAACAAGTAAAGCTAAACCTGCTTGAATGCCCAAGCGAAGTTTGAAGCTGATATCATATTTATCATCTAATGCCCCTGTTGCAATCAGTACAGTAATACAGAAGAAATACAAGCCTGTATGTGCTAATACATTGGGGTTAAAGAATAAGTAAACAGAGGTAACGAGATAGAGTGAAATCCCACCTACTAGGGGAACTGCACCAGTATGACGTTTACGAAAGTTTGGTTGGTCTACCAGTCCTATTTTTTTCGCCACTTCCCTTGTAACAAATAGGGAAATAAATGACAAAAAGAATATTAATATCATTTCCATGATCATAGTATTTAGCCGACGTTGTTGTTACAGAAATATAATTTTTTTAGAACGCCATTCTACCTCTAAAAGGGTAGGGTGAAAAGTTCAAAATACACACAAATTTGTTAAGAAATTAGTCATTCTTACCTATGCGACACCACGCTTTTTATCAACTAATTAATATTCATGAGAATTTATAGTCTTTAAAATAATATTGCTGTTTAGGCGGGTGTATTATGAAGTTTAAAATTTGTGATATTGAGTTAGAAGATGGCTCTGGTTATTTTATAATCGCATTTTAATGGTTAGTTTAACTTTTCTATCAAATATATTGAGATATTTATAGATAAATGCAGGGGGGGGGGCTTAAGAAAAGAATAGATATTGTACTTTTATTTATGATTGGAAATAATACGCACGTCAGATAACTAGGTGATAATTATGATTAAAAAATGTCTTTTCCCTGCTGCAGGGTACGGAACCCGCTTTTTGCCAGCAACAAAATCAATGCCAAAAGAGATGATGCCAGTGGTAAATAAGCCACTTATTGAGTATGGGGTTGATGAGGCCATTCACGCCGGTATGACGGATATGTGCATTGTCACTGGCCGTGGTAAACATTCGATTATGGACCACTTTGATACTAACTATGAGTTGGAACACCAAATCAACGGCACTTCGAAAGAGGTTCTGCTTGAAGATATTCGTGGTGTGATGGATTCCGCCAGCTTCACTTATATTCGTCAGCGTGAAATGAAAGGCTTAGGTCACGCTATTTTGACTGGTAAAGCTTTAGTGGGTGATAACCCATTTGCTGTCGTGCTCGCTGATGACCTTTGCGTGAATGAAGACAAAGGCGTGTTAGCACAAATGGCAGAGCTGTATAACCAGTTTCGTTGCACCATTGTTGCAGTGCAAGAAGTTCCTGAATCAGAGACCCATAAATATGGCGTGATCTCCGGTGAGATGATTAAAGACAACATCTTCCGTGTGGATGACATGGTGGAGAAACCAGAACCAGGTACTGCGCCAAGTAATATGGCGATTATTGGTCGCTACATTATGACGCCAGATATCTTCGATTTAATTGAACAAACTGAACCAGGCAAAGGCGGTGAAATTCAAATTACCGATGCCCTGCTTAAACAAGCTCAAACTGGTTGTGTTTTGGCTTACAAGTTTAAAGGTAAGCGTTTCGATTGCGGTAGTGTGGAAGGCTACATTGAAGCGACTAACTACTGTTATGAAAACGTCTATCAGAAACAAAACCAGAAAAAGATTGAGCCTACTGTTGTAAAAGTGAAAACAGCAGAAGTTGAAATGGCATAACACTGTTTAGATAAATGAAAGGAAAAAGGAGCTTCGGCTCCTTTTTTACGTTTACTCAACTAAGCTGCTAACGAGGACTGCTGATGGAAGTGATAGGGTGTTAACAGCTCATAAGTGGTTCGGATTTGAATTATTAGCCCCTTATATTGGTGTGACTGGTAGGCTGTTAGTTGCTCTATTTACAATGCTCGATTTTTGAATCGCACGATATTGCATATGTAGAAGAAACATGAATCAATTCCTGTTATTGTTAGCACTGTAAAAATGATGTATGCCAATCTGTTGTGGCGATAAGTACGCTATCCTAAATCTATTGGTCGTATTTTAAAATGAACATACTCATATGAATGCTGGGTGAACAAACATGTCGAAAAAAGTAGCACTGATTACAGGGATTACGGGTCAAGATGGTTCGTATTTGACTGAGTTTCTTGTTGAAAAAGGGTATGAAGTGCACGGTATTATCCGTCGGGCTTCATCTTTTAACACGGAACGTATCGATGCAGTCTGCGAAGTCAGTGATCAAGTTCATCTTCATTATGGTGACTTGAGTGACTCCTCTAATCTGATCCGGTTAATTAAAGAAATTCAGCCGGACGAGGTGTATAACCTTGGGGCAATGTCTCATGTGGCAGTTTCTTTTGAATCGCCAGAATATGCAGCGGATGTTGATGCGTTAGGCACTATTCGTTTGCTTGAGGCTATTCGTATTAACGGATTAGAAAAGAAAACACGTTTTTATCAAGCGTCTACTTCAGAATTGTATGGGGAAGTGCAAGAGATTCCTCAACGAGAAACTACTCCTTTTCATCCCCGCTCTCCTTATGCTGTGGCCAAAATGTATGCTTATTGGATTACGGTAAATTACCGAGAGTCTTATGGTATGTACGCTTGCAACGGTATTCTGTTTAATCATGAATCCCCTCGTCGTGGAGAGACGTTTGTAACTCGTAAAATCACACGTGTTATTTCCAATATTTCTCAGGGGCTTGAAGATTGCTTGTATCTTGGGAATATGGATTCATTGCGAGATTGGGGACATGCCAAAGATTATGTGCGTATGCAGTGGATGATGTTGCAACAAGACTCGGCTGACGATTTCGTTATTGCAACAGGTAAGCAGATTTCTGTCCGGGAGTTTGTACGAATGTCCGCGAAAGAAGCAGGTATTGAATTAACTTTCTCAGGACAGGGGGTGGATGAAATTGCCACTGTCACTGCTGTAGAAAGTGATAAAGCACCTGCAGTTAAAGTCGGTGATGTGATTGTTCGAGTTAATCCTAAGTTCTTCCGCCCTGCGGAAGTCGAAACGTTGCTCGGAGATCCTACCAAAGCAAAAGAAAAACTGGGTTGGGTTCCTGAAATTTCAGTCGAAGAGCTTTGCGCAGAAATGGTTGCAAATGATATGAATAAAGCAAAACAGCATGCCTTACTTAAAGCACATGGTTTTGATGTGTCGGTAACTAAAGAGGCCTAGTAATGAAAATTTTTATAACGGGTGGCTCGGGCATGGTTGGGCGCAACTTATGTACATTGGCTTTGGCTGCTGGACATGAAGTTTTTGCTCCTAGACGCGATGAATTAGACTTATCTAATTATCAAGCTGTGCGTGATTATCTCCAAGAATGTGCTCCTGATGTCGTCATTCACTGTGCTGGTTTAGTTGGTGGGATCCAAGCTAATATTGCCGCGCCTTATGACTTTTGTTTCCAGAATCTTCAAATGGGAATGAATGTTGTGCAGGGCGCTTATGAAAGTGGGATTAAAAATCTCATTAATCTAGGCAGTTCTTGTATGTATCCAAGATTTGGTCAGAACCCTTTAACCGAAGATCAAGTTCTATCTGGTGAGTTAGAGCCTACAAATGAAGGATATGCTGTTGCCAAGGTAGCGGTTGCTCGATTGGCTGAATATCTCAATCGTCAGTTCAATCTAAATTACAAAACATATATTCCATGTAATTTATATGGTTACTGGGATAAGTTTGATCCTTTAAAGGCTCATATGATTCCAGCGGTCATTCGTAAACTGGATGATGCGGTAAAAGCTAATGCGAAAACGGTAGACATTTGGGGCGATGGATTATCTCGTCGAGAATTTATGTTTGCTGAAGATTTAGCTGATTTTGTATTGTTTTCTTTAACTTGTTTTGACGATGTTCCTAGCTTGATTAATGTGGGGATCGGTTCAGATCATACAATCAACGAATATTACCAAGCGATTGCTGATGTAGTTGGTTTTTCTGGTGAGTTTAAACATGATTTGTCTAAACCTGCTGGTATGAAACAAAAATTAGTAGATGTCTCAAAGCAAACTGCTTTGGGATGGGTTCCAAAGACATCGATATCTGATGGTATCAAGAAAACGTACCAATTTTATCTTAATGAGGTTTTATGATGCTTCCTTTAGCTACTTCAACATGGGATGACAAAGAATATCAAGCTATTCAGAGCGTGGTTGATAGTGGCATGTTTAGTATGGGTAAACGTGTTGCTGAGTTTGAAAAAGATTTTGCTCAATATGTCGGTAGTCGTTATTGCGTAATGGTGAATTCAGGTTCTTCTGCGAACTTATTAGCAATTGCTGCAATGTTTTATCGCAAAGAGAATGCTTTGAAGCCTGGGGATGAAGTTATTGTTCCGGCTGTTTCTTGGTCAACAACGTACTATCCTCTTCACCAGTATGGTTTAAAGTTAAAATTTGTCGATATTGATCAAAATACGTTGAATTTGGATCTTAACCAACTGGAAGCCGCAATTACGGATAAAACTCGAGCTATTTTTTCTGTTAACCTGCTAGGCAATCCAGTTGATTATCCGAAGTTACAAGCGTTAATTGCCGATAAAAATATAGTGTTACTAGAAGACAATTGTGAATCCATGGGAGCAACAATTGAAGGTAAGCAAGCTGGTACATTCGGCTTAATGGGAACTTACAGTGCGTTCTTTAGTCACCATATTTCGACAATGGAAGGCGGTATGGTTGTCACTGATGATGAAGAACTGTACCACATTATGCTTTCCGTTCGTGCCCATGGTTGGACCCGTAATTTACCTAAAGATAATCTGGTTTGTGAGAAAAGTGACAACCCATTTGAAGAATCTTTTCGGTTTGTATTACCAGGCTACAACCTGCGACCTTTAGATATGTCTGGGGCTCTTGGTGTTGAACAGCTTAAAAAATTGCCAGCTATTGTCGCAGGGCGAAGAGATAATGCTGCTTACTTCCAGGAAATATTTGCAGGTGTAGAGGGTATTTCTATTCAAAGTGAAGTTGGTGCTAGTAGTTGGTTCGGTTTTGCATTATTAGTCCATGCAGGAAAAGAGAAACGTAATGCGATCGTGTCTGCTCTTCAGATGAAAGGTGTGGATTGTCGACCTATTGTGGCTGGTAATTTTGTTCGCAACGAAGTTGTGAACTATTTTGACTATGAAGTGCATGGTGAATTGACAGTTGCAGATTTTATTACGGATTGTGGCTTCTTTATTGGTAACCACCATTATGATGTTAAAGAAGCTCTTCTAGCAATTAAAAACGTGATTGTGTCTGAATTGGCTGGTTAATTATATTTTATGTTTTTGACGGACGATCAGTTTAAGAACGTCATTGAGTATACTCCGCTAGTTTCTATTGATTTGGTTGTTTGTAATATGAGTGGCCAAATTCTGGTGGGCAAGCGAAATAATCGCCCTGCGAAGGGCGATTGGTTTGTTCCTGGTGGTAGAGTACTGAAAAATGAAGCATTGCACCAAGCGTTTAAGCGCTTATCGCTTAAAGAGTTAGGTGTCGAGTTCTCAATGTCTAATGCATCGTTTTTAGGTGTATTCGAACATTTTTATGACGATTGCTTTTTTGATGAATTTATATCAACTCACTATGTTGTTTTGGCCTATCAGTTGAATATTGATGAGCATTCTTTGTGCTTACAAGATGAGCAGCATTGTGAATATCGCTGGATGGATATAGCCAGCCTACTAAGTTCTGATTCTGTGCACCAAAATACAAAGCGTTATTTTGAAAGGGAATGTTTATGATGTTATTGCCTGTCATTATGGCTGGTGGTTCTGGCAGCCGATTATGGCCAATGTCTCGTACTTTTTACCCCAAGCAGTTTCTGACTTTGTTCGGTGAGCAGTCTATGTTGCAAAGTACGATCCATCGTCTTAAGGGGTTGGAGCATGAGTCTCCGTTGGTTATTTGCAATGAAGAACATCGATTTATTGTTGCTGAACAGCTTAGACAAGGGGCTTATGAGCATTCAGGAATATTATTAGAACCGGCTGGACGGAATACGGCTCCCGCAATTGCGCTTGCCGCTATTCATGCTCTTAAAAAGAATGAGGATGCGCTTCTACTTGTTCTAGCTGCTGACCACGTGATTTTAGATACCCCTGCTTTTTGCGAATCTATTGAGCGGGCTATTCCGTTAGCAGAAAAGGGTAAACTGGTTACTTTTGGTATCGTTCCTTCTCACCCAGAGACTGGTTATGGTTACATTAAAGCAGGAAAAGCTGTCGGAGATTTTTCATCCCTAGTGGATGCTTTTGTTGAAAAACCAAATTTGGAAAAGGCAAAAGAATATGTAGATAGTCAGCAATATCTTTGGAATAGCGGGATGTTTTTATTTAAAGCTTCTCGATATTTAGCTGAATTGGAGAAATTTCGTCCTGATATTCTTGAATCCTGCCAGTTAGCTCTTGAGCATATAGATCATGACTTAGATTTTATTAGGGTAGACAAAGATGCATTTTTGTCTTGTCCTGACGAATCTGTGGACTATGCCGTAATGGAAAAAACGCATGAAGCTGTAGTTGTTCCTATGGACGCTAAATGGAGTGATGTTGGCTCTTGGTCCGCGATTTGGGAAATATCCGATAAAGATAAAAATCAGAATGTGATCAAAGGTGATGTTTTAGTTGATGATTCGCAAGGCTGTTATATCAATTCTCAAAGCAAGCTTATTGCAACCGTTGGTGTTAATAACCTTGTTGTTATCGAGACAAAAGATGCTGTATTAGTCGCAAATAAAGATACGGTCCAAGATGTAAAGAATATTGTTGGCCAACTTAAAGAATTCAACAGAACGGAACATTTACAGCATCGTGAAGTTTATCGTCCTTGGGGAAGTCATGACGCAATTGCTGAAGGGCGTCGTTTCCACGTTAAACGTGTAACTATTAAGCCTGGGGAGAGAACGGCTCGTCAAATACACTTTAATCGAGCAGAACATTGGATTGTTGTATCGGGTACAGCGAGAGTCCGTAAGGGTGATGACGAGATATTACTTGCAGAAAATCAATCTATTTATATTCCTATTGGAATAAGTCACTCGATGGAAAATCCAGGGAAAGTGCCTTTGGTTGTTATAGAGGTTCGTTCGGGTGACTATCTAGGTGAGGACGATGTTATTCGTTTAGAAGAATATAGAGCAGGTTATTAATGAGTTTACTTATTACACATCAGGTTATTCAAAAATCTGGCATTCAATTTGGTACAAGTGGTGCCCGTGGTTTAGTTACTCAATTTTCAGCAGATGTTTGTGCTGCATTTACTCATGCGTTTATTGAAAGTCTGGCAAAGTTTGCACCGATAAAACGCATTGCTATCGCAATTGATAACCGACCAAGTAGCCCCGACATGGCACGAGCTTGTATTGCTGCTCTAGAGCAACGCAATATCGATTATGTCTACTATGGCGTTGTTCCTACTCCTGGTCTTGCCTATGCCGCGATGCAGCAGGGTATTCCTTGTATTATGGTCACCGGCAGTCATATCCCTTTTGATCGTAATGGATTAAAGTTTTATACGCCTGAAGGTGAAATAACTAAGGATGATGAGCAGTCAATTTGGCATGCTCAATATGAATTTGCATCGATTAGTCAACTGCCTGATGTGACTGTTGATGGTTATGCGGCACAGTTTTATGCCGAGCGTTATACGAGTTTATTTGCCGCTGATTTACTCGCGGGTAAAAAAATCGGCATTTATGAGCATTCTAGCGCTGGTCGTGATATTTACGCCTCTTTATTCAGTTCGTTAGGTGCCGAAGTTATTTCGCTAGAGCGTAGTGATGAGTTTGTCCCTATTGATACTGAAGCGGTTTCTGAAGCGGATAAACTCAAAGCGCGCTCTTGGTCAGAAGCTCATAAACTGGATGCTATCTTCTCTACCGATGGTGATGGCGACCGTCCTCTTGTTGCTGATGAACATGGTGAGTGGCTACGCGGTGATATTCTTGGGCTGCTTTGTGCGAAGGCGATGAAGATTGATGCGTTAGCGATTCCTGTTAGTTGTAATACAGTGATTGATCGCTGTGACCAATTTAAATTGGTTAAGCGCACTAAAATTGGTTCACCTTATGTGATCGCTGAATTCGCTCATTTAGCTAATGAATATCGTTCGATTGCAGGCTTTGAAGCCAATGGTGGTTACTTATTAGGTAGTGATACAGAGATCAACGGTAAAGTATTGAAAGCGTTGCCAACTCGCGATGCAGTATTACCTTTTATTATGCTGTTATCAGATGCTAAAGAGTGCGGTATTGCTGCTCTTGCAAAAGATTGGGCATCTCGTCAGGCGCATAGCGATCGCATTCAGAATTTTGCAACAGAGAATAGTCGCAAAATTATTGCATTTGGTACGGATCACGCGGAACGCTTACTGACCATGTTAAAAGTGGACAATACGACAGTGACCACTATCGATGTAACGGATGGTTTGCGTTTAACTCTAGAGAGTGGCGATATTGTTCATCTACGTCCATCAGGTAATGCGCCTGAGTTAAGGTGTTATGCAGAATCTGATGACTACGCTAAAGCAAAAAGCCTCGTCGATAACGTTCTTACCCATGTGAAAGCAATTGATATTTCACAGTTGTAGATTGTTGTTACTTTGATAGGGTTAATTATTTAAAAGCCAGTTCAGTTGTTGAACTGGCTTTTTTACCTTTATCCACTTAATTGTAAACGCGAGCTACGCGTGCTTGTGATTGAATTGTATATTGCTCAACATAGGCAGGAATAAATACTGACTGCCCTTTTTGTAGCACGAATGTTTCAGATCGGTGGCTAAGTACTACTTCTTCATCTATCGCCATAATGATTTCTGCACTTTGAGGTTTTACCACTGCTTGCAGTGGTGATGGGTATAACGAAAATTTAAAGTCATTTACAGGAATCGCGTATTTCTGCTCACCAAATTCATGCACAGTGGGTTCGAGTTTCAATGTATCGAAGGGTTTTTCTTTAAAGGCCGTACAGCTCGCCAGTTCGATAACATCAATATGCTTTGGAGTTAGCCCTGCTCTGAGTACATTATCAGAGTTAGCCATCACTTCTAAGCCAGTTCCTTTTAGATAGGCGTGAGGAGTGCGCGCATCTAAATACATCGCTTCACCAGGTTCTAAGGTTATTACATTTAGAAATAAAGGAGTAAATAACCCGATATCATCAGGATAATGCTGCTTTAAATCCGTAATTAGAGTAAATGGTGAAGAATCACTAGACTGAGAAAATGATACTAATTCGGAAATAGCCGATTTTTTTTCTAACCCCTGTAGTGAAAGTAATGATATGAAAAAGTGTTTCAAACCATCTTCTGTTTGATTTTTTGTGAATTTTTCAACCAAGGGAACAAGAGTTTTTGAAGCTAATTCTTGAAATAATTCTATTATTTCAATGTGGCTTCTAAATCCATTCATCGCTTGATATTGAGAGAGAGCATATACAAGTTCAGGTTTATGGTTTGGGTCTTTGTAGTTTCTTATTGGTGAATCTAAAGGGATTTTTGCTAAATTTTCTTTTTCATAACCAATCTCAGCTTCTTTCTTATCTGGGTGAACTTGGACTGATAAGGCTTTGTCTGCGGCTAACACTTTAAAAAGAAAGGGTAATTCTTGGTATTTTTGGGCTGTTTTCTCAGATAGGATTTCTTGTCTTGATTGTTCTATTAGTGTGCTTAGTTTTATTGTTTCACCATGCCATTTTACTGTTGAGCAGCCATTCTGATGTGCACCCATCCATATTTCTGCTTGAGGTAGATGGTTAGGGTTAGGAATATCAAATAGATTAGCTATGGCTGTTTTGCTGCCCCATGCGTAGTGCTGTATTACATTCTGCATGGGTAAAAATGAGGGGAAATCTGATACTGACATTTTAGATCCATTCTTTGTTGTGCAGTGGAAAATACACTAATTTTTGTTAACACATCTTACCTAAGTTTGAGCCATAAGTTAGTGTTAGGAAGGGGAAAACGTGCTGGTTATCCCCTTGTACATTATTTGTCAATGATGTTGGTTAGATGCTAACAACATTTGTTTTTTTTGATATTTCATTTTCTTCAACATCACACAAGTTACGGCTGTGACTATTGCACCAGCAACCATGCAAAGTAGAGCGGTTACTGGATGGTTTATCGCTCCAAGTACTGCGACTACTGGCCCACCATGCGCAACACTGTCGGTAATGCCAAAAGTAAAGCCTAATACTGCCGCCACAATTGAGCCAAGCATATTCGCTGGAATAACTGACATTGGGTCTTGTGCTGCAAATGGTATTGCTCCTTCTGAAATACCAACCAATCCCATAGCTCCCGCCGCTTTACCCGCTTCGATTTCCGATGCCTCAAAGATATTCATCTTACGGCCGATAATGGTTGCCAGCCCCATACCTAAAGGTGCGGCTGGAATCGCGCAGGCCATTGCGCCCATAAATTGTGTTTGTCCACTGGCAATCATACCAACCGAGAACAAGAACGCCACTTTGTTAAATGGACCACCCATATCAAAGCCAGCCATGCCACCTAAAACAATACCAAGCAAAATAGTATTACCTGTGCTCATGGTAGTGAGCATTTCTGTAAGGTTGTTCATTAGGGCGGCAATTGGAGCCCCAATCACAAACATAAATAAGCCTGCGATAAAAAGGGAGCCAAGGATTGGGGCGATCATGATGGGTACAAGAGGTTGAATAAATTTGTGGTATTGGATGCGAACCACTGCTCTAACAAAATAGCCGACTAACAGTCCGGCGATGATGGCTCCAATAAAACCAGTACCAGCACTTGCACCGTAAAATGAACCGTTGTTGGCTATCCAGCCTCCGATAAGCCCGGGGGCTAGTGCAGGGCGATCTGCAATGGCGTAGGCGATGTATCCTGCCAATATTGGAATCATTAAGGTGAAGGATACAGAACCAACATCAAGAACTTTATTCCACAAGCTATCTGGTGGAATGGCCATGCCGGCTTCTGTTGGAACCCCACCAATAGCCAGCGATAAGGCGATGAGTAGACCACCGGTTACGACGAATGGAATCATATGTGATACCCCATTCATCAAATATTTGTAGAGTTCTGGGCGCCCTTTTTCAGTCGACTCTACCGCTGTTGTTTGGTTATCTCCTTGATAAGTTGGTGCGGATAACGCTCTTTCAATCAGTCCCTTGGCATCTTTAATTGGTGCTTTGACGCCAGTTTGGATCAGTCTTTTTCCTTTAAAGCGATTCATGTCTACTTGTTTATCACAAGAAACGATAATGGCATCTGCTTGCTCTATTTCTGCTGGTGTTGGGCTGTTTTTTACGCCAATAGAACCATTGGTTTCAACTTTAATTTTGTACCCTAATGCTGCGGCTCCTTTTTCAAGAGATTCTGCAGCTAAATAGGTGTGGGCGATGCCTGCTGGGCATCCGGTTACACCGATTAGATATCCTTTTTTCCCCTGTTCTATGGTCTCTTTTTTTTCTGTTGGCATTAAGAGCAATTCAAGTGCTTCAGCGGAGTTTTTGGCATTGAGAAATTGAGAAATAAAATCGAGTTCAATGAGCTTTGTCGAGAGTTCAGCCAATACTTCAACGTGGTGGTTGGCATTATTCTCCGGAGAGGCAATCATGAAAAACAGTTTTGATGGGTTGCCATCTTCTGCTCCATATTCAATGCCGCAACGACTAACGCCAATGACAACCGCAGGAGTAATAACTGATGAGCTTTTCGCATGTGGAATTGCTACACCATCATCAAATCCAGTATTACCTAAAGCTTCTCTGGCGTATACGTCATTGATGAATTGGGTTTTATTTGAAATACGTTGATTATCTAAAAGTGCTTGAGCTAACTCATCGAATACTTCTTCTTTCGTTGTTGCTGTGAGGTTCAGAAGTATGAGTTGCTCATTGATTAGTTCGTTGATCATGAGGTGACCCCTGTTCATTTTTATTGTGCGGTTATTGTGGGATTAGGACCGAATAATAAATAGAGGACTCATAATTCATTTACTGGATTTTTGTAACCTCAAAAAAGGTTCGTGATCTAGGTCGTTTTTCCTATTCTGCACATAAAGTGACGTTATCAACCGTGGTAGCATCGCCTTGGATCGTGTGGAGATAAATGAATGGAAAGTGTTTTTACTAATATTCTAGGTGCAGTATTGGAGGAAAGAGAGAGTTGTCACCAGATATGGTTTGCTCAGGATAATTTGACACCACCGCCATTTAGTTACCAAGTGAACTTTCCACGTTTAGAGTTGGTTCTTAAAGGTAAATATCATAATCAGCTAGATGATGGAGGGCATAGCATTGTTGAAGCTGACATTATGGTTGGGGATGCACTTTACATTCCACCTAACTGTTGGAATAAGCCGAATTGGGATGACGAATGCTCTGTGCTGAGTTTGCTTTACGGTAAACGTCAGTTAGGATTTAGTTTTGTTGCCAAGCGTGCCGGAGAGGTGGGATTTTATGATGTGCAAAAGCATAGTGTTCCCACAAGAACAGGTTTTGCTATCGACAATATTCTTGAAAGCTTAAATGCGTTAGCGAGAGAGACCAAGCGTCAGCCAATGGGAGAACATTTGTTGTGTGCTCTGTTAAGTTACACGACTTCGATGATTCAACTTCCCTTAAATGGTTCTCACAATCATAGTAAGGACCTTTATCAAGGGATATGTATTTATATCCAAGAAAACTTTCATCGCTCTATCTCTCGTGAATCAATTGCGGCAAGGTTTCATATTTCTCCTAATCATTTATCTCGTTTATTTCGTCAGCAAGGCCATATGACATTGGCTGATTACATGACGTGGGTTCGTATGGAGCGAGCTAAGTTTATGTTGAAGAAATATCAATTTCGGTTATGTGATGTATCTACCCGATGTGGATATCAAGATGTAAATTATTTTTGTCGTGTATTTAAAACGAGGACTGGCATGACGCCATCCCAATATAGAGCTTCTATGTAGAGCGATATGGGGTAGAAAGAATGTAGCGGCATGCTGCATATAGGCTTTCTTCTCTTTGATACACTAACATCTGTTGTCCGTGAGTTTCATCTAATAGCCATCGAGTTAGGTGAGTACTGGAAATGATCATGTCTCTTGAACTTCCCTCGGGGAGCAAAAGTGCAATGGATAGTGAAATCGGCGGTTGAGATAAATGGGCGCTCCAGTGGATTGGTGTTAATAATGGAAGCACTACTAACGTTAAGTTGTGAACGCATGGCGACATAGCGTGTGGAATGGCAATTCCATTCGGTAAGCCGGTTGAGCTGATGTTTTCTCTACTCGCTAGTTGTTCGTATAAAAATAGAGGGTTTTCGTTAGCCGCTAAGTTTGCAATAGTTTGGAGCACATCTTGCTTGTTTTGGTAAGGCTGATTTTTGGCATAGTGCCAAGATAGACTAAAGGGTAAATTAAGCGCTGGTTCTTTCTCGATTGCCGACAAACTATGCTGTTTACAGGATGTTGAAAGAATATTTGAGTGTTCTCGAACGGCTTCAGTAAACACCATACATGCCAATTCGGCATCACTTCCTTCTATCACTATTTGGCATAAATCGTTGGGCTTGTTTACCATGGTGAGCGAGCGTAATACATCGCTCATATCGACTTGCCGATTTTTTACAAAATTAAATAGCACAATTTGCGATTTGAAATAGAGGGTCAGCTTTTTCAGGTGTTGCAGGTGCCAACTTGGTAGACCTTCTATGGGAACAAGAAACGTGATGGAAGTTTTAAACATGCCTAACTCACATATTTGGTGAGTACACTGTGCACATCAACTAATACGGTTTCAATAGGAATTGTGATTGGTCGACAACCATGAAATCGTTCAATACCCTCGATTTTTATATCAGAGACAATTATCTGGATATCAGATGTGGCGATGTCATTAACCGTTAGTGTATTTTCGATACCCATAGCGCCTTGGGTCTCAACTTTGATGGTTAACCCTAGCCGATGTGCTTCTTTCTGCAATAAATCGGCTGCCATATATGTATGGGCTATTCCGGTTGGGCAAGCGGTGACTGCGACAATTTTCAATGTATGGCTCCGCGAAAGTATGATGTTGCGATTATACGAAGCTCGTTATGAAATTTCTCACGCAATATGCTTAAGTTTGATCCGCGAGTGAAACTAATCATATTGCTTACTATTTTTAGTAATCTAACAGCGATACTAATTTAGGTTTAATCTATGAAAATCCTTATCACAGGTGGTGCCGGTTTTATTGGTTCCGCAGTCATCCGTTATATTATCGAACATACCTCAGATTCGGTTGTGAATGTCGATAAGTTGACTTACGCAGGGAATCTAGAATCGCTGTTAAGCGTTGATACAAGTGAACGTTACGTTTTTGAACAAGCAGACATTTGTGATCGCGCTGCGATGGAGCGCATTTTTACTCAGCATCAGCCCGATGCCGTTATGCACTTGGCGGCTGAGTCCCATGTTGACCGTTCAATTGATGGCCCTGCCGCATTTATTGAAACCAATATTGTAGGTACTTATACCTTATTAGAGGCTACTCGTGAGTATTGGAATACGCTTGAAGAGCCTAGTAAAAGTGCTTTTCGTTTCCATCACATTTCAACCGATGAGGTGTATGGCGATTTGGGCAAAGAAAGAGGGTTATTTACCGAATCAACAGCTTATTCACCATCGAGTCCTTATTCTGCCTCCAAAGCTTCAAGCGATCATCTTGTGCGTGCATGGCATCGTACATTTGGTTTGCCTGTGGTTATCACCAACTGTTCCAATAATTACGGGCCTTACCAGTTCCCAGAAAAGCTGATTCCACTCATAATTCAACATGCCCTGGTAGGTAAAGCATTGCCTATTTATGGTGATGGTATGCAGATTCGTGATTGGTTATTTGTGGAAGACCATGCTCGCGCTTTGTTCAAAGTGATGACAAAGGGCGAGGTAGGCGAAACTTATAATATCGGCGGGCATAATGAGAAAGCCAATATCGATGTGGTCAGAACCATTTGTTCGTTACTTGAAGAGTTGGTGCCAAACAAACCAGAAAATGTCGAACACTATGCGGATTTAATTACTTTTGTGGCTGATAGGCCGGGACATGATGTTCGTTATGCCATTGATGCCAGCAAGATTGCCCGTGAATTAAATTGGATGCCGCAAGAGACATTTGAATCCGGCTTACGCAAGACGATTGAATGGTATCTTTCTCACCAAACGTGGTGTAGCAGAGTACTAGATGGCTCTTACGCTTTACAGCGTTTAGGTTGTCATAGTGACTAATAATCTTAAGAAATAACCGTATATTTATATCTAATCAGTGTAAGAACGAAAATAAATTTATTATGTATTTATAAGATAAAGGAGTCTTGGCTCCTTTTTTTATACTTTAAATTCTATATCTTTCTATTTTTAAATTTGTTTATAACTTCCTTTTTTATCTATTATTTAAAATAAAGTTATTTAAATGGAAATCTAATTCTAACGACAATGTTTTGAAAGTAATAAATTCGTTATTTATATACGTTGAAAGGTTTTACATTTGTATTTACGAGTGAGTTATAGCATGCCACTCTGCATGCTTGAATGATACTGGTATAAAAATCATCCGGTTATGCATAGTTACGAGCTGTTGGTTATTGAATGAGTTTTTATAGTACGATGTTTTCTTTGGTGCTGATTGGTTGTTTTATGACTGGCCCAAGAAGATGGCGTGTTAAGTCTTATGCCCAAAAAAATGTGAAGTTTTTATTTTATTCATGCTTTTTCAATAAATTTATTTATTGTTTTTAGTTACATATTCCATTTATTAATCCATTTCTTTCAAATAAGTGATCTTCTTCCAATATTTTTTGTTTACGAATGAAAGTTATTTTTGCGTCAAGATTTCAAATATTGGGTAAAAATTCAAAATGACGCTTGTTTCGTGTAGAAAAAAAGCGTTAATTACATAATTATATTTTGCATTAAATAAAAAGTTTAATTCACGTCGCAACATTCAAGCAGGAGAGGGCCATTGATAAACAAGGTTGTTTCACTAAGTATACTGTCGTGCGCATTAGTTGGATGCACGGTGTTACCCGGGGGAGGGCTGTCTACTTATGATAAGCATGTTATCTATACGAAATCGAAAGATGGAAAATCCTCTGCTTCAAAAGTGAATGTTTACCCTCTTAATCCCGATCTGATTAATAAGCTAAGGGATGAACAAATTGTTCCAACTGGCAAAGCCAATGATGCGTTATACCAACAGCTGATTTCATACCAGTACCACATTGGCCCTGGCGATGTACTTAACGTGACGATTTGGGACCACCCAGAGCTGACTATTCCTGCTGGTTCTTATCGTAGCTCGACTGAAGCGGGTAACTGGGTTCACGCCGATGGCACTATTTACTATCCCTACATTGGCAAACTTCATGTGGCTGGGAAAACCGTTTCAGAAGTGCGTGACCTCATTGCCAAGAAAATTGATTACTACATTGAAGACCCACAAGTGGACGTCAACATCGCGGCATTTCGTTCGCAAAAATGTTACGTCACCGGGGAAGTGAATGATCAAAGTGAACAGGCCATCACCAATATTCCTATGACTATTCTCGATGCGATTAACAAAGCTGGCGGCATAACTAAAGATGCCGATTGGCAGAACATTACGTTAACGCGCAACGGAGTCGAACAGCACCTTTCTCTGTATGCCTTGATGCAAAAAGGCGACTTAACCCAAAACCGGTTATTACAAAATGGCGACATCATTCATGTGCCACGTAATGACGAACAAAAAGTGTTTGTGATGGGTGAAGTAGGGCAATCGCAAGTGTTACGCATTGGTCGCACTGGGATGAGCCTAACTGAAGCGCTTGCCGATGCTGGTGGTATTGATGAGAAAGAAGCGGATGCTACTGGGATCTTCGTGATTCGCAGTACGGCGGCAGAGCGCATTAAGCGCAAAGATGCCGACTCTAGTGTGATAGCGAATGTGTACCAACTGGATATGCAGGATGCGTCTTCTCTCGTAATGGGCACGGAATTTAGGCTCCAACCTTACGATGTGGTTTATGTGACCGCAGCGCCTGTGGCTCGTTGGAACCGTTTGATTGAACAAATTACACCATCGATTACCAACTTCAACAACTTGACCGAAGGTGTTCTACGCGTACGTACTTGGCCATAGAAACCAAGGCTGGCTACACAATGTGGGGAGAGCTTATCGCCCCACATTGCTTAGCCGCAACAAGCTGTCTTCCAGACCCTTTTCAACAACGTGAAGCATTATTTGAACTGTCTTTTAAGTTAATCGATAAATCGCAAAGTCCTGGATAGGAAAATGCCATTTTCTTACACGACTTTCCTTGGACACTAGCCTTAAAGCGAAAAGATATACAATGAAAACTACGGACAAACAGAGTCACTCAGTCAGTTCTGCAACGGATGATATGAGTTTAAATAAGATCATCGGGCTATTGTTTGATGAGAAATGGTTAATTATCTCCGTGACATCTCTTTTTATCGTCATTGGTGTCGCTTATGCCATTCTCGCTACGCCTATTTATAAAGCGGATGCTTTGATTCAAGTCGAAGATAAAAGCGATGGCGGTTTTTCGGCTTTGGTCGGCGACATGGGCGATGTGTTCTCACAAGAGTCTACGGCGATGACCGAAATTGGGTTGATGACCTCGCGCATGATTCTCGGTAAAACCGTGGATAAATACCATCTGCAAATCGTGGTAAAACCGAATTATTTCCCGGTCATTGGTAAAGGCATTGCACGCTTAACAGATAGTGAGCAGTTACTAACAGTAACCAAATTTGAGATGCCGGATTACGCGAAATATCAGCCGCATAAGATTGTGATTACCGATGCAAAAAACAAAGAGTATCAACTGATTGGTAAAAAGGATGAGGTGATATTAACGGGCAAGGAAGGCGAAGTCGCGCACACGGATAGCGGCTATACCTTGTTAGTTTCTGCGTTAGATGCAGAGGATGGCTTTGAATTTGATATTGCTAAGCGCACTCGCCTCAATGCGATTAACTGGCTTAACCAGAATATCGCCGCAGTTGAGAAAGGTAAGCAGACTGGGTTAATTCGTATCTCTTATCAGGATGCCGATCCGGCCAAAGCAGAAGAGATGTTGAATGACATTGCTGATAACTACTTTTTGCAGAACGTAGAACGAGATTCTGCCGAAGCAGAACAGAGTATTCAGTTTTTAAAGGAGCAGTTGCCTAAATTCAAAGAAAAACTGACCCACTCTGAAGATAAGCTGAATGACTACCGTCAAAAACGTGAGTCGGTGGATTTAAACCTCGAAGCCCAATCGACTTTGAATGTGGTAGTCGACGTTGAATCACAATTAAACGCACTGACTTTCAAAGAAGCTGAAATCAGTAAGAAATATAAGAAAACTCACCCAGCCTATAAAGCGTTATTAGATAAACGCCACACCCTGCTTGAAGAGAAAGCCAAAATCAATAAACAGGTGAAAAACCTGCCAGAAACGCAACGTGAAGTATTGCGTTTAAAACGTGATGTGGAAGTTGACCAACAAATTTACGTACAACTACTGAATAAGATTCAAGAGCTTAATGTGGTTAAAGCGGGCACGGTTGGTAATGCGCGTATTGTCGATACCGCAGTGGCTAACTTAAAACCTGTTTCTCCAAAGAAAGTGCTGATCGTCGTTATCTTAACGCTGCTTGGCGGCATGATCAGTGTGGCGATTGTCTTACTCAAAATGTTGTTGAACAGAGGAATAGAAAGCCCAGAAGAGATCGAATCTCTTGGGTTGCCTGTGTACGCGAGCATTCCTAAATCCACCATACAAAGTGGCTTAATGGAGCGTAAGTCGTCTCACAGTACAAGTATGCGGTTGTTATCGGTACTGGAACCAGCCGATTTATCGGTTGAGGCGTTACGTAGCCTGCGAACCAGTTTGCACTTTGCGGTGATGGAAGCCGAAAACAATATCGTGATGATATCGGGTTCGACACCGGGCATTGGCAAAACCTTTGTTTCCACTAACTTTGGTGCGGTGTGTGCTCACACGGGCAAGAAAGTGATTTTGATTGATGCGGATATGCGCCGTGGCTCTGCTCATCGCTTCATCGGTGTGTCGAATAAAGGCGGTTTAGCGGAATACTTGTCCGGTGAACTGAGCATCGAAGAGGTGATTAAACACACGGATATTGAGAATTTTGATGTGATTACCCGTGGCCAAGTGCCGCCGAATCCATCGGAGCTGTTAACTCGCCCTCGTTTTAAAGAACTGCTTAATGCACTTTCTGAGAAGTACCAGTTGGTGTTGATTGATACACCACCAGTATTAGCGGTGACTGATGCGAGCATTGTTGGACACTTAGCGGGTACGTCATTAATGGTTGCGCGCTTTGGCGTGAATACCACAAAGGATGTCGAAGTGGCATGGGGTCGATTTAAGCGCGCCAGCATTGAGGTGACTGGGGTGGTGTTCAACGGCGCTGAGAAGAAAGCGGACAACTATTACTACTACGACTATTCATCCAGTAAAGAGTAACTATCAGTAAAGAGTAACTATGTTCACACATCATCTCAGGTGGTTACGTCATGTTTGTTTACGGACGGTTTGTTTGCAATGGAATGGCGATAAATGAATAAATTAACTTGGAACATCATTTGGTTAATTTTTGACAAGCTGATCACTCTGCTCGGCGGCTTTTTAATTACCGTATTAACGGCACGTTATTTAGGCCCTGAGAAGATCGGCATCATCAACTATTTTCTCGCTATCTTGGCCTTTATCGTCCCCATTACCCAGTTTGGGGGCGATATCCTGATTTTCTTAAAAAGTGCCAAGAATGAACAAACGGGCAAGATGCTGATTAACCACACCAAGAACATGCGTCGTTTGCTGTTTACGGTGTCGTTTGCGGCGATTTATCTGTTTACTTACCAAGAGTACAACCAGTATGACCGGTTAGTGTTGGTGATATTGGGCGTTGCTTCTTTCTACCAATCTTATGATTTGTATAAGTTTTACTTTAATGGCGTGATGCGCTCTAAAGAGAACGTTATCTCAGGGCAGGTGGGATTACTGGCGAGTTTACTGCTGCGTTCGCTTTTTGTGTTCCTTAAATTACCGTATTACTTTTTTGCGTTGCCCTATGTGGCGCTGTACATCATTCCATTTTGGTATCGCAGATATCGCATTAAAGCCAAAGGGATTGAAACCGCGAAGTACGCCACTCAGTTTAAAGGTTATTTCCTTAAAAATGGCCTGCCTATTTTGATTAGCTCTTTGTCTATCTTGGTGTACATCAAGGTGGGGCAAATCATGCTTGGTACGTTTTTAAGTAATAAAGAAGTGGGGCTGTATACCTCTGCTCTTACATTGGCCCAGTGTTGGCAGTTTGTGCCTTTGGCGCTGATCATGAGTTTTATCTCGAAGTCGGTATCAAGCACCACTTTTAAAGACAAAGGGTTTCGTCTGTGCTTTTTGGCGTCCACGTTTTGCAGTGTGCCGTTTTTATTGGCGACCTATTTCTTTGCCACACCCATTATTGAGGCGACCTTTGGCGCTGAATTCTTAGAGGCGCAATCACTGCTGTTCTTACTCACTCTCACCACTATGTTCTCTCTGTACGGCACCATTTCGTCGCGCATCATTATTGAGGCGGGCGGTAACAAATACATGATGATGAAATCGCTGGTGGTTTCCATCATGAGTGTGGGGCTGAGCTACTGGTTTGTGAAAGAGTATGGATTGATTGGCGCAGGCTATGCGGCTCTCATTTCTGAAGCGATATCCGGCACTGTCGGTAATTACTTCTTTAGAAAATCCAACATATTTAAATTGCAGTATTCGATGCTGATGTCGAAAAAAGACATTCTTTCTTTCGTTAAGGGATAACTCATCATGGATAAAGTAAAAGATAACTATCAATCGGGGTTGGTTTCTGTGGTTATCCCGACATGCAATCGCGGTGAGCTATTTTACAAAGCCATCGAAAGTGTTTTAGGGCAAACCTACACTCAAGTCGAAATTATTGTGATTGATGATAATTCCGATGCACCGCCAGCGTTGGAGCAGTATCAGGCGCAACCGATGCCGATTATTTATCACAAGAACGACTCTAACTTAGGCGGGGCCATTTCACGCAATATTGGGGCTGCGCTTGGTCATGGCGAATTTGTCTGTTTTTTGGATGACGATGATGTTTATTTAGAAAACAAACTGGCTTTGCTGGTGGCAGAGCTTGAGCAAGATGCAGGGATTGATGCGGTGTTTGGCAAAATCGTCAAATTGAGTGATCCCAAGCGAGAATATCCCATTGATTTTGTGGACTCAAAAAGCATTCTGAATAGCTTGGAGAGCATTAAGTATTTGCACACCAACACCTCATTGATTCGTCACACCGTGTTTGATCGCATTCGGTTTGATGAGGCGTTAGCCAAGTTTCAAGATACGCAGTTACATATTGAGTTGGTGCAAAAATGCCGTTGTAAGTACCTCGATATTCCGGTGGCGTTGTGGAATGACAACCATGGCAGCGGCCAGATTACCGATATGAAAAATGCGGCGCAGCATGTACGCAGTATTGATAACTACACCAAGCTGAAGAATAACCTGTATCAACGCGATTCAATCAGTTGGCTGCAGTATCAAAAAATGGCGTTTAACCTGTCCAAAATGAAGGTGAAGTACGCGCTGAACTTTGGCCGCAGTCAGGATCTGCAACTGAATCTGTTTGAAACCAATGTGCTCTCATTGCTCAAATTTAGGAGAGCGTTATTTTGCAAATAGCCGTTAGCTTATCGCTCATCTTATATTCTCTCGCGACCTTCAACCCCATCATGATGCCGTTGGCTTTATGTATGCTGTTGGCGTGTTGCGTGACGAAACTAAAAGAGTTAAGCCCAGCGCATTTATTGGTGTTCTTCGTCACGCTGATTTTCCCTATCCTATTTAATGTGCTGTTCTCGATAGAGCATATTTACATCAATTCGGTAGTGAAATACGTGATGTTCGTGCTGTACGTTTTTCTGATGTTGCAACTGTCTCGATATGACCATGAGGTGGTTGAGAAGGCATTTGTTCATTGTTTGTTGCTGCACTTGGTGTTCTTTTATATCCAAGTGGTGGCTTACTTTGCTACAGGTGAGTTCATTGAGTTCAGTAAATACGTACGCGCAAAAGATGCCGTGGTTCTTTATGAATCCAAGGCATTGATGGACAGTTTTATTTCGGCTCGCTTCACGGGGTTATTTACCGAACCTTCGTATTACAGCATGGTCGCGTTACCTATATCCGCTATCTTCCTGATTTTAAATAAACACAAGCTGTTATCTGTGTTTGGCATCATCAGTGTCGGTTTGAGCCTATCCATTGCCGCCATCATCATTATGGCGCTGATGATTGGGATTTATATTGTTCTTAGCAAAGGCAATAAGTATCTCAAAGTGTTGTGTGTTGTTGCGGCAATACTCCTCACACCGGTTTTTTATGGCTTTTACGATGCTCGAATCAACGCGGAAGCGGACTATGATGCCATCGCTAGCCGTTCCCATGTGTTCACTGAATTACAGGTTCGCAACGCCTATCTCAATATGGTGGGCGAAGGGGTCTTTATCGATGAAGCCAAACCCTTGGGCATTGTTGGTTTAACTGGGGCGGAAATTCGCGATAGCTCTTTCTATATCTACTTACTCTACTCAGTGGGTTTGTTTGGTTTTCTTACCTTCTTTGCCTTGATGTTTTATCTGTTCGGTTTCAAAAGCATGGTGTATCTGATGCCTCTGTTGCTCTTCAAATACCACCTGCTCTCGACCATGTTTTTTATGACTTTGTTCCTGTTCTATTTCTACAAGGAAGAAGTTTCTCATTTCGCGGAGGTTAGAGAATGCGAAATATAGCGCTTGTCTGTGATTGCATTGAACGTTTTTGGTTTTTCAGACGGTTTTACACTTCACAACCGGACTATTCATTAACGCTCATCACCAATGATTTTGTGGTCCGCCTGCTGTGTGCGTGGCACAAGATCCCGTGTATTCAGTTGTCGCAAAACTTGCCGACGCCTGAGTATGCCCAATATGCCGATAGCGTAGCGAACTCTTCTGAGATTACCGTAGGGGGTTATCAACAAGATTTCGCCTGTAAGGTATACAGCTCTTATCTTGGTCAGGTGCCACACCGGTTAGCCCAGTTTGATGTGTTCCTAATCTGGAATGGTCAGCAGTTATTGGATAAAAGCATCATTGATGTGTTCCCAGATAAATGCGTTTATATGGAACTCTCTAATCTACCGAACAAAATCTTTGTCGATAAACTGGGTGTGAATGCGATGTCATCGCTCTTTTTCCATCCTGAGGTATTGGATAAAGAAGATCCGGTGGAAGATGAGTTTCATCACCAGTGGGTGGGGGAGTATGAGCAATACAAAATGGCTCCACCGCCACAATCTAAGGTGTCTAAATTTCAGCTCTATTGCCGTGCCATCAATATGTTGGTGACCTCTTGCTCCAGTATCGCTGGGATAAAAAACTTGCGTTATCGCATGAAAAAAATCACCCCAGAGCCAGTCGATTTTTCTCAGTTCCACCTAAAAAATGCGGACTTAGATGCGGCCTTTGTGTTTTGCCCTTTGCAGGTCTCTTCCGATACTCAGTTGTTGATTCATTCGGACTTCAACAACAAAGACATTATTCGTGAGGCAATGACCATCGCCCAAGATAAGGGGCTTGCGCTTTATGTGAAATTTCACCCAGCCGAACGCAACTTGGCCGAAGTTAAAGAGATCGTCGAGATGAGCCAAGCGCAAGGTTTTACGTTGGTTGCTAACAATACTAATGACTTATTGCGCCAATGCCGCGAAGTAGTGGTGAATAACTCCACGGTTGGGTTGGAAGCGATGATCTATGGCAAACCGACTCATGTGTTTGGTCGAGCCTTGTATAAGTCTTTCGATAATGAGCGGTTAAAGAAATATATCCATCGTTATTTGATCAGCGGTATCGATTATTTTGCTGACCATCCGGTGGATGTCGTCTCCATTTTGAACCAAGTGGAGGGGAAATAGCATGGTGTGTTACTTAATTCCTTACTTCAATTGCTTTGACGATTTGATTTTAACGTTACGCTCACTAGAAGGTGACTCAGCGGATGTGGTTATCGTTGATGATGGTAGTGAGGTTTCGTTAGCGTCTCAGATCGATATAAGTCAATTTAATCTTAAGATTCATGTGCTTGAGCTAGAAGCCAATCAGGGTATTGAAGGAGCATTGAATCGAGGATTGCAATTTATCGATCAGCAAGGCTATCGCTATATTGCTCGGATTGACTGTGGTGATTTATCCATGCCGGGGCGCATTGCGGCCCAAGTTGCGGCAATGGAAGCAGATGAAGAGATCGTACTGTGTGGCGGTTGGGCGGATTATGTGAATGAAGAGTATGAATTTCTGTTTACCAATAAAGTGCCCACTGATGATAGCAGCCTAAGAAAGCAGATGTTTTTAAACAATATGTTTATTCACCCTGCGGTAATGATACGCGCGGATGCGATTAAGCAGATTGGTGGTTACCCGACCAATCGTAAAGCTGCTGAAGATTACGCGGTGTTCTTTAAGTTAATGCAGTTGGGAAAGGTAAAAAACCTACCTCAATCTTTGATTCGTTATGTGGTGTCATCGGCGAGCATTTCTTCTCAAAAGCGTAATGAGCAGGTGAAGAACCGCATTATGGTCATTTGGGATAACAAAGCCTGCTCGCTGCATTTTGCTTATGGATTAATGCGCTCATGTTTGCTGTTGGCCATTCCTCGTACCGTGACGATGAAATTGCGCTCGTTATTAAGGTAGGTGAATGTGGATAAGTTATTAGTCGGTCTTTCCGTTTTGTTCGCCAATGTGAAAGCGCTTTTTTATAAAGTGGCCTATGCAGGGCGAGTTAGAGCCGAGTTGATTGTTGCATCGCCTTATTTCCCATCTGTGCGAGTGCGCAATGGCGGGATGATCACTTGTGCTCGGGTGAAGTTTCGTCGGCGTTGTTCCATTTTTGCCGATGGTGGAGTGGTGGACATTGGTCGCGGCACGTTTCTGAATAACGATTGCTCCATCAATAGTAATCAGTCGATTGTGATTGGAGAGAACACTTTGTTGGGGGAAGGGGTCAAAATTTATGACCATAACCACCGTGTTATTGATGGTGTGGTGAGCCATAGCGAGTTGGATTCGGCTCCTGTCAGTATCGGTAGTGAGTGTTGGATTGGCTCCAATGTGGTGATTTTACCCGGGGTTTCTATTTGCGATCGAACCATTATTGGAGCGGGTGCTGTGGTAACCAAGAGCATTACTGAGCCTGGTACCTACATTACTGAAAATATCCGTTTAAGGAAACTGAACTAAACATTCAATTCAAGGAGGGGCTTATGGTTAGAGATCCTAGAATTGATATATTTCGTGGTTTTTTGATATTGCTTGTTGTTCTGGGACATGTAAAAAATATCCCAATAGCTTTACATCACGCTATATATGCTTTTCATATGCCAGCTTTTTTTATCTTGGCTGGTTACTTATTTAATTACCATAAAGCTGGTGGTGTTTATGACAGCATCGTTAAAAAGTTTAATCGTTTAATTATACCAGCTTGGGTATTTGGTCTTATTTGTGGTTTGCCTTTTCTAGCGTTGACATTGTGGAAATTTAATGCTGATGCAGTCAATAATTTCTTAACGCGACTTTATGGTACTTTAACGGGTTATCCTTCATGGGATACCACGTTTAACTGTACACCACTATGGTTTTTATATGCGCTGTTTGTGATTGAAGCGATTGCCATTTTTTGCAAAAAACTCAGTGAACGAGTTTTTATTGCCACCTTAATGGGGCTGGGTATTGTCGGGGTGTTGATCAGCTATCAAACTGATGTGATTACGCCATTTAATGTCCTGATTGGTTTATCTTGTTTGGTCTACTTTGTTTTTGGTTTTTTCATCAAAAAAATCAGTGCTTCTGTACCCAAAGAACTTTTGTTTGTTGCTCCGTTGATGTACTGCGGTATTTGTTATTTTTTTGTTATTCAAACCAAAGGCGATGTAATTAGCTTGGCAGATAATAGCTTTGGTCCTGAGAATGATTTTGTGTGGAATATGTTGTTGTCATTAAGTGGAACCGGAGTCGCATTTGTTATTTCTTCTTTGCTTTCCAAAAATGAATTGTTATCAAAAGGGTTCTCTTGGTTAGGTGTTAATACCATTCCAATTATTGCCTTTGATTATTATGTTAACGATATTTTCGTGAAAGCTTTCGCTATAACAGGGATATCTGTTCTGCATGATTGGTGGTTTATATTCCCGCTTAAACTCGCCATTTTAATTGGCATTGTATGGTGTGTTACACGTATTTCTTGGTTGAATAATATTCAAAGTGGGAAGGTCCCCGCATTGAATAAAAAGCGAATGTCGGAGCAAATGTAGATAGCGTTATGAAAATAGTTCATGTTATAGAATCCTCAGCAACAGGCACCTTATCTATCGTGACGATGGCCGCTCAATATCAAGCGGATAAGCACGATGTGACCGTTATTTTCTCACGTCGCCCTGATACTCCACCGAATATTGCAACGCTCTTCCCAAGTAATGTGACTTTGGTGGAAGTGGGGATGAGCCCTAAGCATTTTCCTTTGTCTCTCTTCGCATTACGCCGTGAACTTAAGAAGATTCAGCCTGATGTTGTTCACTGTCATTCTTCATTTGGTGGCTTTGTCGGGCGTTTAAGTTCGGTGTTTATGCGTTGCAAAGTCTTCTACAGTCCGCACTGTATTTCCTTTATGCGTAAAGACATTAGCCCGCTGAAAAACGTTTTGTTCAAAGCGTTTGAGTCGGCAGCTTGCTTAAGACGGGCTACTTATATTGCTTGTTCGGAGAGTGAGCGCGTCGCGATTAAACAAGCATTGCCCTTTGTTGAGGTTTCCCTGTTGGAAAATGCGGTAGACCTGTCTGAATTTAAAACGTTGGCAAATCCATTCCATCCACAAGGTAAGAAAACCGTATTGACGGTGGGGGGCATTCGTCCTCAAAAAGGCTTTATTGAGTTTGCGAAGATTGCCCATGAGTGTAAGGAACTGAATTTGCGCTTTGTTTGGATTGGTGATGGCGCAGAGCAAGATAGGGCACTGTTGGAACAAGCTGGTGTCGAGGTGACCGGTTGGAAAAGTCGCCAAGAGGTGATTGCGCGGTTGAATGATGCCGACCTCTATTTATCAACTTCCCTTTGGGAGGGCATGCCTGTGTCGGTGATTGAAGCCAGTGCGGCGGGTCTTCCTCTATTACTCCGAGACTGCGCCGGCAATAGCGATATTGTTGCCGATAAGCGTGGCGGATGTCTATTTACCCAAACAGCAGAGGCAATTGAGTTATTAACTCAATTTGTTGCCGATCCAGAGCAGTTTCGTCACGCGACTCTCCCCGATAGAACGGCTGTATTTCAGCGTTTTTCTGTGGAGCGTTTTGCTCGCAATCTGGAAGAGATTTACCAAATCTAAACACTATTTATCGAGGCTTATATGTTTTTAATTGCAGGACCTTGTGTCATTGAATCAGAGCAACTTGTCATGGATGTTGCGGGCAAGATGAAAGAAATTACGTCAGAGTTGGGGATCGATTACATCTTTAAATCCAGCTTTGATAAAGCCAATCGCAGTTCTACGAGCAGCTACCGTGGCCCTGGTATCGAAAAAGGGCTGAGCATTCTTGCCAATGTGAAAAAAGAGTTTGGCTTGAGAGTGCTAACCGATGTTCATGAAGATACGCCAATTGATGAAGTGGCTTCTGTGGTGGATGTGCTGCAAACCCCGGCCTTTTTGGTGCGTCAAACCAACTTTATTCAGAAAGTGGCTGCAGCAGGCAAGCCTGTGAATATCAAGAAAGGTCAGTTTCAAGCTCCGTGGGATATGGAGCAGGTAGTGAAAAAATGCCATGAAGTTGGCAACAAAGATATTTGGCTATGTGACCGTGGTACATCGTTTGGTTACAACACCTTGATCTCTGATATGCGCGGTTTGTCTGTGATGCGTCAAACCGGATGCAAAGTGGTGTTTGATGCGACTCATTCGGTCCAGCAGCCGGGCGGTTTAGGTGCAACATCGGGTGGCCAACGTGAGATGGTGCCGGTATTGGCGCGTGCTGCGGTTGCGGTGGGTATTGATGGTTTGTTTATGGAAACGCACCCCAACCCAGAAGTGGCGTTGAGTGATGGCCCAAATATGTTGCCTCTCTCTGTGATGAAAGAGATGTTGGAGACGTTAGTCGAGCTAGACCAAGTGGTACACAAGCGTCCATATCTTGAAAGCAAGCTTTCATAATTTGGCGGCGCTCATGTGTAACAACAGAAAGTTAGGTGGATAAAATGGCATTTGAAAACGTAAAAATTGTGATTCCATCTCGTTATGGATCGTCCCGTTTACCGGGTAAGCCGTTAATGCCCTTGTGCCAAAAGCCCATGTTTTGGCATGTGGTCAATCAAGCAGTGACTGCCGGATTTTCAATCCAAGATATTGTGGTCGCAACCGATGATGAGCGCATTATGGAAGCCGCTCAACGCTATGTAATTCCCGCCGTGTTAACCGACGTTAACCACGCCAGTGGTACAGACCGGTTGTTTGAAGTGTGTCAAAAGTTAGGTTGGCGAGATGATACGTTAGTGATCAACGTGCAGGGGGATGAACCGATGATACCTCCTGCGCTTATTACCACATTGGCAAACTTTGCGACGCAGTCTCCCCAGTTTGATATTTGTACCGTGATGAGTCCGATTGCTTCCGTTGCTGACCTCCATAATCCCAATGTAGTCAAAGTGGCGGAGGGCGAACAGCAGCGCGCCGTTTATTTCTCGCGTTCACCTATTCCGTTTGATCGAGAGTCAAACGATTCGTTGAACCGTGCTTATCGGCATATTGGGATTTATGCGTACCGAGTTGAGTGTTTGCGTCAATTCTGTTCATTTCCTGAGTCATCGTTAGAGAAAATAGAAAAGCTAGAACAGCTGCGGGCATTGAGTAATGGAATGTCTGTTGGGGTTGTTCGTTATGACGATGCGCCTCCTCATGGGATTGATACCCAAGAGGATTATGACAATGTTAAACGAATAATGGAAAACAGCTAATGTCGATTTTAGATCAAGCAAAACAGGTTATTGATATTGAAATTGCAGGTTTAACCCAGATTTCTAATCAACTTGATGACCACTTTGAACAAGCCGTTAAGGCTATCCTGAATACTCATGGTCGCACCATCATTTGTGGTATGGGTAAGTCCGGTATTATTGGTAAAAAAATTGCCGCATCATTTGCTAGCACGGGCACGCCAAGCTTTTTTATGCACCCCGGAGAGGCGTTTCATGGTGACTTGGGCATGGTGCAACCTGAAGACGTATTTATTGCGATCTCAAATTCTGGTGAAACCGATGAAGTCTTAAAGTTGTTGCCGTTTCTTCGTGATAACGGCAACTACGTGATTGCCATTACCGGTAAGCCGAATTCCACGTTGGCGACTTCTGCGCATTGCCATCTTAATATTGCTGTGCCGCAGGAAGCATGTCCTTATCAGTTGGCACCCACCAGTTCAACAACAGCAACACTTGTGATGGGGGATGCGTTAACCATTACCCTGATGGAGTTAAGAGATTTTCAGCCAGAGAATTTTGCACGCTTTCACCCTGGAGGTAGCTTAGGACGCCGTTTATTAAGAAAAGTTCGTGATGAAATGGCAACCGATAGATTACCTGTTGTGAGGATGAACAGTGCCTTGCCAGAAATCATTGATGTGATCTCGCATGGCTGTTTAGGGTTGGCTGTGGTGGTCGATGAAGACAACAGAGTGAAAGGCATTGTGACTGATGGCGATTTACGCCGTTCAATGCAAAAGTATGGTCAAAATGCGTTTAGTGTGTGTGCGGAATCGATCTACAGTGAGAATCCGGTGTGCATTTCTCCAGAGACATCGATGGGTAAAGCGTTTGAATTGATGGAATCAAAACGCATTAGCGCTCTTTTGGTGTTGGATGACTCTAAGTTGGTTGGAGTTTTGAAAAAGTAAGGGTACTCGCCAGTGGGTATATTGACTGACATGGAATAGACAATTCCTAACATACTTTTTATCAATAAGTTATTGACTAATATATTTATGCGAGAGTTAGTATATATTTCTCTCGCATTTTTATGCCTATTATTATACTTAAAAGATATTAATTAAATCTTTGATAAATACAGGTTTAATAACATTTATTATGGGGTGAAGATCAAATCTGATTAAACGCTTGGATAGAATTGACATTAAATTGATATTTAAACAATAAGAGATCTTAATCTAAATTGTGTTTTCAATAAGATCGCATTATTTGGAATTTATTTGTTAAACACTTATCCTCCGTCCTTTAGGGAGAGCAAGGGTAATTATGTCTTTATTTATTTCTAGATAAAGATCTCAAAACGCAATTTGTGACAATTAATAGGTTATGCTATGGAACATGTAAATGTTGAGAGCGGTGGTTATGGAGTTAAATATTCGAGGTTGATTCCAGTTTTTAACTCTATGATATTAATCCTTTTTGATTTATTTGCCTTTATTGTTTCTGAAAATATTGCTTATGTTATTTCTGACAAAGGTTCGTGGTCCGGATTTTATTTATTAGGTGATGGCTATTCTTTAGGTAGTAACTACTGGCAAGGTACTGTCTTTTTCATTATCGCCTTTATGTCAATTTTTTGGTTTGGTGTTAACCGTCTTCATTATACTCGTCGAAAGCCATTCTGGGATGAGCTGAAGGATGTGATTAAAAATCTATTTATCCTATCTATTTTATCTCTAGCAATGAACTTGCTGTTAGTCTCCAATTATTCTGTTGAAATTTGGGCTATTTCTTGGGCTGTATTGTTTGTGTTGTTACCGCTATGCCGCAATAGCGCAAAGCTTATTTTGAACAAACTAGGCCTTTGGAGCGTACCATGTGTGATTATTGGTGAGCAGCAAAATGCCATTGAGGCGTACAAGGCGATTAGTAGCGATATGTCAACGGGTTACACCATTAAAGCTTTTGTTAACCCCTATGAGTCTTCTCAGTTGGATGTTCACCAAGAAAATAGTACGGATGTGCCATACATCAGTGAGACCGCATTTATTGGTAACTTAGATAAATACTATCGAGTGTTTATCGCGTTAGAAAAAGAAGATAACAAGACTCGAGATTACTGGGTAAGAAAGCTAGCATATTTGAATGTTTCAAATATATCGGTTATTCCTGCGATGCGTGGTATTCCGTTATATGGCGCTGATGTTTCGAACTTTTTTAGTTCTGAATTAATGATGTTAAGTGTGAAAAATAACTTATCTAAAACGTCGGCACGAATTTTAAAACGTTGCTTTGATATTGTAACTTCCGCTCTTTTACTTACTCTATTATCGCCGTTTTTCCTTTTTGTTGCTTTGATGG
Source organism: Vibrio tritonius (assembly GCF_001547935.1). Taxonomy (NCBI): domain Bacteria; kingdom Pseudomonadati; phylum Pseudomonadota; class Gammaproteobacteria; order Vibrionales; family Vibrionaceae; genus Vibrio; species Vibrio tritonius. The sequence continues at coordinate 208,914 of NZ_AP014635.1, forward strand.
TAAAACGTGATGGTGGTTCCGCTACTTTTGGCCATGAAAGAATAGGTTTTAATGGTAAGCCTTTTAAATGTTTAAAATTCCGTACCATGGTAATGAATTCTCAAGAAGTATTGCAGGAACTGTTAGAAAATGACCCTCAAGCGCGCGCTGAATGGGATCGAGAATTTAAACTGAAAAATGACCCGCGTATAACCAAAATTGGTCATTTCTTACGTAAAACTAGTCTTGATGAATTACCACAGCTTTGGAATGTTTTAAAAGGTGAAATGAGCCTTGTGGGTCCTCGCCCAGTTATTGATGAAGAATTGAAACGCTATGGCGATGATGTTTTGTATTACAACTTAGTTAAACCGGGTATGTCAGGTTTATGGCAAGTAACAGGCCGTAGTGACACGGATTATACCACTCGTGTTTATTTAGATAGTTGGTACGTAAAAAACTGGTCTCTTTGGTACGATATTGTCATTTTATTTAAGACAGTCGGTGTTGTTGTTAGAGGAGATGGCGCTTATTAATTCAACAGAAAAAGGAATTTTAGTTAGTTATTAATATTGAACAGGCCTCCCTTAAATTAAAAATTTAGGAATTATTATGATTAAGAAATGTCTCTTCCCAGCAGCGGGTTACGGTACACGTTTTCTTCCAGCTACCAAATCGATGCCTAAAGAAATGATGCCGGTTGTGAATAAGCCTCTAATTGAGTACGGAGTGGATGAAGCCATTCACGCAGGTATGACAGATATGTGTATTGTAACGGGGCGCGGTAAGCACTCGATCATGGATCATTTCGATACTAACTATGAGCTAGAGCATCAGATCAACGGCACGGCAAAAGAAGCCTTGCTAGAGGATATTCGTGATGTGATGGATTCTGCGAGTTTTACTTATATTCGTCAGCGCGAGATGAAAGGCTTAGGTCATGCCATTCTTACTGGTAAAGCGTTAGTGGGTGATAACCCGTTTGCGGTGGTGTTAGCCGATGACCTCTGCGTTAACGAGGAAAAAGGCGTATTAGCGCAAATGACTGAACTGTACAATCAGTTCCGTTGTACGATCGTTGCTGTGCAAGAGGTGCCTGAATCCGAGACCCACAAATATGGTGTGATCTCCGGTGAGATGATCAAAGACAACATCTTCCGTGTTGATGACATGGTGGAGAAACCAGCTCAAGGCACTGCACCAAGTAATATGGCGATTATTGGTCGTTACATTATGACTCCAGATATCTTTGATTTAATTGAACAAACTGAACCAGGTAAAGGCGGCGAAATTCAGATCACCGACGCGCTACTTAAACAAGCGCAAACAGGCTGTGTTCTCGCGTACAAATTTGAAGGTAAGCGTTTCGATTGCGGTAGTGTTGAAGGCTACATTGAAGCAACGAACTACTGCTATGAAAATGTTTATCATAAAGCGGCGCCTAAAAAGGCCGAGCCTGCGGTAGTTAAAGTGGCTACCCCAGAAGTTGAAATGGCTTAATCTGGACGTTGGTATAAGAGTAAAGATATAAGAGTAAAAAGGAGCTGCGGCTCCTTTTTCTTTTGCTCGCTTCGCAGTGATGATGATGGTCATAACATTGGCCATTGTTTTGAACCTCGTCGAAATCCCTCCTCCTTTTTGCACTGTTTGTAAGTGATTTATTTGGGTCACTCGCAAACAGCCGTCAGCAAGATGTTCTCTAGCGCTTGGTTATTGAGTAATAGCCCTCTCACAATCAAAAGGAGAGCCGTGATGCTATTTATTACCAACCGCATACCTGTTCAATCGGCACGTTCCAAAGCGGGGCGCGCGATTCGGTTTGATTATCAGAATACCGATGTGTCGAAATGGCTCTACTTTTGTGAGCGACGCGGTGAACAAGACTATACAGAAATCCTTTCAGCCCCGTTTTTTGATCGGCTAAAAGCCTTACCGGCCCATACTCAGCTACTCTTTTATATTCATGGCTTTAACAACAATATGGAGCCACATGTGTTTCATAATGCCCAGCAGCTAGAGAACTTAATTAACCGCGATACTCCCGATTTAGTGAAGGTGATTCCTTTGATTTGGCCGTGTGACGATGATTCGGTGGTCAGGATTGTGGATGATTATTGGGACGATCAAAAAGCCGCAGATTTTAGTGCAATTGCGTTTAGTCGATTGTTGGATAAGTTTGATCAGTGGCGCCGCGCACCTGCGCAACAAACGGTGCCTTGCTTAAAGCGGATGAATTTATTGGCTCATTCGATGGGTAACCGAGTGTTAGTCAATACGCTTCATTATTGGGTCGATGGGAATGGTTACGATGGTGTGCCTTTGCTGTTTCGCAATGTGTTTATGGTGGCGCCCGATGTAGAAAATTCTGTATTAGAGCCGAAGAAACGCGGTCGGCATGTGTTGGATAGCTGTAAGAACACCTTGGTCTATTATGCGAGTGATGATTACGCCATGCCAGCGTCGAAAATTGCCAATTTGCGACACCGAATGTTGAGCCGTCGGTTGGGGATGACCGGCCCTGCTAATCCTCATTTGCTGCCGAGCAATCGGGTTTTTAGTTTCGACTGTGATAGTTTCAATAATCGGTTTGATTATCCGACTGGCCACTCCTATTTTCTTAATGACGCCGACGGCAACATTAGCCCCATTATTTCTCACATGGCGCAATCCATTCAGTTCGGGTGTGTACCTGAAACATGGGATCCCACGTTAGTGAGTGCTTAGTTCGGTTGGAGGTTAGGTTATGATTTCTCATACTGTCAAACATCATGGTGGTCATCATACGGTGACAGGTTCCTGCCACGAACTGCGCTGGGGCGATACCAGTATTCTGATTGATTGTGGTTTGTTTCAAGGTAGCGATAAAACGGCGCAAGAACCTACGATTGATTTCGCATTAGATGATATTTGTGGGTTAGTACTTACTCACTCGCACATCGACCATGTAGGGCGTTTACCTTGGTTAGTGGCCGCTGGGTTTAATCATCCAATTTATTGCACTCCGGCAACTGCTGAATTGGTGCCTTTGATGCTGGAAGATGGACTCAAGTTGCAGTTGGGTATGAGTCATAGTCAGGCGCATAAGGTGATTGATGCGATTACGGCGCTGATGATTCCAATGGAATATGGCCATTGGTACACCATTGATTGGTTTGCGGATTCGGCTTCTTGGCTAACGAAATCGGCTGAACCGACGGTAGATATTCGCTTTAACCCCGCAGGGCATATTTTAGGCTCGGCCTTTGTGGAGTTTCGGTTACCGAATGAAGAAATCGTGGTGTTTTCTGGTGATTTGGGGCCGAGTAATACGCCACTGTTGCCCGATCCTATCTCTCCCCCTCACGCAGATTATCTCTACATCGAAACCACGTATGGTGATAAATGCCATGAGAGTGTTGAAGACCGTGCGAATCGCTTGAAAGCGATTATTGATCGTTCGTTAAGTGATGGCGGCGTTATTTTGATTCCGGCTTTTAGCGTGGGAAGAACGCAGGAGTTGTTGTTTGATATTGAGCGATTGATACACGAACGAGAGATCGCTAGTGATTTGCCCATTGTTCTTGATTCACCCATGGCCAGCCGAGTGACGGAGTCGTACCGTCGCTTTAAAGCGTTGTGGGGTAAAGAGGCTAAACAGCGTTTGGCGCAGCATCGTCATCCGCTCGCTTTTGAGCAGTGTATTAAGATTGCGGATTTTCGTGGTCATCAGAAGTTGGTGAATCGTCTGGCATCAACAGGAGAGCCGGCGATTGTTGTGGCGGCATCTGGCATGTGTGAAGGCGGCCGTATTGTTGATTATCTTCGCCATCTATTACCCGACCCAAGAACGGATGTGATTTTTGCTGGCTACCAAGCGCAAGGCACGTTAGGCGACGCTATTTTACGTGGTGAGTCGCATGTGTTGGTTGATGGAGAACTGGTCCCCGTGAATGCTCATATCCATGCGATGTCGGGTTATTCAGCCCACGCCGATAAAGCGGATTTACTGCGTTTTATTGAAGGCATTCCTACCGCACCCAAAGAGATTCACTTGATTCACGGCGAACCTCATACGCAAGATGAATTTGCCCAACAGCTACGGCGGTTAGGCTATCAAGTAAGTTAGTAGGTAGTCGCCATTGAATTCTCGTGATCGCACCGAGTTGCGAAAGGCGTTACGTCAACATCAGACTGAACCGGAAATTAAGCTTTGGTATTGTCTGCGGCGAAAGCAATTAGGCGTTAAGTTTCGACGCCAGCATAGCATCGGCCGATACATTGTGGATTTTTATTGCTCAGAACAAAAACTGGTTATCGAGCTGGATGGCGATAGCCATTTTTCCGACGCGGCAATAAATTACGATCATCAGCGAGATCAATTTATCCGCAACCAAGGCATGCAGGTTCTCCGCTTCACCAATCTCGAGGTAATGGAGAACATCGAAGGTGTCCTATTTATGATCCAACAAGCTTTGAATATTCAACCCGAATAGATCTAGTTTGCCGTGATCTGGAGATTTTCTGTATCCAAAACACCACGAAACCCACGGTTCGAGCACAATTAGCCGCCGCGAACTCGATCAGCCCCTCCTTCTTTAGATGGAGGGATGGGGAGGGAGCTAGCACGCGCCGAAGCTACTGCATTCGCGTTGTTTTTAGTTTTTTATTTTATATTTAGTAAAAATCAAACAAACCAAGTGTAAGTTCAATTTTTTGTATTTATTTGTATTAAATTCAGTGTCTTATGGATTTAATCTTTGGCTCCTGCGTATGATCCCCCCTCTAACTCCCCCCTTAAAACCAAGGGGGGAGGACCGGATCGAGTTCGTTGTGATTTTGGTGATTGCCGTCATGTTCAAGAACCGGATTGATTTGTAGCAATTGCTTGAAATTAAGCCAATTCTGATAGCGGATGTGGTTACAGTTTCAAGCATCACTGAATCCACAGCTCAAGCGCATTGGCCAAAGCGATCTCGATCTGGCCCCCTCCTTCTTTAGAGGGAGGGCTGGGGAGGGAGCTAGCGCGCGCCGAAGTTACTGTATTTTTTACCCCGTAAACACGATGCGGACATTCTTTTTCAGTCCGTTCGGGAGTGAGTCATGATTGACGATTAATCTCACCATGCTTGTTTGGATGTAGGTAATGATGCCAGCAGATATGTAGGTAATTAGATATTTCTCCAGATACCCATTATCTGGTAGTAGCGTGATAAACACGATGTGCCATAGATAAACCCAGATTGAGTTTTGGGCGATAAAGAAGACAGCGTTAGATATCTTCACCGCTTCAAGTGCAGCAACGATTTTGTCGCTAATCGACCATAAGATGATGAATGCGATAATGGAGTAAGAGAAATAGTAAAAAGAGGGCGGGTATTTGTAATCTTGGGTCGATATTGAGCTATCAGTAAAACTGAACAGATACCAGCGAGTGAGAATAAACGTTGCTGCCGCGATGACCAGAGTCCCTATCAGCTCCGTTTTCTTTAATTGATAGATACGTAGGCCGAACGCAAAAATTAAAGAGTAGGCCAGTACATAGTGACTGACTAGAGAGAGTAAACGTAACTTATCGCCTTGTATGTAAGGTAACGAATAGTAACGGAATAATTCATAAGCGATAGCAAGTATTGCTAGGGTAAGAAGAAATCGAACGTTGCTCCTTTCCTTTTGATTCCACCAGTACAAAAGTGGTGATACCAAAGCAACGAGGATGAAGACACGAATGATCCACACGTAGCCGATGCCATCGTATAGCAAATAGGATTTAACTATGGTTTCCAAATTAAGGGTTAATGTGCCGGGGAATACATAGGTCATCAGTAAAAAGAACATCGACAGAAATGCCCATACAGGCAGCACTAACCGCTTAAATCTTTTCCAAACATAGATGGTGAATTTTTCACTGTTTTTGAAACTAATCGCAAATGAAATGCCAGAGATGATGACCATAAGCGGCACGTCGAAGTTGCGAATTTGCATGATGACATCAGGAGGAGTGACATGAGCCAAAATAATCATGGACAGGCCAATGAACCTTAACAGATCAATTCTTTTGTCTCTCATTTTTTAACCTTATCAATATGAAGAAGCCTGGTAAGGCTATCACTCAAGATTTTTAGGACATCGAATTAGGGTGATTTTTTTGTTAACAATTTATCTATGGGGATCAGATCTCAAAATCGACATCAGGTTGTGTAACCCTCAGATTTGTTTGGAATGAATGTGACGTTTGCTGGCTAAGATATGGCGATCGATAGCTGGTTAAATGAACGAACATTACCACCATTATTACCAATAAAAACTAGAATGGTATCGGCTGTTCTTGGGTAATTAGTTCCTAATAAGAAATAGTTTGTATCCGAATAATTTCTTGAAGTGTGTCACATTTAGGGCTAAAAATGACATTCTATAAATAGGAATAAAAACAGCTCAACGGATATACATCTAATCTGCTCGAACTTATGTTTTACTTTGACAAAGTTATTGAGCGGGGTTCTCTATCCTGTCTTATACTCCTGATGCTTGATGACCAAAAAATAGTCAATAGGCTGTTGCCAAGCGATGAAGGAAGTGATTCCTCAAGACAGAAATCCACAGTACTCAACCGTATGTCGTCTTCCTTCGTCTCCTTTCTTTGGAGTCGTCTCTTTGAAGTCGAAGTGTGTTGCTGAGTGTGGAACGTATAAACCAGCGGCTGTCGTCCATTATCAATCAACAATATTTCATCCACCTTCGTTGGCGTAAAGCAAGAATGATGGATGCTTTGAAGGGATCAACAATGCAGGATTATGTCCAATATGTTTGAAGAAGTTGCATTAGGGGGCTTACTTTTTAGTCCACTCGTCTTATTTGCACCGTTGGCCTTTGTTCTTTCTTGGATAACGCGGGTTATTTTGTACAAAACAGGGCTTTACGCCAAAATTTGGCGAGCAGCTTGGTTCGAAGTCGGGCTGTATGTTTGTTATCTCGCTTTAGTCGTATATTTACTCGGGAGCTAATCATCATTATGGCAAAAACAGTTCGAATCTCTCTAACCTTAGTGGTTGTGGTGATTGCTTTTCTCGCTGGACATTGGGTCTGGCAACATTATCTATATTCTCCTTGGACTCGCGATGGGCGCGTCCGTGCTGATGTCATCACTATTGCCCCAGACGTTTCTGGGTGGGTCACTCATCTTAATGTTAGCGATAACCAAGACGTGAAAAAAGGCGATGTACTGTTTACGGTGGATGATACGCGTTACAAAGCATCGATTGCCGAATTAGAGGCGCAAGTTGAAAGTAATCAGTATTCACTTGAATTAGCTAAACATCAGTATGAACGCCGTAAGGCTCTGAGTAAAAACGGTAAGCTAGTTAGTGATGAAACGGCGGAAAGTGCTCGTATTCAAACTAAGCTTGCGGAAGCTGCGTTAGATTTAAGCCTCGCTAAATTGAATACAGCAAAAATAAACCTTGATCGTTCGGTAATTAAAGCACCTGCTGATGGCAGCATGATTAACTTAACGTTGCGTGAAGGCAATTATGTCAGCCAAGGTAAGTCGGTTTTATCGCTAGTGAAAAAAGATTCGTTATACGTTACTGGTTATTTTGAAGAAACAAAGTTACCGCTCATTCATGAGGGACAAAAAGCAACGATTACCTTGATGAGTGGCGGCAAACCATTGATGGGGACGGTAACGAGTATTGGTAAAGCCATCGCTGATTCTAATACCAATGGCAACACTCAATTGTTGCCTCAAGTTCAGCAAACCTTTAACTGGGTTCGCTTAGCACAGCGTATTCCTGTGGATATTCGTTTGGATGACATTCCAGAGGATGTTCATTTAAGTGCAGGGATGACGGTGTCGATTTATCTGCAAGATGACGCAGTGCCAGCGCTATGAAGCTTCTGTTTAACAGCATTTTCTTTCCTTCCAATCAGGCGGTGAAATTTGCATTGAAGGGAGTATTGGCGATGGCCGTCTCTCTTTATATTGCGATGTTTTTCAATTTAGACCGTCCTTATTGGGCGCTTATAGGGGCGATATTCTTACAGATTCGCCCTGAAAGTGGCCTAGTGATTGAAAAAGGGTTGTGCCAAATTATTGGGACTATTGCAGGTGGGTTATTTGCGATTTTTGTGTTGGAGTTTTTTGCTCCATATCCAGAAATTGCGATTGGTCTTCTCGCATTGTGGCTTGGGGTGAACGCTGCGCTTTCTGCGTTGGTGCGTCAAGTTAACCTTATTTATGCTTTTGCTATGGCAGGTATGACCGCTTGTTTGATTGTTCTGTTGGTGATGATCCAACCGGCAACGGCAAGTAGCCAAACTATCTTTCAGGTTGCTCAAGCTCGTGTCAGTGAGATTATTGTTGGGGTGATTTGTGCGGCACTGATTAGTACGTTGATCTGGCCTGTTCGGGTACGCGACGGACTAAAAATGCACGCGCGAAGTGTTATCAATCAGTCTCTCCACTATTTTACTCTTGAGCTTAATCCTGATGGCTCGCACGAAGAACGGCACAAATCGATCGATAGTATTTTGGAATCGCTTACTGCATTGAGTGACGATTCTAGTGCGGTTGCCTATGAAGGCCCTAATGGCCCAGGGCAAAGTCGAGCATCTAACTTGTTGACCAACAAAACACTCTCCTTGTTAGCACTCATCCAGATTTTTGGGCGTTTACAACGTAAACACACTGAGTTGGTGTCTGAGAATTTGCAGAATTTGCTCAATGAAATGCGTGATACCTTTGATGCTATGGAGCAGTCCCAAGATTATCGCGAGTGCTATGAGATGGCGCAAAAGTTGCGCCGTAAGCAAATTTATGCGGTCAATAACACCGTAAAAGAGACGGCGTTTGAGGCGCGAATGCATAAAATTGCCCTCGAACTCAGTGCGGAATTGATCATGGTATTGAAAGGGTACAATGCGCTATTAGAGGATCAATCGGTGTTGCTTAATGCTCCGCGAATTGTGTCTCACCGTGACTTTTTGGTGGGGTTAACAACGGGTTTGCGCAGTATGGTGATGTTTTTGGTCGGAGCGGGGTTGTGGATTGGCACTGGGGCGACGGCGGTATTGATGATGATGATTTTGCCCGTGGTCTTTTCCATTATGATGGCCCGTTTGCCGATGATGATTTTGACCATAGTGTTAAGGCGAATTTTGGTCGGCGTTGTGTTGGTTTTACCTGTCACTATCTTTATCGTAGTGCCGCTTTTGGCACAAAGTAGTGGTGACTTTGAGTTGTTGGTACTGGTGCTGGCTTTACCTTATTTTGTCGGTTTACTTGCTTTAGCGAACAGGCCAACTTTGCCTTATGGGCTGGGGATCAGTATTCCTTTCACTATCTTTGTAATGCCTAGTAGCAATATGAGCCGAGCGTTTGCCATTGATTCCACTGTGAGTAATGCAATGGCGATCTTTGTGGGGGTCACTTTGCTGTATTGGCTGTTTAAGTTAATTACCGGTCCAAGCTTGTCATTGATGATGGGAAGTTTGATTCGCAACACTTACCGCGACTTGATTGATGTTCCTCATAAAAAGGCGGGAGAGAGCTGGTTTAATGCGCGTATGGGTGACCGTTTGTTGCGTATCTCGACTTACGAGAAAGGGATGAGTCAACATCGCGATCTCACCGACTTGGCATTGACCGCACTAAACCTAGGGCATGTTTCGTTGCGTTTACGTAAGGTCATTCAAAGCAGTTGCGGTTCAGCGTTAGACGATGAGCTTGACCGCTGGCAAGTCGCATTGGCCGATGCTTTTATGCATTGCTATCGTGGCCAAGGTACTTCTTCTTATACTGATGCCTGCCATCACTTACTAAGTCAGTTACCTAAGGATCAGATTCCGACTGATAAGTATGAATTGATTCGCGGTAGTTTTGAAAGAATGTCCCTCACCTTTGAACGCACCTCAGCCACGATTGCTGAAAATCGTGCCCTAGCAAAAGCTCAAACGGCTTAGCTTCACTAATCACATAGATCGAGTGAGCTGTGGTTTTGTATTTACTACATACAAAAACACCACAGAACTTACGGTTCGAGCGCAATTAGCCGCCGCGAACGCGATCTGGCCCCCTCCTTCTTTAGAGGGAGGGCTGGGGAGGGAGCCAGCGCGCGCTGAAGTTACTGTATTTGTGATATTTTATAGTTTTTTGAATTGTATTTAGTAAAAGCCAAATAAAGCGCTTGTAAGAAAAGCTATTACAGCTAATTTTTATTTAATTCAGTGTGTTATGAAGATTATATTTAACTCCTGCGCATGATCCCCCCTCTAACTCCCCCCTTAAAACCAAGGGGGGAGGACCAGATCGAGTACGCTGCGATTTTGGTGCTTACCGCATGCCCGAGGACAGGATCGAGTTCGCTGTGGTTTTGGTGCTCACCGCATGCCGAGGACCAGATCGAGTTCGTTGTGATTTTGGTGCTTACCGCATGCCCGAGAACCAGATCGAGCACGCTGTGATTTTGGTGCTCACCGTACGCCCGAGGACCAGATCGAGTTTGCTGTGATTTGGGTATTTCCCGTATCCAAAACACCACAGAACCCACGGCTCGAGCGCATTTTCCGCAGCGAACGCGATCTGGCCCCCTCCTTCTTTAGAGGGAGGGCTGGGGAGGGAGTTAGCGCGCGCTGAAGTCGATGTGTTTGTGGTATTTTATAGTTTTTTGAATTGTATTTAGTAAAAGCCAAATAAAATACTTATAAGTAAAAGTATTATTGTTAATTGTTATTTAATTCAGTGTGTTATGAGGATAATCTTTAACTCCTGCGCATGATCCCCCCTCTAACTCCCCCCTTAAAACCAAGGGGGGAGGACCGGATCGAGCACGCTGCGATTTTGGTGCTTGCCATGATATTTATGTGCAGGTTTTAGAGCTTTTGGGTTGCTATGTTCCTGAAGCTATTTAAGCGTCTGGGGCTGTTTTAAATACAAAAAAAGCAGCCCGAAGGCTGCGTTCACTATGTAATATTCTATTGGGTAATTAAACGATATTCGGATTTAGTGAGAATCGCGTCTTCCAAAGGACCAATACCCTGTAAAGCGCTGTAGCCAAAGAAGTTTGGCTTAAAGCCTGCGCGCACGGCTTCTAAATCTTTTTGGCTGTCGCGACCAAAGGTTTGGTCATCTGATAGGCGATTAAGTAGAGTGCGATGGGTTTCATCTAGCGCGGTATCAAACTCGGTGTAACCTGCAACAGAAGAGTATAGATTGCTAAATTCGCCAGTGGCGTTTTCTTCCAAATAGTACGTGACCATGCGTGACATGGTTGAACGGAAGTCTTGTACACTTTCTTGTTGGCTAAACGTTGTGTTTAATAGGTCTGAGCCACCTGCGTGTTGGGCGGTATTAGGAATAAACCCTTCTGAAGGGAACACGAGGTAGGCCATTAGGGCATCATTTTTAGTGACAGCAGATAGAATGAACTTATCATCGCGGTAGTATTTGATGACATCACCACTGTACGAATGTTTGATGTAGACCGGAGCACCAAATGTTTCCTCTAAGATGCTATCTGATGCGCGAATATAAATTTTATTCAGTTTTTCTTGTGACGGTATGGTTGTGAATTGTGACAATCCAAAATCATAGAGTTTTTCGACGGCATCGGATGAATCATTAAAATTACCGAGAGCGATGATAACTAATGAACATAGGGTAATGATGGCTGCTACCCTTTGTCCGACGTTAAATTTTACTCCGCCAACTTCAACTTCTCTTTTTTCTTTTGGTGGATTATTTTCCGTAGTCATTATTTTTTGATCTCATCAATTGTATCTGATAGTGCTTCTTTGCCGTTTTCGATGGTGTCATTAACCTGCTCTTGGATAGATTCCATTCGGTCATTACCGACCACACCGGTGATCTCATCTTTGTATTGCACGCCAATATAGATACCAATAACGATAAGAATCAGAGCGATATATTTAAACATAACGTGCTTCCTGTTTGTTAAAGCAGAGGCCTTGTGACCTCTGCTGGTGGGAGGTGATTACTGGTAAAGAGCCATGCGTGAGCTGACTTTTTTCAGGTAGTTTTTAGTTTCGTCATAAGGGAGGTTTTCAATTAGATGTTGATAAACCTCATCTGGTGTCATTGAGTTAATAATGCCAGCAGCTTTGCGAATATTAGTGGAATGATCTTGGTTAAACGCACGTGCTACGTTACCTGCACCTGTGTTGTAAGCTGCGATGGTACAGAATGTACGGCTCTTTTCGTCTTTAATTGCGCTTAGGTATTTATCATTCAAAATATGCAAATAAGCAGTACCTGTTTCGACGTTTACTGGTGGCTGATACAACTCATCTGCTTTCATCGGTGCATCAATGTTACGGATGGTGCGGTTGACATCATAACCAGCGCTGCTTGGTACTACTTGCATAAGACCGTAAGCTGGCACGTGAGATTTCGCGTCAGGGCGGAATGAAGACTCACTGTGCATGATCGCCATCACTAGCGCCGGGTTGATATCGAACTCTTTGCTCTCAGAGTCGGCCATTGGACGATATTGCTCTGCGCGTTTTTTCAGGGCACCTTCTGGTAGCTTGATTGTGTAGCTAACCACTTTCATTGGCTTAGGTGTTGCAGCTTTCGATGTCGGCTTGGCCGGTGTGTCAGTAACACTCGGTTTTGTCGTCTCAGTCGCCTCTGGAGTAACGGGCTGTTGAGGTACTTTTGCAATTTGTTCTGATTGCTCAGTCATTGGTTCTACAGCTGCTGGCTTATCGTTAGTTTCTACGGTAGGCGTTTTGGCAACGGAAGTTTCTTTTACTTCAGGTTGTTGAACCTCTTTTGGCGTTTGAGCGGTTTGTGTTGGTTCTGTTGTTGGCGATGGTTCTGGTTCAACAACAGGTTCAGGAATGCCTAGCTCAGCTCGTTTAGCTTTGTACAAGGTACGTAATGCTTTTACTCGTTCTTGTGCATCCGCAACTAGTGCCATTTTTTTCTTATACGCGCGTTCATAGATGAACGAATCTGGAATGCCGGTATTAGAGTGAATGAGACGTTCAGCTTGATTATCCAGCTCATTCATTTGTGCTTCCGTTTGTTCAACAATGAAGTTGTACTCTTTTTTCTCTTGTTCTGCGGAATAATCCACTTCTTGTTGTGATACTTGACCGTCGGTCATGGCAAGCTTATCACCATCTAAGTCAACAGAAAGGTTACCCAACTGTTTTTGAGCCTCTTCTTCTGAGGTGTCTGCAGGAACTAAAACAGAAATCGTGGCGGTATTATTTTCGTAGTCGATGACTTTTTTTACCGCATCATTGTCGCTGTATTCGACCGAGGTTGTTTGGTCAGATACGTCACCAGTGCCCCATTTTTCAATGTGTTTGGCTTTTTCTGCATCAAGCTGAGCCGTGTAGTCATCACGCCACTGTTCATACTCGTCTAAGTAGTTATTCACATACTTATAGAATTCTTCGAGCTTTTGTTCATGAGTTTGATGTGATTGTGCAACTGCGGTATCGAGTTCAGCGAAAGGGTCGGTTGTTGACCATGAAGTCGGGCTAACCATCACGGTCATAAGTGCAAGGGTAATTGCAGAGAGTTTTGTATTTTTCACAGTGCTGTCCCAGCCAGAGAGAGTCCAAAGAGAAAGAGACCACGAAATCGCAGTCTCTTTGATACCCGACCTAGAGGTCATCACGGGGTAGCAAGGTGATATCTCTAGGTGGGTATGTCAGCTCATTACATTTTTTTCAATGAAGTTAGCGCGTTTTGTAGATCTTTTGCTGCTTTATCATCATTGAATTGTTTCCAAAGCTTGCTGTCGCTATTGGCGGCATCAACAACTTTGTTTACGTTAGCGTCGTAAGCGTTTTGGTCCATACCTACTAATACGTATAGGCCACCCGCTGGGCTTGCTTGGCTTACGATTAAACGGCTGTTGGTCAGTGAGCGAGTCACGATGTTTTTGGTCGCACTTTCAAACGATTCAACAACATTTTCATCAGCACCCGTTGCCGTGGTGGTTTTGGTGGTGCTTTCAATCGCTTGCTTGAACATGTTGTTAACGTCTGTTTGGAATTCAGCTGCCAAGTTAACACGTGCGTCATTAATCGCGATTTTACGCATGACGGACATACCAGCTACGCTTTTTTTCGCATAACCTGTTGCGCCGATAGCCAGGTCTTTTGGCATGACGTCACAAATCCAAGATGGTGCTTCAACTGTCGGTGAATCAGGGAAAGTACATTGTGCAAAGTTTTGTGCTTCTTCAATGGTCCCAGTGTTCACTGTTTTACAACCCGCTAGGGCAAGTGTGATAACACTCAGTGCGATTAGCTTTTTCATATGACCAACCTATTATTTTGTTAACTCTTTAGCTTGACACTCTAAATCTAATAGTGAGCACGCAGAGAATTTAAGTTTCGCAGAGTCACCTTCTTTGATTTTAAGAGCCAAATCTTCTTTGATTGCCACCCAAGAATAGTCTGGTTTTACTGCATCTGCTTGGTTATCAACAACGTAACCTTTACCGATTTCAAAGGTTTCTACACCTGCATCAGTTTTGTAACGGCTAGAGAAAACCACATCTGTTTTTGGTGCTACGTTACGTTTAGAACCTACACCAATACGAACCATTGGGCCGAATTGCTCACATTGACGCATTTCCAGTACAGGGGCGCTTGCTGCTAGCATATCCTTAAGATCGTTAGAGTATTTTACTGCTTCTTCAGCAGCGGCTACTGCCATGCTTGTATATGATGCATTGTTGATTGGGCAGCTAGAATTGCGGGTTTCAGTAGAGCGGTTTTCATCACCTTTAAGCTCTACACGCTTAACCAATTGCATATCTGGTAGTGAGTAGACTTTCATTACCCCTTTAACGTCTGCTTCAAAGTAACACTTCGCAGGAATTTTATGCCATTTCCCTTTTTTGTCTTTCCATGAAGAAGCTTCTTCAAAACGCTTACCTAACTCTGAAGAATTAATTTGTGTGATTACTGCGTAATCAGCAATTGGCACGCCTTTGCTGTTGTAACGACCACTTTGTTCTGCGAGTTTAATTTCAGATTTTAATTTGTTGGCAATTTTGCGGTCTACTAGGGTCGTCCCCGTGGCAACCACTTGACCCTCAAGTGCGTTAAGCATTGTTGCTTGAATACGTTTTAACGCTGGATCTTTAAAGTCTGCTTCAACAGGGAGCACGATAACTTTGCTTGATGTACTTGTTTTGGCAGGAACTGCAGATTTTTCCATTGGTACTTTCGTATCAGGTGTACAAACACCTTTAACAGCACAACCAGAAAGTAAAGTTACCACACCCAATGCCACTGCGGTTTGTTTGAACATAATAGACAACTCCATATTGTTATTTATTACCCGCCTAGTGCCGGGTTGTTTGTATGTATTTTTTGAATTTATTGTTATTTAAGGCCTAAAGCTGACCAAATGCCTTTCTCATTGATAATGTCTGAGAAATTGCGTTCGGAGCCTTCGTTGGCTAAATCGTAGCCAGACATTGAGTTACCCGTAGAGATGATTTCTTGAGTAGCAATGACATGGCGATTTTGATTATTGGTCAGACTCAGAGTGGTTACCTTGGTAGAGATATACGATGATGCCATAAAGGCACGCCGAAACTCTGAAGTCATTTTTAAGGTGTGAGTAGCTCTGCTATTTGCGCCCATTGTGGTCGCAATACCTTGTTCGTTTAGGGCGCGAGCAAGGAATTCTGCACTTTTTTTGTCGTGATATGAGCGCACAATGCGAATCAACATACGTGATTGCATGGTCGATTTTTTCTCGAGCAGGGTTTTGACTGAGGGTGCTGATGGGAGTGCTTGCCCTGAAGTTAAAGCAGATAACATCGCCATACGAACAATCACGCTATCACGATATTCATTGGCGTTTTTGTTTTCCATCCACCATATAAGCGGGTCTTGGTGTGTTAACGCATCAAGTTGTATTTTTGCCTGTTCATTGGTGTTGCGAATATCTGTTTTGAGCTGTTGGATAACCGTCTGTTTTTTTATTCTGGCTTGAACGAAGTAGGCGATGTCATTTTTGTCGTTTTTAGTATATTCAATACCAGTAAAGGTGACGTTAGCTGTTTTGCTATTAACGTTATTATCAACAACTGAATAATTGTTGGATTTGTCATTAAAGTTTTTTGCCACTTCCCGCATAGAGAACGACGAATTAACTTGAGTCCAAAGTTCGGAATTGATTTGGCTTAATGCTGATTGTTTAGCTGAATTAAGAGTACGTCCTTGTCCTACCGCTTGAATGTAATCGCTATTGGTTTCTTGTGGTGTGGTATACCAACTTGGTGGAGTCGTAGATTGACACGCACTAAGCACTAGCGCCAAAAAAGAAGGAGCAAGTAACTTTCTGATTTTTTTCATAATGAATAGACAACACTTAAGCCAAACGATGAATTATCTGTTCGAACGCCCTTATGATTTGAGCTTATCCTTGTGCGAACAGTGCATAGGTTGATGGTAAAACCACCAGCTATTTACATTTATTTACTGGTGAATGCTATCTATCAATGTAGCTAAATTAAATCTAAATTTTAGATCCATATCTAAAAATATGAACTTGATCAGATAATCAGTGTCCGAAAAGTGGAACTAACCCTAATTTATTTGGATTTTACGGTTGTTATTTGCTTGGAAATGTGTCGACGAATATATGGCGTCAATTCTTTGTCAAACCACTCGTTACGTTTTAGCCAAATATTATTTCGTGGTGATGGGTGAGGTAGGGGAATATAGTGTGGTGCCCAGCGTTGCCACTGTTTTACTGTTTCGGTCAGTGTCGCGGGTTTGTTGGGTAAATAATAGTTTTGGGCATAATTGCCCACTAATAGTGTTATCTCTATATTTGGAAGATAATTTAAGATTTTTTCGTGCCACATTGGTGCACATTCTTTGCGGGGTGGTTTGTCGCCGCTTTTCGCTTTTCCTGGATAACAAAAACCCATGGGCATGATCGCGATTTGGCTTTCATCATAAAACGTTTCTTTGTTCACTCCCATCCACACTCGTAAGCGGTCACCACTTGGATCATTCCATGGAATGGATGTGGCGTGTACGCGTGTCCCTGGTGCTTGACCGATGATGAGTATACGAGCACTTGATTGTGCCCGAATTACAGGGTTGGCTCCCAGGGGGAGGTGAGGTTCACATGCTCGACATTGACGAACTTCATTGAGTAGTTGCACCAGCATTAGTAACCTTTATCAAAGTCGATGGCGTTACTGAGCTGGAAACCGTCGTTCCATAACGTGTAATTGTGTACAAATTGTTCCACGACTTGGCTTGGGAAGCTGAGCGCGGCAATGTGTGGTGTTACGGTGATGGCATGGTGGTGCCAAAATGGATGTTCTGGATCGAGAGGTTCTTTATCAAACACATCTAAATAGGCGTGCTGAATATGGCCTTGGGCAATCGCATCAATTAAGTCTGGCTCAACGAGCGTCTTACCTCTTCCGACATTAAAAAGAATGGCATTTTGGCAATGTGATAAGGTCTCGATATTGAGTAGGCCTTGAGTCTCGTCGGTATTAGGGAGGGTGTTTACTACAATATCAGCATTAGTTAATGCGCTGGCGATTTCGCTGCGATGATAGATTTGACTAAATTGTCCCTCTTTAGGTGGAATGCCTGTACTGTTCACGCCAATAATCTTTAGTCCCATGCTGGCTGCGACTCGACTTAAATATCCACCAATTGATCCTGTGCCTAAAATCACCATTTCTTTGCCAATAATGGATTCGTATAAATGTGGTGTCCATTGCGCCGCTTCTTGCTGTTGGCGGTACAGTGGAAAGTGGCGGTAGTGATTGATGATGTAGCCGATCACATATTCTGAAATTAATTGACCGAAAATGCCTTTGATATTGGTGAGCTCATAGTCGGTGCGTTTGGGGTCGATAACCAGTGCGTCTACGCCCGCATAAACCGATTGTAACCACTCAAGTTTAGGAAATTCATCAATGCAAGGTGCAGCCATAGGTGGGGCTGCGAGTAGGATGGTGGCTTGCGCTTTATCTTCGGTTATTTGCAAATTATCGAGTTGCAGGCGCTCTATCGATTGGCGGTATAAATCATCGTGCTCAGTCAAAATATAGAGTTGATGTTGAAAATTGTTCATTAGCGTGCCTTTTTTCCCTGCTGGTTATCCAGTACACTTCCGCTGTCTTTTTCTGCAACGATTGAGTGACTATGCTACAAAACCCTCTACAGCTTCGCCTTGAGAAGTTTGAACCTTGGCAACAGATTACCTTTATGGCGTGTCTATGTGAACGCATGTATCCTAATTACGCCGTTTTTTGTGAACACACTGAGTTTGCCGAGGCTCGTGGCTATCGGGAAATCCTTGATAGCGTGTGGGAGTTAATGACGGTAAAAAACGCCAAAATTAACTTTGAGCGTCAGTTGGAGAAATTGGAAGAATTAATCCCAAGTTCACAAGACTATGAGTTTTACGGTGTTTACCCTGCGATTGATGCGTGTGAAGCATTGGCCAATTTGTTGCACGGTCTGCTTGATCGTGAAGGTTTGCTTGAGTCTGTGATTGATGTTAGCCAAGTGTCTGTTCGTACCGTCGCTCAGCTTGAAGAAGCGCAAGGTGCAGATGAAATCACCAACACAAATCAAAAAGAAAATGAAGCGGTGTGTGCTGAGTGGGATGTGCAGTGGGCTATTTATCGTCCATTGAAAGATGCCCAAGAGCGCGACATTCAATTGATTAAAGATTTGCGCCAAGAGTTACGTGAAGAAGCCGTCAGTAATATTGGTATGAGTGTATAGCTCGGTTGGTATTGCTTTGAATGCAATAAAGCGGCCTCAGATATTTTTCTGGGGCCGTTTTTTATGTTTGAAAACTATTAACTAGATGATTTTATTGGCATCTGCGCGCGCTAGCTCCCTCCCCAGCCCTCCCTCTAAAGAAGGAGGGGGCCAGATCGAGATCGCCGTGGCCAATTGCGGTCGAACCGTGGGTTCTGTGGTGTTTTTGAATGCTGGAAATACCAAAATCACAGCAAACTCGAGCTGTTACTCGGGCGTACGGTGACCTCTACAGAGGAGGCTAGATCGAGATCGCAGTGGCCAATGCGCATAATCTAGAAAAATTAAATGAGTACCACAAGCCAATAAAAAGCCCCAGCCTCTAAAGAGGATGGGGCAGTCCGAGTTCGCTGTGGCCCATGCGCACGCGCAATGGGCCTGTAGAGCGTATTACACCAATGAAAGAATTGGAGATTGTAGATTAATGTGATGCTCTTTGGTTGAAGGCAACACATCCAAATACTCTTCCGTATTGGTGATGATAACTGGTGTGGTCACATCGTAGCCTTTGGCACGAATGGCTTCGATATCAAATTTCAGCAGTAAATCGCCTTTTTTGACTTTTTGACCTTCGCTGACTTGAGGAGTGAAGAACTCTCCGTTTAGTTGCACCGTATCAATCCCTACGTGGATAAGCACTTCAGCGCCATGCTCACTTTTTAGACCAAAGGCATGGTGAGTTTTGAAGATGGATTCGACCACGCCATCGACAGGGGAGTAAAGCTCGCCATTTTCTGGAATGACGGCAATGCCTTTACCCATGAGTTCACTAGCAAAGGTTTCATCTGCCACTTGGCTTAGGGAAATAATTTCACCATTAAAGGGGCTACTGAGAATCTCTTTTTCTGGTTTTAGTGGTGCAGCAGGGGCTGCTGGTGAATCAGTTGATGCTTCGTTAGTAACCACTTCGTCTTCCTCGCGGAAGAACAGAACCGTTAATACAGCAGGAATAATAAGACCGACCGCTGCGGCAATCATGGCTCCGTACACCGTCATATCAATACCCGTGCTAGGAATGTACTGCGCGATACTGAAAATGGCAGGAATACCCATTGAGAATACCTTGGTGCCAAAGAAACCGATCAAACCACCACCGACAGCGCCACCAACACAGCCAAAGATAAAAGGTTTTTTACGCGGTAGGTTCAAACCGTATACTGCAGGTTCAGTGATACCAAAGAAACCAGTGATACCTACAGAGCCAGCTAGCGCTTTGGTTTTTTGGTTTTTAGCAATAATAAAGATACCGATAGCCGCACCAACTTGACCAAATACCGCTGGTAACGTCATTGGGCTGAATACATCAAAGCCATTCACACTGAGGTTGTTGATAAATACAGGAGCTAGCCCCCAGTGCAGACCGAAGATAACCAATACTTGCCAGAATGCGCCCATTAATGCACCAGCAATGATAGGGCTAGTGTCGTACATAAACATGAAAATGCTTGATAGACCATGACCAATCATGGTGGCGATAGGGCCAATAACCAAGAATGTTAGCGGTACGGTGATCAGCAAGCACAAGAATGGGGTGAACAGGTTTTTGATGGCATCAGGAAGCCATTTATCCAAACGTTTTTCTAATTGAACGTTAAACCAAGACGCCAAAATGATTGGAATAACCGAAGATGCGTAGTTCATGTAGCTGATTGGAATACCAAAGAAATACTCAGGAGCAACCGCTGGGCCACCTAATTCAGAGGCAAATATCGCATTAAAGTGCGTGGTGATCTCGGGGTGAACTAATGCTGCGGCAATCGACATGCCGATAAAGGGTTTACCACCAAATTTTTTCGCTGAGGTGTAGCCAAGGAAAATCGGTAAGAAATAGAAAGTACCATCGGCAGCGGCATTAAGTATGCGGTATGCGCCGCTACCACCATCGATCCAACCCATCGCTAGGCTTAAAGCAAGTACCCCTTTCAAGATACCAGCCCCTGCCATCACGCCGAGAATTGGCGCAAAAATGCTGGAAATGATATCAATCAGTCGGTTCATTATTGGCTGATTAGAAGGAACATTTTCACTGTTATTGAGTGTGCCAACTAATGGCATTACAGCATCGAATACTTGTCCTACATGGTTACCAATAACAACTTGGAATTGGCCACCGCTTTTTACAACGGTAATGATACCAGGCTGTTTTTTAAGATCTTCGGCTTGACCTTTTTCCATGTCTTTTAATTGGAAACGAAGCCGTGTTGCACAGTGAACTAGGCTTGTGACGTTATCTGCGCCACCGACTTTGGCTACGATTTCTTTGGCTAGAGCATCGTAGTTTTTTTCATTGCTCATATAGATTGTCCTCTATGACTGCATACATCGATAAAGCGAAATCGATAGAGCGCAAGCAAAGAGTTTCTTCCTATTTCAGGAGCATGACCTAATAGGCAAGTCAGTCCCTAAAGAAGAATCTCGTTATGAAAATGCGCTTTCATAATGATTTCTTTCGTTTGGGTCTTGCCTGCCTGACCAGTAACAATCCTAATAAACAACCAAATTAGTGAAGGAATAGGGAATCCGATTCCTTACATATCCCTTAGGCATGTTGGTGAGGGTGCCTAAGGTGTAATGTCGTAGGTAAAGTGCTGTTACGTACGACTCAAATCGTGCGTCTTAGACGTTCGATATGAATAGTTAAAAACATCATTTCTTCCTGCGTCATGGTATGACGGAATTTTTCTTCCACATACAGGTAGATCTTCTGAGTGCAGGAAAATGATTGTGGGTACTGCAAGCGTACCGATTGAAACAGTGCGTCATCGTCACTTGTTACCGATGAACTATGCATTAAACGGTGCGCAAAAAATTTTAAATGCGTCACTAAACGTTGGTAATTTAAGCTTTCTTCATCCATTTCGATACGCAATTGGTATTTGATGATCTGAATAATGTCGCGAATCAGGTTGGTGATACCTATGGTGTTATGCATGTCTTCACTTAGCTGAGCATTCACCAAGTGCAGCGCAATAAAACCTGCTTCATCTTCCGGGAAAGCGATACCAGACGCCTTTTTGATGATGTCTAATGCTTCTAAGCCCAGTGCGTATTCTTTGGGATACAGTTTTTTTATTTCCCATAGCATCGCGTTTTGGATTTCTTTGCCTTGAACACAACGCTCGAGCGCAAAAAACAAGTGATCTGCTAGAGAAATACGAATACTGGGGTGCAGTTCACCAGGTAGTTTTTTCTGCGCGGTTTCGACAATGGTTTCTGTTGCGAGCAACAGGTCGATTGGTATTTCAGCCAACAGTTGATGATAGCGGGCGTCGATATTCCCATCCTGAGTCCGCTCTAAACTGAAGACTTTTTCTACTTTGTTTTTATCAATCGGCATCCCGGGTTTCATTTGAAAGCCGAGCCCTTTCCCCATGACAACAATTTCATTGTTGTCCGTGTCAGTGGAGATGATGACGTTATTGTTTAGGACTTTTTCAATTAGCATGATCACGCACTTTTGTTCTCAAATTTATGGATACAAAAAAACCTAGCCCGTGAAAGCTTCTGGAGGCTCTCATCGTCTAGGTTTCGCCTGCTTAATGCAGTAACAATCCAAATACGAATCTATTAATACTGAAACCGCTTTCACTGTGCAAGTACCAAACTGTTTAAGTGTGAGTTCGCTCTCTTTCGTTTTTGTTCCGTGAGTGAACTTAATTAAGTATTTACTAAATAAATTTTATATATCAAAAGGATATGTCTAGATGGTACTTCTGTTCTAAAAAAACCTTGGTGATGATTATCACAGCTTTTTATATTTTTCATTGCATCGACTCTCACCGTTGCTTTACAGTTTTGCCCATACAAACCGGATTGTTACTGCTAAGCAGGCAAGACCTTATATCCATAGTGAAATCGTTGTGTTTCGTTATGGATATGAGGTTTTTTTTTGGGTTTTTTTAGTCTTTTTATCGACTATTTTGATGTTTATTAGGGTTGCTACCGCCACTGAGCGGGCAAAACCTAGATGAGATTTCTAACGTGTGGGGAAATTTCGTCTAGGTTTTTTTTTACCCAAAATTCAGTCCCTTTAAATAAGATTTTGAACATAAATATGGTGTGAATCACCGAGGGTGAGTGTGACATTTAGAAAAATGAGCACTACCGGTGCAACAGCAAAATAAGCAACAGGAGTTTTTAGTATGAGTTTTCAATTTCCCGAGTCTTTTTTATGGGGCGGTGCCATTGCTGCGAACCAGGTTGAAGGTGCTCACATTACCGATGGTAAAGGGCTTTCCACTTCGGATGTACAACCAAACGGCGCGTTTGGCGAATTAGTCGAGCGCCAAGACGATGACTTCAATATCAAAGACGTTGCGATCGATTTTTATCATCGTTATCCAGAAGATATCGCGTTGTTTTCTGAAATGGGCTTTACCTGTTTACGTTTGTCTATCGCTTGGTCACGTATTTTCCCTAACGGTAATGATGCCGAGCCAAACGAAGCGGGTCTTGCTTACTACGACAAAGTATTTGATGAGTTAGAAAAACATAACATCACCCCATTAGTGACGCTTTCTCACTATGAAATGCCTCTGAACTTGGCTCATAAATACCAAGGTTGGGCAAGTCGTGATGTGATTGGTTTCTTTACCCAATACGCAGAAACCGTGTTTAAACGCTATGGTCACCGTGTAAAACGCTGGCTAACGTTCAATGAAATCAATGTCACTTTACACGAACCATTTACTGGTTCTGGCTTACCGCGTGATTGTGATGAGCAGACTCGTTTCCAAGCGATTCATCACCAACTCGTTGCGAGTGCCAAAGCGGTTAAGTTATGTCATGACCTGATTCCAGATGCCCAAATTGGCAACATGATTTTGGGTGCAATGCTTTACCCTCGTACTTGTCATCCAAACGATATGGTGAAAACTCTAGTGCAAAACCGCGAGTGGTTGATGTTTGGTGACATTCAAGCGCGTGGTTATTACCCAAGTTACATGACTCGTAAATTTAAAGAGATGGGTGTGGAACTAACTATCACTGAAGCAGATAAAGAAGACTTGAAAGAGACCATCGACTTTATTTCCTTTAGCTATTACATGACCGGGTGTGCGAGCGCTGATCCACAAGAGATGGAAAAGGCGGATGCCAATATGCTGCAGATGATCGCTAACCCTTATTTACAAGCCTCTGAATGGGGATGGCAAATTGACCCTGTGGGGTTGCGTTACCTACTGAACTTCCTTTACGACCGTTATCAAAAACCGTTGTTCATTGTGGAAAATGGCTTAGGTGCCAAGGACGTATTGAATGACGAGGGCGTGGTAGAGGATGACTATCGTATCGCTTATCTTAACGATCACCTCTACCAAGTGGGTGAAGCAATTCAAGATGGCGTTGAAGTGATGGGTTACACCTCGTGGGGACCTATTGATTTGGTTAGTGCTTCTACCGCACAAATGTCGAAACGTTATGGCTTTATTTATGTTGATCGTAACGATCAAGGCGAAGGTTCTTTAGCACGTAAACCGAAGAAAAGTTTTTATTGGTACAAAGACATGATTCAGTCTCGTGGCGCAAATCTCGCGGCACCTGAATAAAAAATAAAAGGTCGAAAAGGCCTTACCTTAACACCCTACAAACGAACACTCTCCATTAAGTTTTCCTGAGCTTGATGTGAGTTTGTTCGTCCCAAATAAGGATAATAATCATGAATAGCGTGACACATAGAACCAGTGGTAGAACAATAAAACCCCTATGTCTTGCTGTATTATTAGCACTGAGTGGGGCTGCAAATGCACAAGATCTGACTGTTCAACAGCAGATGGAGCAACTGCAGCAACAAATACAGCAAGCTCAGGATTTACTCAAACAACTTGCCGCAAAAAATCCTAGTGCGGTCGATCCTAAAACAGCGCATACCACTCCAGAGTTGGATGCGACTCAGTCTCCTGAACAAACTGCGGCAGTACATGCTGAGCAATCAAAACAAAATCTACCAACTTATACCAAACAAGTGCCTGTAGAGAGTGGTTTTACCTTTACCGGTTATTTCCGTGGCGGTTGGGCAACTGGGGGAGAAGGCTCGCCAGAGTCTTATGCGATTGGTTCATTGGGTCGTTTTGGTAACGAATATGGTGGCTGGTACGATCTTAACTTGAATCAGCGTGTGTATCAGGAAAATGGTCGAGAGATTAGTGCACATATTCAATTAGATGGTAACGAAACACAAAGCCGGACATCAGGATTATTTGGCGAGGATGACAGTTATCTGCAATTTTCTGAGTTGTACGTTCGTACCAAAGGTTTTATTCCAGGCGCGCCGGATGCTGAGTTTTGGGTTGGTCGTCATGCTATTCCTGTGTATGAAATTCAAATGCTGGACTGGAAGGGATACAAAGCGGCTTCTGCGGCGGGTGTCGGTTTTGACAAACTTGCGTTGGGTGAAGGGGACGTAAGTATCGCCTTGCTGCGTGAAGATTTTGATTATCTTAATAAAACAAACAAAGATGATGATGTTGATATGAACAGCAACACCATTGACGTGCGTTATAAAAATATTCCTATCGACAATGGGTTAACACTTGAGCTGGACGGTAAATACCAGTTTGCAAATAAATCTTCTAGTGTCGATGATGCTGAAAGCTCCAGTGATTACTACGACATTAAAAACGCCTACATGCTAGGGGCACGCTTACACCAAGCTTATTCTGATGGTGCGTTTGACGATATTAGTTTGCAGTATGCCAATAACTCATTTGCTAGTAACTTTGCCAACATCAGTGGTGCCAATGCCGATTTTGGTCATGGGACCAACTCTTACTACGGACATCACACCGATGGCTATGCATTTCGTGTAATGACACAAGGTGAGAACTATTTCTTTGATAAGAATATGATCATGGCGCATGCGTTTGTTTATGCGCAAGGTGATGATTTGTATGATTATCAATTAGAAAATGACCATATGGACTTTAAATCGTTACGTGCGGTAGTTCGTCCTGCTTATATCTGGAACCAATACAACCAGAGCGGTGTTGAGTTAGGTTACTTTACTCAAACGAATACGATCGATTCGCTGGATTATAAGGAAAGCGGTTACAAAGCAACGATGTTCCATACCTTTAAAGTGGCAACCAGTATGTTGCAATCTCGTCCAGAAATTCGTTTCTACACGACTTATCTGAAATCAGAAGATAATGACATTACTGATTTCAGCTTCGACAGTGGTCGTAACGATCAATGGAGCTTTGGTGTTCAAGCCGAGCTTTGGTGGTTGTAATCAAAACTAAGGGATGGCTAGGCTATCCCTTTTTCTCATTGTCAGAACTCGTCGAGAGTTTTATTTATCAATGAATTATCCTTGATCCAAGGATAAAAGTATTTCCATTAAACCCCAAAAAAGAGGGCCGTTGTGATGAAACAGAAGTTGCTTAGCCGTTGTATTGTCGGTTTGTTATGTACGCTTGGCAGTTATGCCGCATTTGCTGGGCCTGTTGTACAGACAGTGTCGGGTGATGTAGAAGGAGTGAGTGTCAATAATGTCGATTCATTTAAAGGTATTCCATTTGCTAAGCCTCCTGTTGGCGAGCTTCGTTGGCGTGCGCCACAAGCAGTAACGCCTTGGAAAGGTGTTTTTAAAGCGACCCAATATGGTCATGATTGTATGCAAAAGCCTTTTCCAAGTGATGCTGCCCCATTGGGAACGACGCCTGCTGAAGATTGTTTGGTGCTTAATGTTTGGAAACCTACGCAAAGCGCTTCCCAGCTTCGTCCGGTGATGGTGTGGATTTACGGTGGTGGCTTTGTTAATGGCGGTGCGTCACCTGCTGTGTATGATGCCAGCGAGTTTGCCAAGCAAGGCGTTGTGGCGGTGAGTTTTAACTATCGGTTAGGGCGTTTTGGCTTTTTTGCTCATCCAGCGTTAGTTGCGGAAGGGAAGGCCCATCCGCAAGAAGCACTCGGTAACTACGGTTTTATGGACCAAATTGCCGCGCTTAAATGGGTAAAAGAGAATATCAAACAGTTTGGCGGCGACCCTGAAAAAGTCACTATTGTCGGTGAGTCTGCTGGTGGTTTTTCTGATCATGTGTTGCTCAATTCTCCTTTGGCGAAAGGGCTATTTAGCCAAGCTATCATTCAGTCTGGATTGGGTCGGCAGTGGGAAAATTCTAAACGTGTTGATGCACCAGTGACGGATGTGGAACATTCTGCTCAAGCAAATGGTGTTGCGTTTGCGAAGAAGTGGGGCATTACTGGGGATGATAGTCAAGCGCTTGCTAAATTGCGCGCGTTGCCTGCTGCGAGTGTTGTAGATGACATGAATATGATGAATAAGAATACACCGACTTATTCAGGCCCTATGATTGATGGCAAAGTGATGGTTAAACAGCCGCAGTCTTATTATTCTGCGGGTCAAAATTTGGATGTGCCTATTATGGTTGGGGCAAATGGTGCGGATATTGGCTTTGCGCCAGTAGTTAACAGCACCGAGGAAGCATTGGCTATTTTTGGCAAAGACCAGTATCAAGCTGCGTTAGCGGCTTATGAATCTAATGGTCTTAAAGCACCACAAGCGATTGCCCAAGCATTAGCAAGTGATCGATTAATGGTGGAACCAGCTCGTTATGTTGCTCAGCAGGCGGCTAAACAAAGTGGTAAAGCTTACCTCTATCGCTTCTCTTATGTTGCTGATTCTATGAAGTCGCAGTGGCCGGGCGCTTTGCATGCCACTGATATTCCTTATACGTTCAATACAGTACAAGCAAAATATGGTGAGCAACTTACTGCAAATGACCAAGCTATGGCGAAGATGATGAATCATTATTGGGTGAACTTTATTAAAACCGGTTCACCTAATGGCACTGGGTTACCAAAGTGGGATGCATTTGACCCTGCAGTGGATAATCTTATGCTTTTTTCCGAGCAAGGGGTGAAGCAAACGAAGATGATTGTTGACCCTTGGAAGGCTCGTTTGGATTTGGTGCAAGGGATTCAGCCATAAACAGTGCTTCGTATGCGGTGAGCGAAAAATACCGAGAATGCAGTAACTTCATCGCGCGCTGGCTCCCTCCCCAGCCCTCCCTCTAAAGAAGGAAGGGGCCAGGCCGCATTCGATGCGTTCAATGCGCTCGAGCTGTGGGTTCTGAGGTACTTGTGAATACGGCAAATACAAAATCACAGCGAACTCGAACTGGTTTTCGGACTAGCGATTAGCGCCAAAATCGCCGCGCAGGCGATCTGGAGCTCGAGTATGCAGTGAGTATTATTGTTTGAGGTGATTAACTCTCGTCGCTTCCTTCTAAGATCTTAGGCTTATCTGATTTTTCTTTTTCTGTTGTTGGCGGAGCTTCAAGGTCATCATCTCGGCTTTCGATGACACCATGGGTTATCTTCCATGCTTCCCACTTTTCAGAGGCGAGCTTTTGCATGTCCATGGTGTTATCTGCTTCATCGACAATCTCTTCTCCTAGCAAATATTCAAAAATATCTTCTATGGTGACAATACCGATAACCGTACCGTACTCATCAACCACCAATGAAATTTGTTGACGGCGTTTGATCATCTGCTCAAAGGTCTTTGGCAAACTGAACGTTTTTAGTACGGTGTAGATAGGACGCATGACTGAGCCTAAAGTTTTACTTCCCAGACCCGACTGTTGCAGTTTAAACAGCTCCAAACGATGGACAAAACCAACGATGTTCTCGCGTGTTTCGCTATAAACCAAAGGTCTTGAGAACGGTGTATCTTTGTGATGATTTAAAAATTCATTAATCGTGAGCGATTGGTCGACACGAAACAATACGGTTCTTGGTGTAATAACATGAGTAATCGGCATGCTCTGCAACGATAACAAGTTATTGAGTATACGCGATTCTCCCTCATCCATTTCTCCGCTTTCATTAGCAAGCAGTGCCATTGCCGACATCTCTTCACGATATTTCGGGTGCTCAGTATTGCGAGATAAGCGGCGAGTGATCTGTTGTGAGAACCACACAAAAGGCGTAAGAAACCACACCATCCACTGCAGAATCCGAGCTGTGGTTGGGGCCAATTCTCGCCAGTAAGACGCACCAATGGTTTTTGGTACGATCTCTGAAAGCACCAAAATGCCGAGGGTGAGTACAGCAGAGAACACACCTAACCATTCACTGCCAAAGACAATGGCGGCTTGGGCGCCTGCACTAGCGGCACCAATGGTATGAGCAATGGTGTTAAGCGTAAGAATAGATGCGAGTGGACGATCGATATCAGCTTTTAAATTATAGAGACGCTGAGCAGCAGGATCGCCTTTTTGACGAAGTTGTGCAATGTAGCTTGGGGTAATACAAAGTAGAACGGCTTCGAGAACCGAACAGATAAATGAAATGCCAATCGCTACACAAACGTAGACGGTAAGCAGGAACATGTTGAATCCTTATTGTGTGTTCAATCTTAGCTGCTATGCAGACATTGAAACGAAGTTAAAGTATACCTAAATCACCTCAAATGTCGGCGAGGTTTTTTTCTCATCAACCTTCAAAGTGTTTTGGGTATCACTTTTTACCACTTATCTTTATTGTAGAAGTTCATATCTTTTTCGGAAAAACCGCCCTAAAAGCAGAGAGAAAGACGATTCTTGGTCGATATATAAGCACTTCTCTAGGTATAAAATGAGGCCATTATGGTGTCAAAACAAGCGTGAATAACTGGTTAAAGAGTAACAAATTGTGAGCTCTTACTCATATTATGGTTAAAAGTGCGTCAGAGTAACTCATCTTGTACGACAAACCTTTGCCATACGGGCTATTTATGCTTTAGAGTGAAGTGAATTCGATAACCTATCTAAGAAGGGAAACCTAATGAACAAGACCCAATTGATCGATTTTATCGCAGAGAAAGCTGACCTATCAAAAGCTCAAGCTAAAGCTGCTCTTGAAGCTACTCTAGGTGCGGTAGAAGGCGCGCTAAAAGAGGGTGACCAAGTTCAACTAATTGGTTTTGGTACTTTTAAAGTAAATCACCGTGCAGCTCGCACTGGCCGTAACCCTAAAACTGGTGACGAGATCCAAATCGCAGCAGCAAATGTACCAGCATTCGTCGCTGGTAAAGCACTGAAAGATTCAGTGAAATAATAGTTCTGTAACGCCGGGGTTTCCCGGCGTTCTTTATTCAAGTCGTTATTATGAAGTCACGCATTGTTCCTTTTCTTTTTGCCGCTGTTCTAGCTGGCTGTTCCTCATCTATATCAACCCCAAAATTAGTTAACACTCAGCATTACACTGGCGGTGAGCGCATTGGTGATGAAGCGCGTTATTACTGGTTTACTGAGAAAAACAATGTGCCAGACCAAGCATCAGATTATGTTATCGCTGGGCCTTTTAACTGGTACAAAACCACCTATCGTTGGGAAGATGGTTTTGTACGAGAAGTCTCTCGAGTAGGTGAACGTCTACAAAACGAAGAAGTGGCACCGTTTGAAACTTTGCTGCGCTTTGATAGCCATGGAGAGGCGATTTATCAGCGTTATCGATTAGATGGTAAAGTGTTGCCCTTATCAAGCGAGCAGATTGACCAATACGTTAAACAAGCTCGTTATGTTAGTAAGGTGACGCAAGATCAGAAAAAACAAGGTTTGGAGTTGATTCAAGGCGTGTGGAATGGTCAAGAGTTTGACCGCTGCAATGATGCCAAATATCAGAGACTGCAGTTTAACGATACCCTGCCAAGTTTAGTGATAAACCGTTTAGCATCGCTCGATAGTTATGTTGCTTTTATCGGTAAAGTGAACAAAGACTCGGTATACATTGATACTTTGCTTACCTTGGCAGAAGGCTCCCATGGGTGTATGCAAGCGCCAGATTTGCTTGCCAAGTGAGAAGATGGGTTAAATACCACTGCCTAGCCGATGAATCCAATAAAAAAGCGCTGAAATATCAGCGCTTTTTTCATTTTAGTGTCGCTAAGGGCAATTATTTTTCCGCTTGCTCACGAGCAATGGCGCGATAGCCGATGTCGTTACGGTAGAACATGCCGTTCCAGCTCACTTGCTTAGCTAGCTCATAAGCACGTTGCTGCGCTTCAGAGACCGTGTTACCCAGTGCGGTTGCACACAGTACGCGACCACCGTTGGTCACCACGTTGCCTTCTTTTTCAGAAGTACCTGCGTGGAAGATCTTTTGACCTTCTGCTTCTGTAGTTGGCAGAGTGATGATATCGCCTTTGTTGTAGTCACCTGGGTAACCACCAGCGGCTAGAACGATACCGATAGACGCACGAGGATCCCATTTCGATTCTACTTGGTCTAGCTTGCCTTCTAGTGCAGCTTGGCAAAGCTCAACAAGGTCTGATTGCATGCGCATCATGATAGGTTGAGTTTCTGGGTCACCAAAGCGGCAGTTGTATTCGATCACTTTTGGTGTGCCTTCGCTATCGATCATCAGACCTGCGTAAAGGAAACCAGTGTATGGGTGACCTTCTGCTTCCATTCCGCGTACGGTTGGGTAGATTACTTCTTCCATAATGCGGTTATGGATTTCAGGTGTTACAACTGGAGCAGGAGAGTAAGCACCCATGCCGCCAGTGTTAGGGCCTGTGTCTTTGTCGCCAACACGTTTGTGGTCTTGGCTGGTTGCCATAGGAAGAACGTTTTTGCCATCAACCATCACGATGAAGCTGGCTTCTTCGCCATCAAGGAACTCTTCGATAACCACACGGCTACCTGCATCACCAAAGGCATTGCCCGCGAGCATGTCTTTGATGGCATCTTCTGCTTCTTCAAGTGTCATCGCAACGATAACGCCTTTACCTGCAGCAAGACCGTCAGCTTTAACAACGATAGGTGCGCCTTGTTCACGAACGTAAGCTAATGCTGGTTCAATTTCAGTGAAGTTAGCGTAAGCAGCTGTTGGGATGTTGTGGCGAGCTAGGAAGTCTTTGGTGAAAGCTTTTGAGCCTTCAAGTTGAGCTGCGCCTTGAGTTGGGCCAAAGATTGGCAGGTTCGCTTCACGGAACGCATCAACCACACCGATAACCAGTGGGACTTCTGGGCCAACGATAGTCAATTCAATCGCATTGTCTTTTGCAAAGGCAACTAAGCCAGCAATATCTTCAACCGCGATAGTTACGTTTTCTAGTTTTGGTTCTAGAGCTGTACCTGCATTACCTGGTGCAACAAATACTTTTGCTACGTTAGGGTTTTGTGCAACTTTCCAACCTAGAGCGTGTTCACGACCGCCGGAACCGATTACCAATACATTCATCTTTGAATCCTTGTACTGTGAGGACTTGCTGAGAGTTTAAATAGCTTACACCAACGGGGTGTAAAAAATGAGGCGACCAGCGAATAACTGGTCGCCTGTTTTTCTTAGTGACGAAAGTGACGCATACCGGTGAAGATCATCGCCATGCCGTGTTCGTCAGCTGCTGCGATAACTTCGTCATCACGAATTGAGCCGCCAGGTTGGATAACGCATTTGATGCCCGCTTCGGCTGCTGCATCGATACCATCACGGAATGGGAAGAACGCGTCAGACGCCATTACGCTGCCTGCCACTTCTAGATTTTCATCGGCAGCTTTGATACCCGCAATTTTAGCAGAGTAAACGCGGCTCATTTGGCCTGCGCCAACACCGATAGTACCGTTGCCTTTCGCGTATACAATTGCGTTAGATTTGACGAATTTCGCTACTTTCCAGCAGAATAGTGCGTCTTTCATTTCTTCTTCAGTCGGTTGACGTTTGGTCACCACTTTAAGATCGTCAAGAGCAACCATGCCGTGGTCACGGTCTTGAACCAATAGGCCGCCGTTAACACGTTTCACGTCGAAACCTGTTGATTGTGCAGTCCATTCGCCGCACTCAAGTAGGCGTAGGTTTTTCTTCGCTGCAATTACTTCAACTGCTTCTGCTGTCACTTTAGGTGCGATGATCACTTCGGCAAATTGACGGTCGATGATCGATTTCGCTGTTTCAGCGTCTAGTTCGCGGTTGAACGCGATGATGCCACCAAACGCTGATGTCGGGTCAGTTTTGAAGGCACGATCGTAAGCCGCTAGGATGTTATCGGCAATTGCTACACCACAAGGGTTTGCGTGTTTTACGATAACACAAGCTGGCTCGGCAAATTCTTTCACACATTCTAGCGCTGCGTCAGTATCAGCGATGTTGTTGTAAGAAAGCGCTTTACCTTGTAGCTGTTTAGCAGAAGAAACAGAACCATTTTGTGCATCACTTTCTACATAGAAAGCAGCATCTTGGTGGCTGTTTTCGCCGTAACGCATGTCTTGTTTTTTCTCGAACTGCATGTTGAAAGTGCGAGGGAATTTACTTTTATTTTCAAAAGAAGGTTCGTCGCCTTCTTTGTTTTCGCCGTAAGAAGGAACCATAGTACCGAAGTAGTTCGCGATCATGCCGTCGTATGCTGCAGTGTGTTCAAACGCTGCAATCGCTAGGTCGAAACGAGTGTCTAGAGTAAGCGACTTGTCGTTTGCATCCATTTCAGCGATGACGCGGTCGTAATCAGACGCTTTAACCACGATAGTCACGTCTTTGTGGTTTTTAGCTGCAGAGCGAACCATAGTTGGACCACCGATATCGATGTTTTCAACAGCGTCAGCTAGAGTACAACCTTCTTTTGCTACGGTTTCGGCAAATGGGTAAAGGTTCACTACCACTATGTCGATTGGCTTGATGCCGTGCTCTTCCATGATTGCATCGTCTTGACCGCGACGGCCTAGCACACCACCATGAACTTTAGGGTGAAGCGTTTTAACGCGTCCATCCATCATTTCTGGGAAACCGGTGTAATCAGATACTTCTGTTACAGCAATACCTTGTTCTGCAAGTAGGCGAGCTGTGCCACCTGTAGACAGAATGTCGACACCGCGCTGTGTTAGCGCTTTTGCAAACTCAACAATACCGGTTTTATCTGATACGCTGATAAGTGCGCGACGGATTGGACGAGCGTTATTCATGCTTCCATTTTCCTCAAATTCGTGGAGTTAATGACGAAAGATACTTGCTCAACTCAACCTAAACTTTGAAAACAAGAGATTGTGTTTGGCAAGAACCTTATGTCGAATTTTGATGGCGCGTATTCTAACTAATTTATTACATAAAAGCTCGCGCAATCGTTTGGCATGCGAAAAATAAACGCTAAAACGACCTTTTTCAAGTGAAAAATTTAACGAATAAACAATGAGGCTGTCATGTTTCAGATTGGTGAATTAGCAAAACGGTGTGGTGTTTCAACCGATACGCTGCGATTTTATGAAAAAAATGGGCTAATTATTCCGGCTGGTCGTAGTGAATCTGGGTATCGCTTTTACGATGAAGGAAACCAAAAACAAGTTCATTTTATTCTCAAGGCAAAAGAGGTTGGGTTAAGCCTAGAAGAGATTAAAGAGCTATTGGAGATTCGCTTGGAAGCAAACAGCCATAGCTGTGCTGAGGTGAAGGCGATTACCACGACGAAGTTGCATGTGATTGATGAAAAAATCGCGGAGCTAAAACGCATTCGGACAGCGTTGAAAAAAATCAATGATGCGTGCTGTGGTGATGTGGACGACGATGCAAGTCACTGTTCAATTTTGGCAGCGTTGGAATAGGCCACAGGAAGAGGATCCCTCCTGTGGCACTTTTGCTCAGTTAAACTTTAAAACTTTTCATACTATGAGTGAGGTTTTGCCCGGTGTTGAGCAGGGTTTCACTGGCAGCAGAGACTTTCTTAGCACGCTCTGAAGCTCGAGCGCTAATTTGGGTAATGCGTTCTAAACTATCGGCCATATGATGTGTGGCGTCAGATTGATGTCCAATTGCGGTGACGATTTGACTGTTCACGTTCAATATTGTTTGTATCTGGTTATCAACAACGATTAGAGCTTGTTGCGCATCTTCGGCTTTTTTCAAGGTGGCTAGTGACTGTTGCTGAGTTTGTTCCATGGATTGACTCACCTCTTTCGCCCGTTGTTGCAAGCCTGTGACGATTTGTTCTATTTCGTCGGTGCTTTGTTGAGTGCGCGTGGCAAGTGTTCGTACTTCATCGGCAACCACTGCAAATCCGCGACCTTGTTCGCCTGCACGCGCAGCTTCGATTGCAGCGTTCAATGCCAATAAGTTGGTTTGTTCTGCCACGCCTCGAATGACTTCCAACACGGAGCCTACATTTTCCGTTTCTCGAGCAAGAGCTTGGGTGTTACCGTCGGTTTGGGTTAAGGATTGAGAAAGTGATGCCATGTCTTGGGATGCATCTTCAATCAAACGACGGCCCTCTCTTCCTTTCTCACTGGCGTTTTGTGCCGATTCTGCTGCATTCTCTGCAGCCTGTGTTACATCGTGATTGCTATTAACGAGTTCTTGCATCGCATTGGACACATTATCTACCGATTGTTTTTGTTCGTTTGCTTTACTTGATGCATCTAGTGCTAGGTTCGTTAGTTCATTGGCCGACGTGGTGACTTCCTGCGCCATCGGTTTTATGTCGATAATTGTTGAACGAAGTTTGTCGGTAAATAGGTTGAAGGCGCGAGCTATCTCTGACAGTTCATCTTTGCCATTGGCATTGAGTTTGCGCGAGAGATCACCATCGCCTTGGGATATCTCTCGAAGTGCAGCTAAGGTATCACGGCAGGGGCGTACGATGCTTGAGCTAATACGTAGCGCGAAGAGCAACATGATCAGAATTGCGACGCCAAGGCCAATAAAAATTGTTTTGGTGCGAGTGGCAATCAAAGTATCAACGTCATCGACGTATACGCCAGACCCGACAACCCATCCCCAAGGCTGAAATAATTTAACGTAAGAGACTTTTTCGATATCAGTGCTTGAGCCCGGTTTAGGCCACATATAGCTAACCACTCCCCCCTCTTGAGATTGTTTAGCAGCACTTACTATCGCCATAAATAGCGCTTTACCTGTTGGATCTTTGACGCCCGATAGCTCCTTACCTTCCAGCTGTGGCTTGATAGGGTGCATCACCATGACAGGGGTTAGGTCATTAATCCAAAAATAGTCACCTTGATCATAGCGAATCTGATTGATCACGCTTTTGGCTTGTTGCTTGGCGTCTGCTTCAGAGAGCTTTCCCTCGCTTTGTTGCTGATGGTAGTAGGCTAAAATAGATGAAGCACTTTCAACTAAGTGACGTGTTTTGGTTTTTTTTGCTTCCATCAAATCGGTTTGGTAACTGCTTAGCATTAACATAAATGGAATCAAAAGCAGAATAGTCGTGATCCCAATCATCAGGTATTGTCTTGTAGCAATTGGGAAGTTGCGTAACACTCCAGCAGTCATGTTGCTCTCCTTTTCATCAATACCCTCAACTGTAGTTGAAAACCGAGAATTCGTTACTCATTCCTTTGGGTTATTTGTTTTTGTCATAGAGCACTATACTTTTTTTACTACATATACATCTCGAAAGTTAATTCACTGCGTTGTCGCGGAGTGCCCAGTGATTTTAAAAGGAGAAGTTCATGTCCCGACTTTCTCAATGTTGGTTTGCTATTTTTATGCTGTTTTACCTGCTGTTTCTGAGGCAGGCGATGGCTGTGCCCTCTGTGTTTTATTGGCAACAAGCATCGCAGCAGGAAATTAACGTTATGTTAAACAAGCATCCTTATTCTGATGCCATTATTCAAAGGTTAGGCGAATTTGAAGCGCTCACTGGGATTAAAGTGCACTATGAGGTCACGTCAGAAGAAACCTATTTTGAAGACCTTAACGCATTATTGGCTAAGAATAAGGCTCCTGATGTGTTTATGACGGGGTCGTATCAACTCTGGGATTATGCGACCAAAGGTTATGTGCAGAGCTTAGATGATATTCTTCGAGATCGGCACTTAACTAACCCTCAATATGCATTAGAAGACTTTTTTGAGGGGGTTCTTAATGGTGATCGTTGGGATCTCGTACCAGGGCACCCTGTGGGAACGGGGAAGTTATGGGCACTACCACTTGGTTTTGAAGCGAACGTTATGATTTATAACAAGCGAGCTATCGAAATGGTCGGGGGAAACATACCGCAGACTTTTGCTGAGTTAATGACAACAGCGGCAAAGCTCAAAGGTTGGAATGGTGCTGGTTCTTATGGTGTAGCGGTGCGCGGAACGTTATCGTGGGCGACGATTCATCCCGGTTATATGACCGCATTCAGTAACTATGGTGCGCGGGATTTTGTGATCAGAAAGCAGCGTTTGGTTTCGCAGCTCGATTCTCCCAAGGCCATTGCGGTTACGCAGAAGTACACGGATTTAATTAAACAAAGTGGCCCTGAGGATTGGCAAAACTACACCTGGTATCAAGTAGCAAAAGATATAGGCTCAGGGAAAGCGGCGATTGCATTAGATGCGGACATTATTGGTTACTTCCAAAGTCATGATAGTGGGGCGATAGAGAGAGATAACCTCGGCTTTGCGCCCATTCCTGTTTTTGATAATGGTGTAAGTGGCGCTAATGAGTGGATTTGGTCGTTAGCGATGGCGAATGGGTCTCATCGTAAGCAAGCAGCATGGCTCTTTATGCAGTACTTTACTGGGAAGGAACACATGATGTGGGGGGCGACGCATGCCAATGTTGTTAACCCGGTTCGTAAATCAATTTGGGACAGTCCGCAATGGCAGTCAGCCATTAAGGAGCTAACGGGGTATGAAGATACCTTTCGAACTATTATCGATAATACGGAGATTAAATTTACTCCACAGCCACGGTTCTTTGAAACGACTACCGATTGGGCTGCTGCGTTGCAAGATATCGTGCTAAAAGGTGAGTCGGTAAAAGAGCGTATGCAAGAAGCCGCCGATACCATCAATCAAAAGATGTTGGATGTAGAAGTGCGATAGTATTTTCTGATATGTATAAAAAAGCCGCACTGATTTCATGCGGCTTTTTTATTAAGCTCAATAAAACAGGTGGTTAGACTGAAGACTTAAGTCATAAAGGTGATATATACACCGTTTATATGTACTTTTTTGCTAAAAAAATACATAAAAGCGCTCATTTTCTCATGGTGCGATTTCCTCAAGCGTTTCCGAATTGACGGTACGTATTATTGAGTGACCCTACTCATGAGGAATAACACTCTAATGTTTAATTACAATACTCTTATCTCTGTCGCCGCGTCTCTAGCGGGCCTCTTATTTGGTTTAGACATCGGACTGATTTCAGGTGCATTGCCTTTCATCACTAACGAGTGGAGCATTACCATTCATCAACAAGAGTGGATCGTCAGCACAATGATGCTCGGTGCCACATTAGGCTCAATTTCTAATAACTGGCTATCTGCGAGTCTTGGTCGAAAAAGGAGTTTAATGTGGGGGGGGATCATTTTTGCTATCGGTACGCTTGGTTGTACTTTCTCTAGCAATATTGATGTCATGCTGTTCTTTCGTGTGATTCAAGGTTTTGCGATTGGTATAGCGTCCTTTGCTGCTCCTCTTTATCTTTCTGAAATGTCGGATAAAGCGGTACGTGGTCGTCGAATTGCCACTTATCAATTGATGGTGACCGTTGGGATCTTGCTGGCGTTTCTGTCGGATACTTGGTTTGCGCAAACTGGCAACTGGCGCATGATGTTTGCAGTCCTGTTGATTCCGACTTTGGTGCTGGTGGCTGCGGTGTATTTTATGCCTCGTTCACCTCGTTGGTTAGCGTCTCGTGGTTATGTTCAAGAAGCGCAACAAGTATTACTTTCTTTGCGTATGGACGAACGTGCGGCAAGTTCTGAGTTCCAAGAAATTGTGGCTAGCTTGAAAGTGAAACAATCTGGCTTTGCGCTGTTTAAAGCGAATAAAAACTTTCGTCGCAGTGTCGGGTTGGGATTGGTTTTGCAATTTATGCAGCAATTTACCGGTATGAATATTTTGATGTACTACGCGCCTAAGATCTTTGAAATGGCGGGCTTTACGAGCAATATGGAGCAGATGTTTGGTACGGTTTTGGTTGGTGTCGCCTTTGTGGCAGCCACCTTCATTGCCATTGGTATGGCAGACAGTTGGGGCCGCAAGCCAGCATTAAAGATTGGTTTTACCGTAATGGGTATTGGCATGTTCTGCCTAGGCTTGCTGCTAAAATTTGTTCTAGCAGGAGAGGCGCCAGTTTACTTTTCTTACTTAGCTGTACTGACTTCTATCGTTTGTATCTGTGGTTACGCTATGAGCGCAGCACCTATGGTATGGGTATTGTGTTCAGAAGTTCAGCCGCTAAAAGGTCGCGATTTTGGTATCGCTTGTTCAACCACCATGAACTGGATTTCTAACATGGTGTTAGGCGCAACTTTCTTGTCACTTCTCAATGGTATTGGTACGGCACCAACTTTCTGGTTGTACGCGGTATTTAACATTGTGTTTGTGGCTGTGACGATTTTCTTTGTGCCTGAAACTAAGGGTGTGACACTCGAATCCATTGAAGCGAATTTAATGGCGGGTAAACCGTTACGTGATATTGGTATCCCTCATAGCGAGTTGGCAACCAATAAAACGTCATTAAGGTCGCGACATGCTCATTAATATACGTTAATCGCGGTGCGATGATAGATGAAAAAATAAAAGCCACGCTATTGATAGCGTGGCTTTTAAAATCAATGAATTAGAATTTCTTCTTAGTTCATGCCGTATTTTTTTAGTTTCTTACGAAGAGTACCGCGGT
Source organism: Vibrio tritonius (assembly GCF_001547935.1). Taxonomy (NCBI): domain Bacteria; kingdom Pseudomonadati; phylum Pseudomonadota; class Gammaproteobacteria; order Vibrionales; family Vibrionaceae; genus Vibrio; species Vibrio tritonius. The sequence continues at coordinate 248,238 of NZ_AP014635.1, forward strand.
TGATACCCATCATTGTTGCTGCGCGAGTTTGGTTACCGCGAGTGTACTGCATGATGGTATCTAGTAGTGGCTGTTCAACTTCTGCTAGAACTAATTCGTAAAGTTCTGTTACTTCTTGACCGTTTAATTGAGCAAGATAGTTTTTAAGAGATGCTTTAACTGAATCACGTAGTGGTTTTTGCGTGATTTGGTCTTGTGAAGTTACTGTTGTTACTGTTAAAGCTTCTGAAGTCAGATTTTGTTCGAACATATTCGGTCTAGCTCTTCTCTTAATATTGTGCAACGTTATCAAAATAACCTTCGAGCGCCTCTAGTTGCAGCGGCGCTGACTCGATGGCGTTAAAGGTCCGGCGAAACTCAATTGCTTGTTCATGTTCTTTGAGATACCACCCTACGTGCTTGCGCGCGATACGGGGGCCAAGATACTCACCATAAAATTGGTGCAGAGCTTGTACATGACCAAGCATGATGTCCTTCACTTCCGAATGCGGGAGTTCTGGCATCGTTTTGCCGGTTTCCAAAAAGTGTCGGATTTCCTGAAAAATCCACGGGCGTCCTTGGGCTGGACGTCCAATCATTAAAGCGTCTGCACCGGTGTACTCCAGTACGTGCTTGGCCTTCTCCGGACTATCGATATCACCATTAGCGATAACCGGTATATTGATGGCTGCCTTGACCGCTTTAATGCTGTCATATTCCGCCTCACCTTTGTACATACAAGCGCGGGTTCTCCCATGAAGGGCCAGTGCTTGGATGCCGCAGTCTTCGGCTAGTTTAGCGATATAGATACAGTTTTTATTGTCTGTATCCCAGCCCGTTCTGGTTTTCAGTGTTACAGGAACATTGACTGCATTCACTACGGTTTCCAAGATATCTTTTATGATCTCTGGGTAACGAAGCAAAGCAGAACCAGCGAGCTTTTTATTCACTTTTTTTGCTGGGCAGCCCATGTTGATATCGATGATTTGCGCACCATTTTCAACACTAAATTGAGCCGCCTCGGCCATAAGCTGTGGGTCACTTCCAGCAATTTGCACTGAGCGAACGCCCGATTCGCCTTCATGCACCATGCGATTTTTTGACTTCGACGTTTTCCACAGTTCAGGATTAGAGGACATCATTTCACTGACGGCCATTCCTGCACCATAGCGTAGACACAACTCTCGAAACGGTCTGTCTGTAACTCCTGCCATAGGGGCAACGATGAGATTGTTCTTAAGTTGATAATTTCCGATTTTCAAAACGTCTTCACAGTTCTGTACCAGCAAGGGCGCGCATTTTACGCATTTTTTCACTGCGTGAAAAGACTAATATTTGAGCATTTACAAATTGTTTTTGTAATTTGTTGGTTTTTCAGTCAATTAGCGTACAAACCTTTCTCTAGCTGTGTTTGCGGCCAGTGATGCGACACCATTCTTGCATCTCAACAATTGGGTCGATATTCAATTCATCACGGTAGTAATTGGCAACATCTTCCGCTTGAGTGTCTAGCACACCAGACATGGCTAATTGACCGTTCGGTTTGATGAGGCTTTTAATGACAGGTGAAAGTTCACGTAGTGGGCCGGCAAGAATGTTCGCAACCACTACGTCTGCTACTAACCCTTCTGGTTGGTTTTGCGGCAGGTAAACTTCGATCTGATCTTCTACACCGTTACGTGCAGCATTGTCTTTTGATGCTTGTAGCGCTTGAGGGTCGATATCAATACCGATAACTTTGGCTGCACCCAATTTGATCGCGGCAATAGCGAGAATACCTGAACCACAACCAAAATCGATAACGGTTTTGCCTGACAGATCTAGGCTATCTAACCATTGCAGGCATAGAGCGGTTGTTGGGTGGGTACCTGTACCAAATGCTAAGCCTGGATCAAGCATAACGTTAACGGCATCAGGTTCTGGGATATCACGCCAGCTTGGACAAATCCATAAACGTTCACCAAACTTCATAGGATGGAAGTTGTCCATCCATTCGCGTTCCCAATCTTTATCTTCAATCTGTTCAACTTTATGTGCAAAGTCGTCTGCCAAAAGAGGGCTTGCTTGGATTTGAGCTAAAACTTGAGCTGTGTCGATCTCTGCATCGTAAAGTGCCAATACATCGGTGTCACCCCAAAGGCGGGTTTCCCCCGGTAGTGGTTCAAAAACAGGGGTATCTTTTGCATCTAAAAAAGTAACAGATAGCGCACCTGTTTCTTCCATTAGCATATCGCCAATGGCTTCGGCATTTTCGTTTGTAGCATTCAGCTTAATTTGAATCCAAGGCATCTCACATGACTCTCATTAGGAATTTAGGGGGCGAAGTTTATCAGATCCCCTGCGTGATGGCATCTTATCCACATCATGAGTGATGAAGAAAAGAAAACGGAGCCAATTGGCTCCGTTCTATTTCAAAGTGTTAGGTGGTTTCAGGTGCCACCATTTTGTTGCTTTTCGGTTTTAGTAGACTGCCGATAACAAACACAATGAGGCTGATGATTTGGGTGGGCACAATTGGATGCACTCCACCGAGATCGGGTTTTAGCCAGCTCAGTAAAATGAAGGTGACAAGGCCAACGACCATCGAACTTGATGCTCCAGCTGCCGAGGCTTTTTTCCAGTAAAGACCCAAGACCAGTGGCCAAAGAAAAGCCGCTTGTAGAGCACCAAAGGCCATTAAGTTGAGCCAAATGATCATATCCGGTGGGTTGGTGGCCGCACAAAAAACCAAAAGGGCAAAGATAGCGGTAACCCAAAGTGATAGACGGTTCAAACGACGTTCGCCGTCTGCTCTCTCGACCACTTGTGGATTGATGTAGTTGATGTACAAATCTTTAAGTAGTGTTGCCGATGCTTGAATCAGTTGTGAGTCGATGGTTGACATAATAGCCGCCATTGGCCCTGCTAAGAAAATCCCTGCTACGACAGGAGGGAGTACGGTCATCATTAGTGTTGGCATAATTTGGTCTGGACTACCAACTTCTGGCACGATGGCTCGGCCAAGAGCGCCTGCTAGTGAAGTACCTAACATCAATAGTGCGACCACTATGGTGCCAATGATCATGCCCTTATGCACAGAGCGGCTATCGCGATAAGACATGCAGCGTACCGCCGCGTGGGGAAGGCCAATCACACCAAAACAGACCAAAACCCAGAAACTTAAAATGAACGGTTGGCTGATAAAGTGATTAGGGCCATAAGGCGTTACGAGTGATGGGTCAATATCATGCAGTTTGGTGACCAATTCTCCGACACTGCCGCCAACATGAATTACGCCCCACAGCAGTGCGACAGTACCAATTAACATCATGATACCTTGTACTGCATCGGTTAAGACTACGGCTCTAAAGCCGCCAATTGTGGTGTATAAACCCACGGTAAAGGCGAAGATAAACAGCCCTTGTTGGTAAGGTAGGCCTGTGACTGTTTGGAGTAAACGAGCTCCTCCCACAAACTGAACTACCATGGTGCCAAAGAAGGCGAGCAGTAGAGACAGTGATGCCAGAATCACCACGGGACGGCTTTTAAAGCGAGCGTAAAGGATGTCGTTTACGGTAACAGCGTTGTGACGACGAGCTTCAATAGCGAATTTTTTGCCGAGAACTCCTAGGGTAAGCCACGCGACAGGCAATTGGATCATGGTAAGTAAAACCCATCCCAGCCCCATTTTGTAAGCCGCGCCCGGGCCGCCAATAAAACTACTGGCACTGGCGTAAGTGGCGGAAAGGGTCATGGCAAGCACAAAACCACCCATGCTGCGTCCGCCAACAAAATATTCATTTAAAAAGTGATTTTTGCTTTTGAAACGTCGAGTAAACGCCGCCAAAGCAAAGACCGCTATAAGGTATATTACGAGAGGAATGAGCAGTTCGCTATTCATGATTGTCCTCATCCGCAGCGATATCCAATGGTACGTCTTTGTAAAATACTTTCACCATAACGATACATAAGATGGTGAAAAGCAGTGGGCCGATAATGCACGAAAGCAGGAACCATAAAGGAAAGCCCCAATACAGTGTGGGCATGGTGTGATTGTCTGTTGTAGGAGACAAACCGTAGGCGGTGGCATACCACCAGAGGAAATACAGGACAGCAAGAGCGAAAGCCAAGAAGGCTTCTTTATGCGCCTGACGATAGATGTCAGTGAGCTTAGACATGCAATCTCCCTTGTTTATTTTCATAAATGAAACGTTATATAAATGAAAAGGCCACCCGTAGGTGACCTTTCGTATTTAAAGAAGCGACTGGCTGATTATTGCAGACCCAGTTTTTTCTCCAAATAGTGGATGTTGGTACCGCCATTCTGGAAGTTTTCATCCAGCATGATCGATTGTTGTAGAGGAACGTTAGTTTTAATCCCTTCAACAATCATCTCGTTAAGTGCGTTACGCATACGAGCGATAGCGACATCGCGGTTTTCACCGTAAGTGATCAGTTTGCCGATCATTGAATCGTAGTATGCAGGAACGGTATAACCAGAGTAGATGTGCGATTCCCAACGAACGCCCATGCCACCAGGAGCATGGAACATGTCGATTTTGCCAGGGCATGGCAGGAAGCGCTCAGGATCTTCCGCGTTAATACGGCATTCCATTGCATGGCCACGAATCTTAATATCATCTTGAGTAAATGACAAAGGTTGACCCGCTGCGATACGCAACTGCTCTTTGATGATATCGACGCCAGTGACCATTTCAGTTACTGGGTGCTCAACTTGAACACGGGTGTTCATTTCGATGAAGTAGAATTCGCCGTTTTCGTATAGGAACTCAAAAGTACCTGCACCGCGGTAGCCGATTTCTAGACATGCACGAGTACAACGTTCACCGATGTACTTACGCATTTCTTCAGTGATACCCGGTGCTGGAGCTTCTTCAACCACTTTTTGGTGACGACGTTGCATAGAACAGTCACGTTCACCTAGGTGAATTGCGCCGCCTTGGCCATCAGCCAAAACTTGAACTTCAACGTGACGAGGGTTTTCAAGGTATTTCTCCATGTAAACGATGTCGTTGTTGAATGCTGCTTTCGCTTCTGCACGAGTCATTGCAATCGAGTTGATGAGTTCAGCTTCAGAGCGAACTACACGCATACCACGACCGCCGCCGCCACCTGATGCTTTGATGATGACAGGATAGCCGATACGCTTAGCGTGAGCTTTGTTTTTCGCTTCATCGTTATCTAGTGGACCGTCTGAACCTGGTACACAAGGCACGCCTGCTTTTTTCATTGCAGTGATTGCTGACACTTTATCACCCATCATGCGGATGGTTTCCGCTTTAGGGCCGATAAAGATAAAGCCAGATTGTTCCACTTGCTCTGCAAAGTCTGCGTTTTCAGATAGGAAACCGTAGCCAGGGTGAATCGCCACTGCGCCTGTTACTTCTGCAGCAGAAATGAGGCGAGGGATGTTCAGGTAGCTGTCGATACTGCGAGCAGGACCGATACAGATAGTTTCGTCGGCCAGTAGAACGTGTTTCAAATCACGGTCAGCTGTTGAGTGAACAGCAACGGTTTTGATGCCGAGTTCTTTACAGGCGCGAAGGATACGAAGCGCAATTTCGCCTCGGTTCGCGATGACAATTTTGTCTAACATGATTTCAGCTCCACTTATTCGATGATAACAAGTGGTTGATCAAATTCTACAGGTTGACCGTCTTCAACTAGGATAGCTTTTACTACACCAGCTTTGTCTGCTTCGATTTGGTTCATCATTTTCATCGCTTCAACGATACATAGAGTATCGCCAACGTTTACACTTTGACCAACTTCAACGAATGCTTTAGCGTCTGGGCTAGGAGAGCCGTAGAACGTGCCAACCATTGGAGAAAGTACTTTGTGACCCGCTGGTTCTTGAGAAGCTGGAGCCGCTGCTGGAGCAGATGCCGCTACTGGAGCCGCTGGAGCTGGAGCTGCTACTGGAGCAGGTGCCGCAGCATATTGAATAGGTGCAGCAACTTGTGCAGGGCTATTACGGCTGATACGTACCGATTCTTCGCCTTCAGAGATTTCTAGCTCAGCAATGCCAGACTCTTCAACTAGTTCGATAAGCTTCTTGATTTTACGAATATCCATTGTTTCTTTCTCTTTTATCTGTGAATAAGACAGCCCCACAAGGGACTGCAGAGTGATTTATTTCTTCGTCTGCAGGTAATTTAGCGCTGCCGACAAAGCGAATTGATAACCTTGTGCGCCTAAGCCACAAATCACACCTTGTGCTTTATCTGACAAGTAAGAGTGATGGCGGAATGGCTCTCGCGCATGAATGTTTGACAAGTGCACTTCAATAAACGGGATAGCTACACCAAGTAAGGCATCACGTAGCGCTACACTTGTATGGGTAAATGCTGCTGGGTTAATGACGATAAAATCTACTTTCCCGTACGCTTGGTGAATCGCTTCTACCAATTCATATTCACGGTTAGACTGAAGGTGCTCCAGCTCAATGCCTGCGTTTATTGCTTGTTCACGTAACGTCGTTACGATTTGTTCTAACGTTTGTGAGCCATAGTGTGCTGGTTCACGTAAACCTAATAAATTTAGGTTTGGTCCATTGAGAACAAGAATGCGTGATTTTGCAGTCATTGTGCGGTTATCTTCCTTTATAGTAGATGAAATCGAAAACGTACCCTCATCATAGTGCATTTGACGCCAAATATTTGTCAAAATTCCGCTGATTTTTAAAATTGACCAAGATTATAGCTAATTCACAACAAATGGCAGCAATTTACTGGTCTAATCAGCTAGTTTTATTTGTTAAATGGGGAAATGAACACCGTACTGATTGTGAGGGTACTGCGGAGTTGAGTGTTTTCTCATTGCACTTTAATACTATTGTTCATAATCGAGAAGAGTAAAGCCAATAAAAAACTCCGATTACTGGGTATTCGGAGTTTTTATGCGATCGATATAACTTTATTGATGAATTAATAAATTAAGTTTACTGAGTGTATTTAGCTTTCTCAGTGATTAAGCGATCGACAACGCTTGGGTCGGCAAGTGTGGAGGTATCACCGAGATTACCTGTGTCACCCGTGGCAATTTTACGCAGTATGCGACGCATGATTTTTCCTGAGCGAGTTTTGGGTAATGCGTCTGTCCAATGTAAAACATCTGGGGTCGCGATTGGACCAATCTCTTTTCTTACCCAGTCTTTCACTTCTTTGTGTAGTTGAGCATCGGGGTAAACTCCGTCATTGAGAGTGATGTAGGCATAAATGGCTTGGCCTTTAATGTCGTGGGGAACTCCGACTACCGCCGCTTCTGCAATTTTATCAAAGGCAACAAGAGCTGATTCGATTTCGGCCGTTCCCATACGGTGACCGGAAACGTTGAGTACGTCATCTACTCGCCCTGTAATCCAAAAGTAACCGTCTTCATCTCGTCTTGCGCCATCGCCAGTAAAGTACATGCCTTTAAAGGTCGAAAAGTAGGTTTGTTCAAAACGTTCATGATCGCCATATACTGTGCGCATTTGTCCTGGCCATGAGTCAGTAATAACTAAGTTACCCTCTGTAGCACCTTCTAGTAGGTTTCCTTCGTTATCAACTAGTGCTGGCTGTACACCAAAAAAAGGACGAGTTGCTGAGCCGGGTTTTAACTCTGTGGCACCCGGTAGAGGAGTGATCAAAATTCCCCCGGTTTCAGTTTGCCACCATGTATCAACGATAGGGGAGTTCTCATTACCAATGGTTTTGTAGTACCACGTCCATGCTTCTGGGTTGATAGGCTCTCCGACTGAGCCCATGATGCGTAGGCTTGAACGAGAAGTGCCTTTCACCGCCTCGTCCCCTTTAGCCATCAAGGCTCGAATGGCGGTCGGTGCGGTGTAGAGTAAGGTGACTTGATGTTTATCGACTACTTCGCTCATACGACTGGTTGATGGATAATTTGGTACACCTTCAAACAAAATCGTTTTTGCCCCGTTAGATAGCGGGCCGTAAATTAAATAGGTATGTCCGGTAATCCACCCCACATCGGCGGTACACCAGAACACATCATCAGGCTGATAATCAAAGACATACTTAAAAGTCATGGTGGCATAAACCAGATAGCCCCCGGTGGTGTGCAATACGCCTTTAGGTTTACCCGTTGAACCAGAGGTATACAAGATGAAGAGTGGATCTTCTGCGTTCATTGGTTCTGGTGGGCATTGGTCGCTGACTTTAGCTATTGCGTCATGCCACCAAACATCGCGACTACTATCCCAAGCAACTTCTCCTCCTGTGCGTTGAAATACAATCACACTTTTTACGCCGTTGACACTGGGGTTGGCCAGGGCTTCATCGACATTTTTCTTGAGTGGGACAGGGCGGCCAGCACGAATGCCTTCATCGGCGGTGACCACGATTTTTGCGTTGGAGTCGACGATACGGCCCGCCAGCGCTTCGGGAGAGAAGCCTCCGAATACGACAGTATGCACTGCTCCTATTCGGGTACAGGCGAGCATGGCGACTGCCGCTTCGGGGACCATTGGCATGTATAGGCAAACCACATCGCCTTTTTTTACCCCTTGATCTTTGAGTGCATTAGCAAAACGACAAACACTCTGATGAAGCTGAGAGAAAGTGATCTTGTCATCTTGTGTTGGATCGTCGCCTTCCCAAATGATCGCGACATCATCACCATGATCTGCGAGATGGCGGTCTAGGCAGTTAGCAGAGACGTTCAGTTGTCCATCATCAAACCAGCGTATATCTACATGGCCGGTATCGAATGAGGTGTGTTTGACTCGAGTATAAGGTTTTATCCAATCAACAATTTTTCCATGTTCAGCCCAGAAGGCATCTGGGTTATTCACAGATTGCTGATACATGTTTAAGTAGGTTTCATTATCGGCATGGGTGTGCGCTTTTATTGTGCTTTTGACCGGATAAACGTGCGATTCACTCATTATCTTTCTCCTTGTGAAATCGTCAAATTTCCTTGTGGGCGTAGGTGTAACAGAAAATTTGTTCTGCCTATAACCTTTAGTCACGGGCCTCGAATACACAATTAGACTTTAGGAGTAAGCAAGGAAAAGAATGAGCATGGAAAATATCAACTTAAAGCATCAATTCAGCTTTAGGCTAAGGTAAGGTGAGCTTGCTGTCTTTAGTCGAAGGCTATCTTATTGAAATGTCGAAAGAGAGAGTGAGTTCACATCGTTATCTATGATGCTGTGGGGATTTTAACGATGGTAAATCACCATGAGTTAAGCGCACAAAAATCAGTGCGGCAGCGATAGCGTCTTGTAAAGCGTCGTGCTTGTCCTGAAGCGGTAGATCTAGGTGGCGACAAATGGCATCAAGGCTGAGATCGATATACGCATTGGGGAGCTGTTTCTCGAGTTGCTCTTGGTAAAGTTGGCTTACTTCAATTAGAGGATTGGGAAGAGGAAACCCCAGTTGTTTACGACAAGCAATATCAAGAATTTTTTTATCGTAGCGAATGTGATAGCCAACTAATGGACGGTTACCAATAAAGGCGAGAAGCTGCTGGAGTGCCTCTTTTTCGTTGAGTCCGTCGTGGAGGTCTTGATGACGGAGTTGATGTATTTTTACGGAAGCTGAATCAAGTGAGTGAGGTGCGGCTAAACGGATATCAAAAGGCTGGCTAAGTAATACTCTGTTGTCATTGATTTTAACCGCTGCGATGCTCACAAGATCTGCTCGCTCAGGATCAAGGCTGGTGGTCTCGCAGTCGAGCGAGACAAACTCTTGTTTCGATGGGGCATCAAATAGGTATTGATAGGCAGAACCTTCTAATTTATAAGACCATAAATGTCTAAGTAGCCAGTTCATTGGGTATACCTTCTAGTCACGAATTTGATAGTGATAAGCGAGCCACTGCTTGAATTTTTTCACCACATGCAGACTATGACGTAGCAGGTCTCGTTCAGCACGGTCGAGCTCTCTTACATTTAATTGGTTGATGTTTTGATGGTGTTTCAGTTGTTGAGCTAAACGCAGTTTGAAAAACAGCTTTAATGCTTCTGAAAGGTTTTCGGCTGTTTGTTTATCTAGAACACATTTTTGTTGCAGTGCGCTAATGCGTTCAAACGTATTGGTAACCGATATTCCATATTCCAAGCTGAGGGTTCGAATGCCATGCACTACCGGGAAAATACCGCCTTGTTTGATATCTAAACCGCTTTTGTCTTGTTTCACTTGCCCAAATAACGTTAACGGCGATGAGAATGCGAGTGCTGGACGTGCAAAGTCGGCCAGTAGGGCTTCTTGATGAAGTGTAAGCCGATTTAAGGTGTGTTTTAAAGAAGCCATAAGAGCGGCATCGCCTGCAACACAGTGGGCATCAGCAACAATTGCCAATCGCATCAGTTCTTCTGCATTGCGACTTTGGCACCACTGCTGAAGAGTGTTATCCCAATCCTGCTGAGATTTTACCCATTGACTGTTTTTTACCATTACGCCACCGGGGCAAAGTGGGTAGCCTAGGTCTAATAGGGTTTGGGTTATTTGTTGCATGGTTTGTTCATAGTCGGGCCAATCGGCATGATTGGCGATGATCAGCGCGTTATCTTGATCGGTCTTGAGGATCTGTTCATGTCGGCCTTCTGAGCCGAGTACCATTAAACAGCACTGTTTTTGGCGTTCAGGTGGTACGAGCAAAGAGAAGGCTTTCTCCATAATCTGTTCATTGACTGCGGAGATAAGCTCCATGATAAAACGAGTTCTTACCCCTCGATTGTATAAGCTTTCCACTAACACACGTTGTTTGTTCGCTGCTTCTGCAAGGGCTTCTAGGTTATCTGCTCGCGCGATGGCTAAGGTAATGATATGAGAGTGAGTTGAGAAGATACTCAGAATTTGAGTCATGTCCAACATCCCAACGGCACTGCCGTTGTGTGTCACCATTAAGCGCTTCACTTTTCTTCGGGTCATTTGCACCATTGCATCAAAAAGGTAATCACCTTGCTCGACGGCAAGAACTGGCGTTGTTGCGATAGACCCAATTGGGCTAGTGAGGTCTTGGTGTTGTATGACCAAGGCATGCAGCAAATTGGTTTGAGTGATAATGGCGTAGCTCGCGCTCGTATTGTGTGCGGATTCTTTTGTCTCTGGTGACAGTAGTACTAAAGCACAATCGACAGCGCGTTCTGTCATGGCAAGTGTCGCTTCTTCTATGGTTGTGTTAGGTCGCAGTTGGAGTGCGGGTTGGATAATGGAGCTGTCTACTTTGGTTAGAATAAATTCGGCGATATTTTTTTGTTGATGTGCTTTTTCTAATAAGGCGCGTCTGGTGACAAGGCTGGTATTAAAGTAGGACGCGAACTCTTCATTTTGTTGGTAAAACTGTAAAAATATTGCCTTAGGCAGCAAATAGGTGAGGGTGTCTTCCAACGCGACATAGCGGTGTTTTGATAGTGGCTCAAATAGGGCTCGAACATCAAACAAATCCTCTTGAGTGTAATGAGCGTAAATTTCTCCGCTTTCCGCTGATTTTTCCTCAACCAATCCTTTAATCACAATATACAGTGAGTGACTGGGTTGCTGGGCTTCAACCACGACTTGGTGACGACGAAAATAAGCGATATCTAAGGCGTTACGTAGTGTTTTTTGCTCACCCGTGGTTAAGCAAGCAAAAGGTGGGGACTGCATATCAAATTTTTCTGGCATGGTGATATCGTCCGAACAGAACTGGGTATCAGTAAGTGTGGCGGGTTTATCTATCTGCTCCAGACGACTTTGGTCTAATCATCTGAGCTTGAGTTTGTTTGACTGCTTGTCCGGAGAGGATTCCTAAATGGACACAATAAGTTGAGGAATCATCACTTTAGATAACACCTTGTTAGCGGCATAATAAATGCCCGTCACCTCTTTGAGACAAGGACCGCTATTTTGAAAACTTCTCCCTATGGATGGATATCCCAATATTTATTCGGCTTCTTTTTTGCGTACGGAGTTTATTTGCCATTTTGGGCACTGTGGTTCTCTTCGCAGGGCATTCCAACCGAAGATATTGGGACATTAGTCGGAATAGGGTTTGCAACTCGATGTTTGTCTAACTTGGTGATTACCCCTCGAGTACATAAAGTCGAATTTTTTCTTCCTGTCTTAAGGTGGCTTGCTTTTGGCGGGATGATTGCGGTTTCGCTCCATTTTACTGCGGGTGGCAGTTTTTGGTTAATGGCGTTAATGACGGTGTTGTTCAATATATGTATGGGGCCGATGATGCCGCTGCCAGATGCGATGGCCAATTATTATGCTAAGCAAAACATGCTCGATTACGGTTCGACTCGGGTATGGGGGTCGATCTCCTTTATCGTGGGGTCGACCTTGGTGGGATACCTTGCTTCTCGCTATGGAAGTCATTGGATTCTCTATGTCGGATTGGGCGGTTTCGTGGCAACTTGGCTGATGAGTTTGAGAATACCTAACCCATTACCTGTGTCTCTTAGTGAAGAAACGAAAAAGGCACGCCCCAAACTGTTTGCGTTGCTTCGTGAATGGTCGGTCGTGAAATTTCTATTGTTGGTTGCGCTTATTCAAGGCAGCCATGCGGCTTACTACAGTGTGGGATCGTTGTATTGGAAAGAGTCTGGTTATTCAGAAAATATTATTGGTTATTTGTGGAGTTTGGGGGTCGTTGCTGAAGTGTTGTTGTTTGCTTTAAGTAAACGACTTTTCTCGGGATTTAGTGTTCGTACACTTTTTTACGTATCCGCGATTGCGGTCTTTGTTCGTTGGGGGATTACCGCAACTACGACCGCATTGATTCCTTTGGTTGTTGTGCAACTTTTGCATAGTTTGACTTATGCTCTGGCTCATTTAGCGGCCATTCGCTACATCCAATTTGCCAATCAGAGTCGGATGGTCGCCTTACAAGCGCTATATAATGCCATCGCACAAGGGGCGAGCATTGCGATTATGACGTCATTTAGTGGGTGGGGATTCTCCCATTGGGGCGCGAATGTGTTTTGGGTGATGGCGGCGATGGGGATTGGCGCTTTATTTATTCGTTTAGATATACCGCGCTCGCAAATTAGAGGATCTAACTCATCGAAAGAGTCTGCTGTCGCACAGAAATCACTCTCATAGATTGAGAGATAAAAATATCCTCGGTTTAATGAAAGCCTCTTCTACTCTTAGAAGAGGCTTTCTTTTTAACTATCGGTTTTCTCGGGATTTGTTTGTTCATCTGATTAACCTAAATGTGAGAATGGAACGAGACAGGATGTGATATGCAAGATTGGTTGGTGATTCCAGTATCATTGCTGTATCTCGGTACGCTATTTTTGATTGCGTGGTATGGCGACCGTCAAACTCGTTGGTTGGCGAATTGGCGCCCATGGGTGTATAGCCTGTCTATTTCTGTTTACTGCACATCGTGGACATTTTATGGCACTGTTGGGCAAGCCAGTGTGAATCCGTGGTCTTTTCTTCCCATTTATGTTGCACCTATATTGGTATTTGTGTTTGGTTGGCGTGTGATAGCCAGACTGATTTTGATCGCAAAGCGTGAACACATTACTTCCATTGCGGATTTTATCGGTGCCCGATACGGAAAATCACAGGGGCTATCCGTAGTGATAACCTTGATTGCTGTGGTGGGCATCCTTCCCTATATTGCGCTGCAGCTTCGTGCCATTACTACTGGGTTAAATGTGGTGGCTCCCAACCTATTTTCGCTATTGGACTATGACAGTACAAACGTTTCATGGTTTGTGGTTTTGGCCTTGGCGTTATTTACCATGCTATTTGGTACACGACAGGTAGATAACACGGAACATCACCGTGGCATGATGATGGCTGTAGCTTTTGAATCAGTGGTAAAACTGGTGTGTTTTCTCTGTGTGGGGATTTTTATTTGTTACCTTTCATGGAAAACACCGAACTTTTCTATGAGTGAGATTGCAGCACAACATTATCAGTCGCCTAATTGGCCAACGTTGATCATTCATTTGTTGATGACAATGGTTGCTGTGATTTGTTTACCTCGGCAATTTCACACGACAGTGGTGGAGAATGAACAAGGGCAAGATTTACATACCGCACGTTGGATGTTCCCATGTTATTTAATGTTAATGGCACTATTTGTTCTGCCTATTGCTTGGGTTGGGCAGGGAATGCTAGGTTGGATTTCTCCAGATACCTACATGATTAGTATCCCTAAATTTGTAGGCGCAGACACCATAGCACTGCTTGCCTTTTTAGGGGGTACCTCTGCTGCTTCTGGCATGGTTATCGTATCTACCATCGCACTAGCTATAATGGTGTCGAATGATTTAGTGATGCCATTAATGTTAAGACGCATGCGCTTGAGTCAGCGTAATCACCGCCATATCGCCAATGTGTTGGCAAATGTCCGTCGTACGCTGATTTTTCTCCTGCTCATAGGTGCATGGCTTTTTTACCAAGTACTCGATGTTATTCCTTCTTTGTCTGCGATTGGCTTTCTTTCCTTTGCGGCTGTCACTCAGTTTGCTCCAGCACTGTTGGGTGGAATGTATTGGCGTGAGGGAAACCGAAAAGGGGTTTATTCTGGCTTAGCGATCGGTTTTACGGTGTGGTTGCTTACGCTGATGAGCGCTTCGGGGTTGTTAGCCGGTGATGCTGACAATAATGTGCTTATTTGGGTCATTACACCGCCTCTATGGTTACAAAATATAGGTGTTGCTGTAGCAGATTGGGGAATGTTGCTCAGTATCATTTTGAATACGCTTTGTTATGCAACGGTTTCTCTGCTTACTCGTTCTAGTTTAAGTGAACGATTGCAATCGGCAGCTTTTGTCGGTACGCCTCTACCAGATAATGACAATATGAGCATTTACCAAAGCCGTGTGACGGTAAATGAGCTTGAAATGCTGGCATCACGTTTTGTGGGAAGAGCGCGAGTAAGAACGGCATTTAATCAATATTGGAACGCTCAGGGTGATACTTTGTTGCCTGGTCAGCAGGCTCCTGCTTCATTGATTCGTCATACTGAGAGAGTGTTAGCTGGCGTATTTGGTGCCTCATCTGCCAAATTGGTTCTGACCTCTGCGTTGCAAGGTCGCAATATGTATTTGGAAGATGTCGCCACGATTGTTGATGAAGCTTCGGAATTGTATGATTTTAGCCGTGGGTTGCTGCAAGGTGCAATTGAGCATATTAGTCAAGGTTTGGCTGTTGTTGATAAACATTTGCGGCTGGTGGCGTGGAATCAACGCTATTTGGAACTGTTTAACTTTCCACCCGGATTAGTTCAAGTTGGTCGACCTATCGAAAACATTATTCGTCACAACGCTCAGCAAGGATTATGTGGCCCTGGTGATGTTGAAGAGCATGTTGAAAAACGCTTACGTCATTTAGAAAAAGGTACCGCTCATACTTCGGCGCGAGAAAGGCCAGATGGACGTGTTATTGAAGTGCAAGGTAATCCGATGCCTGGCGGTGGTTTTGTGATGAGTTTTAACGACATTACCGCGTTTCGTAGCGTTGAACAGAGTTTGAAAGAAGCGAATGAACATCTAGAAGAGCGTGTTTTGCAACGAACTCATCAATTGGAAACACTTAACCGTCAATTGGTTACTGCGACTCAGCGTTCAGAGCATGAATCGCAATCTAAATCGCGTTTTTTAGCGGCGGTGAGCCACGATTTAATGCAACCTCTCAATGCGGCTCGGCTTTTTTCTTCATCACTGGGTGAGCTTACTTTAGACGCAGAAACAAAACGTTTGGCACATCATATCGAAAGTGCTTTGGGGGCTGCTGAAGATCTCATTGGCGATTTACTCGATATATCACGCTTGGAATCGGGTAAGTTGGAGGTCTATCCGCAATCTTTTGCGGTTGGCGATATCCTTGATAATCTAGCGGCAGAGTTTCGTGCGTTAGCGAAGCTGCAGCAAATTGAATTTCATATGGTACCTTCTTCTCTTTACATTGTGTCGGATGTCAAATTGTTGCGCCGGGTAATTCAAAACTTCCTCACCAATGCCTTTCGTTACTGCTCCAAAGGCAAGGTGGTACTTGGCGTTCGTCATGAGCATGATAGTGTGCGCGTTGAAGTTTGGGACAATGGTGTTGGTATCGAAGAAGAGAAGCAGCAGGAAATTTTTGAGGAGTTTACACGTGGCTCTCAAGTTCGGTCCGATCAAGGTTTAGGGCTAGGATTGGCTATCTCTAAAGGCATTGCTCAAGTATTGGGGCATGAAATTTCAATGCGCTCTTGGCCGGGGAAAGGCAGTGTATTTTCTGTTTCTATTCCTCGAGCGCAACGACCGGTTACAGCGATGATATATTCTCCACCTAGCGAGGCTGCGCACGATGCAACTCAATTAAAGGTGTTGTGTGTTGATAATGAGGAGAGCATCTTACTCGGTATGAGAGAGTTACTTGAGCGTTGGGGATGCGATGTCAAAACGTCGACCGATTTGGTGTCAAGTTTACAGGTGATTGATGATGGATGGCTGCCGGAAGTTATTTTGTCGGATTATCGTCTTGAACAGGGTAGAACGGGACTGGAAGTATTGCAGCAATTTCGTTTACGAATGAGAAGTGAGTTTATTGGTGTGATCATCAGTGCTGACCGAACGGCAGAAATTGTTGATGCAGTGAAATCTAATGGCTTTCGCTTTTTACCTAAGCCAGTTAAGCCGCTTAAGTTACGTGCTATGTTACAGCAGTAATAGTAACGCCCTCAAAGAGGGCGTTAACATAGATTAGATTTCTCAATGATGTTACTTCGCGATAACGGTCAGAGGCCAGCCGATATCTGTTTGACGGTTCGCTTCTAGCTCGAGTTCGGTACGAGTTAATGGGTTGTTGTTTAACCATTGGGCATCAAGAGTCAATGTGAGGACATCACCATTTGCTTCGAGTTTGAATTCTGGCTCGAGTTCTGTATGACGACGGTGGCTAAGCAGCACAGCTAAACGTAATAAACGCAGAATACGTTTGGCACTTGTGCCAGATAGTGCATGCTGCTCTGGTAGTGAGGTTAGCTGTTCCCGATACCGTCTTGCCAGTTCGCCAAGGTAGTATTTTTGCGCGCGAGTATAACCAGGCAAATCTAGATTTTGTAATAGATACGCACTGTGTTCGCCACCTTTTTTAAAATCAATACTCAAACCTATTTCATGCAGTTGCGCTGCACTGCATAGCAGCATCTCTGCTTGGCTCTCTTCGACCCATTCGCTACTGCCACATTGTTGCAGTAGCTTACTTGCAAGATCTGCCACCTGTTGGGCATAAGATTGATCGATTTGGTAGCGACGTTGAATGCTGCGAAGTGTTCGCGCGCGAATGTCGTCTTGACGTAACCCTTCGACCATCTCATACACGAGACCTTCACGTAAAGCGCCACCAGCTAATGTCATCTCTTCGATATGGAATGATTCGAAAATCGCGATGAGAATGGATAACCCACTTGGGAATACCAATGCACGTTCGAGAGTTAATCCTTCGATTTCCAACTCTTCAAGGTGAGCCGACATCATGGCTTGTTTTTGCAACCGTTGCAGTTTTGGTAATGTAATGATTTCGTCCATCCCCTGAGCCAGCATGATTTCTTGTAATGCCTGAACGGTGCCACTGGCTCCAACACAAACATTCCAACCCAGTTCACAATACTGTTTTAAAATCGGCTCAAGGGTCTGTTTTGCGGCTGCAATCGCATTATTGAAGTTCGTCGTGTTGAGCTGACGATCTTTAAAGTGCCGTTCTAACCAAGTGACACACCCCATTTTTAAGCTGGTGAGTGCTTTGGCCTCAAATCCTTCACCTATGATGAACTCTGTACTTGCTCCACCAATATCAACGACTAAACGACGCCCCATTCCTCCCGAAGTATGCGCGACACCTTTGTAAATGGTGGCGGCTTCTTCTTCTCCGGGGATTACTTCAATAGGGTGTCCGAGGATCTGATTAGCTTTAACAAGAAACTCATTAACGTTGTTTGCTGTACGCAATGTTGCGGTTCCAACGATGCGGATATTCTCTTTGGGAATATCTTGAAGTCGCTCGGCAAATAGGCTCAAACAGTCCCAGCCGCGCTGCATCGCTTCTAGACTTAATACGTTATTTTCATCAAGCCCAGCGGCTAAGCGTACTTTACGCTTAATTTTTGCCATCGTTTGCACACTGCCATCAATGTGACGGACCACCAACATATGGAAGCTGTTGGAGCCTAAATCGATGGCTGCGTATAGTGGAGAAGATACATCGTGACTCATAGGTGAATTACGAATCCTTGTTCTGATTATGATGTGAACGACGTTGTGGTTTACGTTTACCAGAATGACGAGAACCACCCGTGTTGGTGCGACGTTGTTGCTGGTTTTTACGCATCACGATCGGTTTTGGTAAATCAGTTAATAGCGCTGTGGCATCGTACTCTGATACAGGAATTGCGTGTTCAATATACTCTTCAATACCTGGTAGATTGATTGCGTATTGCTCACAAGCAAAACTGATGGAATTACCGCTTTCGCCTGCGCGACCGGTACGACCAATACGGTGAACGTAGTCCTCACTATCGTCGGGTAAGTCGTAGTTGAAGACGTGAGTTACCTGTGGAATATGTAAACCACGAGCTGCCACGTCAGTTGCTACCAAAATGTCCAATTCGCCGCGAGTGAATTCTTCAAGAATGCGCTCACGTTTTTTCTGAGGTACATCACCGGTTAGCAAACCTACACGGTGTTTGTCTGCGGCAAGATGGCCCCAAATTTTCTCACATTGGTGTTTGGTGTTAGCAAAAATAATCGCACGATCAGGCCACTCTTCTTCAATAAGAGTTTGTAATAGCGACATTTTGTGTTCGTTTGATGGATAGAACAACTCTTCCTTAATACGAGCACCAGTTTTTTGCGATGGTTCCACCACCACATGTTCAGGGGTGTTCATGTGTTCAAAGGCCAGTTCTTGCACTCGGTATGACAGAGTGGCTGAAAATAGCATGTTGAGACGATCTTTCGGTTCCGGCATACGACGGAAAAGGAAACGAATGTCTTTAATGAAACCTAGGTCAAACATACGGTCTGCTTCATCTAATACAACCGCTTGAATGTTGTTTAGATTAAACACACGTTGTTTGTAAAAATCGATGATACGACCTGTGGTGCCGATCAGAATATCGACGCCTTCTTGCAGTTTAGATAACTGTTTGTCGTAGCTTTCGCCGCCATAAGCAAGCGCTGCTTTGAGTCCTGTGCTCTCAATAAGACATTCTGCATCATGAAAAATTTGGATCGCCAATTCACGAGTCGGAGCCATAATAATGGCACGAGGTTGTGTTGGTTGACGACCTTCATGTGCAGGTGTCACGAGTAAATGGTTAAAAGTAGCAGTAAGAAACGCAAGCGTTTTACCAGTCCCTGTTTGGGCTTGGCCTGCAATGTCTTGGCCGGCGAGCAGTACCGGCAACGCCATAGCCTGAATTGGGGTGCAATATTCGAACCCTTTTTTATTCAGTCCATCAATGACTTGCGGGTGTAAACCGAAGTCGGCGAATTTTTGCTCTGTGATATGCGTCTTTTTCATAGCTATAGAATATCAGCCTAGGCTTGCAATATGGAAGTAAATACATTCCAATAGAGCATCTATTTACTGGTTAGTATGCAACCAGTTCAGAAAAACACAGTGGAGTGGAAGATGAGTGATAAATTTTTGCAGCTAACAGATGATAGTTTTGAAGCTGATGTAATCAATGCTGCAGGCCCTGTTCTTGTTGATTTTTGGGCAGAATGGTGTGGTCCTTGTAAAATGATTGCTCCTATTCTTGATGAAATCGCAGAAGAATATGAAGGCAAGCTCACTATCGGTAAACTAAACATCGACCAAAACGCAGGTACACCACCTAAATATGGTATTCGTGGTATTCCAACGCTTCTTTTGTTTAAAGATGGTAGTGTTGCTGCAACAAAAGTAGGTGCATTGTCGAAGACTCAACTTAAAGAATTCTTAGACGCAAACCTATAATTCGCATTTACATAAACCGTACATAGAAATATGTGCGGTTTGTTTTTTGAAAAAAACAATTTCTAGACTAGGCTAAGTTTTAGTGCTAGTTTATCGCACGTTAATTAAACAAGTGTTCACTTCTTGGTCAATCCTGAGACCAAATCCTTCTTACTTAACTAGAAAACAGATCCTATTTTGACTAAACAAGTATCCACCACAATGAATCTAACTGAATTGAAGAACAGACCAGTGTCTGATCTTGTGAAACTTGGTGAAAGCCTAGGCCTTGAGAATCTAGCACGCCTGAGAAAACAAGATATCATCTTCTCCATCCTTAAAGCGCACGCAAAAAGTGGTGAAGATATCTTTGGCGACGGGGTGCTGGAAATTCTGCAAGACGGTTTTGGTTTCCTACGCAGCGCAGACAGCTCATATCTGGCAGGTCCAGACGATATTTACGTGTCTCCAAGCCAAATTCGCCGCTTTAACTTGCGTACAGGCGATTCAATCGCCGGGAAAATCCGTCCACCAAAAGAAGGTGAGCGTTACTTTGCACTTCTAAAAGTGAACACGGTTAACGACGATAAGCCTGATAATGCCCGTAATAAAATCCTATTTGAAAACTTAACTCCGCTACATGCCAACGAACGTATGGTTATGGAACGTGGTAACGGTTCAACAGAGGATATTACGGCACGTGTTCTCGATTTAGCTGCTCCAATTGGTAAAGGTCAACGTGGTCTTATCGTTGCTCCACCAAAAGCAGGTAAAACGATGTTGCTACAAAACATCGCTCAAAGTATTGCTTACAACCACCCAGAATGTGAATTGATGGTTCTTCTTATCGATGAACGTCCAGAAGAAGTAACAGAGATGCAGCGTCTTGTTAAAGGCGAAGTGGTTGCTTCTACGTTTGATGAACCGGCTTCTCGTCACGTACAAGTGGCTGAAATGGTTATCGAGAAAGCAAAACGTCTTGTTGAACACAAAAAAGACGTGGTTATCTTGCTTGACTCTATCACTCGTCTTGCTCGTGCATACAACACTGTCGTGCCTTCATCAGGTAAAGTCCTGACCGGTGGTGTGGATGCCAATGCGTTACATCGTCCAAAACGTTTCTTCGGTGCTGCTCGTAATGTTGAAGAGGGTGGTAGCTTAACTATCATCGCTACAGCACTAGTTGATACCGGTTCTAAAATGGATGAAGTGATTTACGAAGAGTTCAAAGGTACAGGTAACATGGAACTGCACTTGAACCGTAAGATTGCTGAGAAACGTGTTTTCCCTGCGATTGACTTCAACCGTTCTGGTACTCGTCGCGAAGAGTTGCTAACTAAGACTGACGAGCTACAGAAAATGTGGATTTTGCGTAAGATTGTTCATCCTATGGGTGAAACTGATGCAATGGAATTCCTCATTGATAAATTGGCGATGACCAAAACCAACGACGAATTCTTCGACGCGATGCGTCGTCAATAAGTCTGATTGGCAGAAAAACACCACCTTTTAGGGTGGTGTTTTTGTTTGCATTCTTGTTAGTGCTTGCCCACAATTAATAAGAATGAAAATAAGGATTAATTATGCAACAAGGATTGTTGTACTCGTTTCTTTTATCGCTAGCGCTCTACACAGGTTCGGTCTCTGCCGTAGATATGTCGACGACTGAACAACAGAAATTACTGCAGGATGTTACCCTACAGCATAAAGTTGAACAGTTATATGACTACGCGATTCAAGACAATATTGATGCACTGAGTTTTGCGCTTCAAAGGTTGGCTTTACCCCAGCAAGAAGCCGCCCGTTTTTTGCTATTCCAAAAAATAGAGCAGCAGAACTTGTCGCTTTCTTCTTTATTGGTTGATTTTGTTCAACTGCAGAATCGCATTTTACCTGTCTATCAGATAACAGAGAAAGGTGATGGGTATGAGTTCTCTGTTCCTGCCTTCAACTACTCATCCATTGGTCTACGCTTGTTAAAGCATTGGAAACGAGATCAGCGTGCAGTTGATTTTGTTTTGAAGGCGGAGATGAAAGATCTCAATTTGAAACAGTGGTTGTCTGGCCCCAATCGTATTTCCCATGAAAAATTGTTGATTGAAGATTTGGATAAACTGTCGGTTGCTGCTATCCAAGGCTTGGTTGATCAACTTACGTCTGTGAAGGTGACAAGTTGGTTGCCTTCTTCAGCGGTTATGGTTCGTTTGGCGCAAATTAGTCACAATCAAGACATATATAAATTGTTATGGTTAATGCGATCTGACAGTGCTATTGAAGCTGAACTAGAGCGTTTATCTAGCCGTAAAGATCCATTCGCTATTTCACAATTGATGCTGGCAGCACAAAATCCTCGTCTGAAGGATCTGGCAATACGGGCTTTGGCCCAGGTGGATCCCATGAGTGATGAAGTAAAACAGTTCTTAGTGGACCGGTTGTCTGATGACAACGATGTAGTGAGCGTCGCGAGAACCTTGGTTGAGCATGGACGACAAAATTGGCTACAAGAATTATTAGATTCGAATAAGCATGTGAAAGCCACAGCTATTATGCAGGCGTTGAATCGTTAGATAGCATAAAAGCCCTCTTTGGAAGAGGATGGTTTTGTAAAAAAGAAGAAACGAGTTATCGGACTTTTTGTTATACTGGCTTTATCCTAAATAGCGTCGAAACACTCATGATTTTTAAGGATTTACCTGAATTCATAGCTTATTTGGAACAAAATGGGCTACTCAAACGTATTGAACATCCTATAGATCCCGACTATGAGATGACAGAAATTAGTGACCGCACGCTTCGTGCTGGTGGTCCCGCGCTGCTATTCGAAAATCCTATTGGCTACGATATGCCAGTTCTGACCAATTTATTTGGTACGCCAGAGCGTGTTGCTTTGGGCATGGGACGAGAAGATGTTCAAGGTTTGCGAGAGGTGGGTAAATGGCTTGCTTATCTCAAAGAACCAGAGCCGCCACGTGGATTGAAAGAGGCACTGGAAAAGTTACCGGTATTCAAACAGGTTTTGAATATGCCAGCTAAGCGCATTCGTCGAGCTGCATGTCAGGAAGTGATCTGGCAAGGCGACGATGTCGACCTCGATAAAATTCCAGTGATGAGCTGCTGGGCTGATGATGTAGCACCTTTGTTGACTTGGGGACTAACGGTTACCAAAGGACCAACGAAAAAACGGCAAAATATAGGTATTTATCGCCAGCAAAAAATAGGCAAGAATAAGATCATCATGCGTTGGCTTGCTCATCGCGGTGGTGCGCTAGACTTCCAAGATTGGCAGGAAGCGAATCCGGGTAAGCCTTTTCCTGTCTCTGTCGCATTTGGTGCAGACCCAGCCACTATTCTTGCGGCTGTCACTCCTATTCCCGATACATTATCTGAATATGCCTTTGCTGGGCTTTTACGTGGCAGTCGTTCCGAAGTAACTAAATCCTTAAGTAATGATCTCGATATCCCTGCCAGTGCAGAGCTGGTATTAGAGGGGTACATCGACCCAAACGAGTATGCTCAAGAGGGACCTTATGGCGATCATACTGGTTATTACAATGAAGTAGAGATGCATCGTGTATTCACAGTGACTCATGTCTCTATGCGCAAGAAGCCAATTTACCACAGCACTTATACGGGGCGTCCACCGGATGAGCCAGCTGTTTTGGGTGTGGCGCTAAATGAAGTTTTTGTGCCTATCTTGCAAAAGCAATTTCCAGAGATTACGGATTTCTACTTACCCCCAGAAGGATGTTCGTACCGATTGGCTGTTGTCACGATGAAGAAGCAGTATCCGGGACATGCTAAGCGGGTAATGATGGGGGTGTGGTCTTTCTTACGTCAATTTATGTATACCAAGTATGTGATTGTCTGTGATGAGAGTGTTGATCCCCGGAACTGGGATGACGTTATTAAAGCAATGACGGATAACATGGCGCCGGTTGCTGACTCACTTTTTATTGAAAATACTCCCATCGATTCCCTAGATTTTGCTTCGCCTGTGGTTGGCCTTGGTTCAAAGTTGGGGATGGATGCCACTATTAAGTGGGAGCCAGAGTTAGAGATGACCCAAATGAATAAGGTGTCATCGAAAACGGGTGCCGAGATTTCTTTAATAGAAGCTGTGAAATTGCAATATCCACGAATCCGAGATATTCATTTACCTGAGTCAGCACAAGGACGGTTTATCTTAATTAATATGGAAAAAGATAAGGCGGGACAATCTGAGGATATACTGCAGGCGGTAATCAATGCATTATCTGACTGCCACGACGTTAAGTTTATTGCCCTTTTCGATTTGGATGTGAATATCCAAGATTGGAATGATGTGATCTGGGCAGTCACGACGCGAATGGATCCTGAGCGAGACTCTATTCGTTTGAAAGCAACCGGCGGAAGAAGTTCGTTGTTAGCGTTGGATGCTACCAATAAATTTATTGGTGAAGTAGAGCGCGAGTGGGGAACACCAATTAAGAAAGATCCTAAACTGGTAGCTAAGATTGATGAATTATGGGATGAGTTAGATATCCTATGACCCATACTGTTATATTGCTTCCTAGTAACATTCAGTTTGAGGTTGAACCTGGGCAAACGGTGTTAGAGGCTGCGCTCAACCAGCAGATCTCTTTTCCACATCGTTGTCAGGTCGGTGCATGTGCTGCATGCCTATGTCGAAAAGTAGAAGGTGAAGTGAGCTATCAACTTGAGCCCATGCTGACAGAAAAAGAGCAGCAGTTAGGTTGGGTGTTTGCGTGCCAAGCTTCCCCTGAAAGTGATTTAGTGCTTACTTTTGATGAGTAAGTTTAGAGGATCCCATGATTATAAATTGTAAAGTAAAGTCGATAGATGCTTTGGCAAGTAATACTTATAAAATTCTTTTGCAGCCAGAAAGCCCTGTTACCTTCAAAGCAGGTCAATACCTAATGGTTGTTATGGGCTTAAAAGATAAAAGACCATTTTCTATTGCCAATTCTCCAACTAGAGAGAATGAGTTTGAGCTTCATATCGGAGCATCTGAACATAATGCTTATGCTGGCGAAGTTGTGGAAAAAATGCGTCTTGCATTGACTACTCAAGAAAGTGTTGAGATCGATGTCCCACACGGTAAAGCATCATTGCAAGAAAGCGAACGCCCACTATTACTAATTGCTGGTGGTACTGGCTTTAGTTACGTACGTTCGATTCTCGATGATGTGGTTGCTAATCAATGGCAGCAACCAACATATCTGTACTGGGGAGCAAAAGATAAATCCCAGCTTTATGCTTTTGATGAGCTTGTGGCGATCGCTGATGGACATGACAATATTCACTTTATTCCAGTAGTTGAACATCAAGATGACAACTGGCAAGGGAAAGTCGGTAATGTTCTGCAGGCTGTCAGTCAAGATTTCGATACGCTAGAAGAATTTGATATCTATTTAGCGGGGCGTTTTGAAATGGCTGGAGCGGCTCGTGAACAATTTGTTCTAAATAAACAGGCTAACGCTGATCGTATGTTTGCTGACGCTTTTGCTTTTATCTAGGATTAGGCGGTAGTCATATCATCTAAAAAGGGCAAAAATGCCCTTTTTTTCGTCTAATTGCTCATTCAAGCAGCGAACGTGCCATTTTTTCATTTTTTTTGCAAAAATCGCTTGCGGCTTTTTAATTACTCCCTATAATGCGCCCTCACTGACACGGCAGACGCCACAAGGCTTCGGCAGTATCAGTAAGAGGATAAGACGCTCGAATGAGAAAGTTGAGAAAAGTGTTTGACACTGACAACAAAATCGCTAGAATGCACCTCCGCTTTGAGAGAAAAGTTCTTTAAAAGCAAAGCTCTTTAACAATTTAAACCTATCAATCTGTGTGGGCACTCGTTGATGATAATCATAGCTTCTTAGGAAGCACAATGGTTTCAATGAACTGAGTGACCAATCGATACTTTAGTATCGGCACAGTCAATTTATTCAGTATTCATTGAGCCGAAAAAACTTTTAATTGAAGAGTTTGATCATGGCTCAGATTGAACGCTGGCGGCAGGCCTAACACATGCAAGTCGAGCGGCAGCGACATAAACAAACCTTCGGGGGCGATTATGGGCGGCGAGCGGCGGACGGGTGAGTAATGCCTGGGAAATTGCCCTGATGTGGGGGATAACCATTGGAAACGATGGCTAATACCGCATAATAGCTTCGGCTTAAAGAGGGGGACCTTCGGGCCTCTCGCGTCAGGATATGCCCAGGTGGGATTAGCTAGTTGGTGAGGTAAGGGCTCACCAAGGCGACGATCCCTAGCTGGTCTGAGAGGATGATCAGCCACACTGGAACTGAGACACGGTCCAGACTCCTACGGGAG
The DNA here is from genome assembly GCF_001547935.1 of Vibrio tritonius. Taxonomy (NCBI): domain Bacteria; kingdom Pseudomonadati; phylum Pseudomonadota; class Gammaproteobacteria; order Vibrionales; family Vibrionaceae; genus Vibrio; species Vibrio tritonius. Next base: position 274,430 of record NZ_AP014635.1, read on the forward strand.
GCAGCAGTGGGGAATATTGCACAATGGGCGCAAGCCTGATGCAGCCATGCCGCGTGTATGAAGAAGGCCTTCGGGTTGTAAAGTACTTTCAGCAGTGAGGAAGGCGGATGTGTTAATAGCGCATTCGTTTGACGTTAGCTGCAGAAGAAGCACCGGCTAACTCCGTGCCAGCAGCCGCGGTAATACGGAGGGTGCGAGCGTTAATCGGAATTACTGGGCGTAAAGCGCATGCAGGTGGTCTGTTAAGTCAGATGTGAAAGCCCGGGGCTTAACCTCGGAATAGCATTTGAAACTGGCAGGCTAGAGTACTGTAGAGGGGGGTAGAATTTCAGGTGTAGCGGTGAAATGCGTAGAGATCTGAAGGAATACCGGTGGCGAAGGCGGCCCCCTGGACAGATACTGACACTCAGATGCGAAAGCGTGGGGAGCAAACAGGATTAGATACCCTGGTAGTCCACGCCGTAAACGATGTCTACTTGGAGGTTGTGGCCTTGAGCCGTGGCTTTCGGAGCTAACGCGTTAAGTAGACCGCCTGGGGAGTACGGTCGCAAGATTAAAACTCAAATGAATTGACGGGGGCCCGCACAAGCGGTGGAGCATGTGGTTTAATTCGATGCAACGCGAAGAACCTTACCTACTCTTGACATCCAGAGAACTTAGCAGAGATGCTTTGGTGCCTTCGGGAACTCTGAGACAGGTGCTGCATGGCTGTCGTCAGCTCGTGTTGTGAAATGTTGGGTTAAGTCCCGCAACGAGCGCAACCCTTATCCTTGTTTGCCAGCACGTAATGGTGGGAACTCCAGGGAGACTGCCGGTGATAAACCGGAGGAAGGTGGGGACGACGTCAAGTCATCATGGCCCTTACGAGTAGGGCTACACACGTGCTACAATGGCGCATACAGAGGGCGGCCAACTTGCAAAAGTGAGCGAATCCCAAAAAGTGCGTCGTAGTCCGGATTGGAGTCTGCAACTCGACTCCATGAAGTCGGAATCGCTAGTAATCGTGGATCAGAATGCCACGGTGAATACGTTCCCGGGCCTTGTACACACCGCCCGTCACACCATGGGAGTGGGCTGCAAAAGAAGCAGGTAGTTTAACCTTCGGGAGGACGCTTGCCACTTTGTGGTTCATGACTGGGGTGAAGTCGTAACAAGGTAGCGCTAGGGGAACCTGGCGCTGGATCACCTCCTTAATACGAAGATTATTGCGATGAGTGTTCACACAGATTGATACGGTTTAGTTATAGAGAGCACCGTGTAGATTCCTCTGCCCTCAGCCGATAACGGCGCAGAGATATTGTGTCCCGTTCGTCTAGAGGCCTAGGACACCGCCCTTTCACGGCGGTAACAGGGGTTCGACTCCCCTACGGGATACCATCTTTAAGTGTTCTTGCGAGAATATTTAGAAATGGTTTTACTTTTGTAATGAAAGTGAATCTTTGCTCTTTAACAATTTGGAAAGCTGACAAAACAATGTTTTATTTCAATGAAATAGAAGATTGTTTGTAAAGTTCTCAATTGTCTTCTTTATGAAGACAAACAAAAACACATTCAAGTGTTCTTGGATTTACTTTTTAAGTAAATGTTCAAAATTGAGTCCGGCAATATCGAGTCTGCAACATGTATAAAAATGCAGACAACCTTGGTGACTAACCTTTGTCTTCACTTTTAAAAAGTGAAAGCAAACAAGTCAACCCAAAACTCTTTTGGGTTGTATGGTTAAGTGACTAAGCGTACACGGTGGATGCCTTGGCAGTCAGAGGCGATGAAGGACGTACTAACTTGCGATAAGCGTAGATGAGGCAGTAAGAGCCACTTGAGTCTACGATTTCCGAATGGGGAAACCCAACTGCATAAGCAGTTATCATTAACTGAATACATAGGTTAATGAAGCGAACCGGGAGAACTGAAACATCTAAGTACCCCGAGGAAAAGAAATCAACCGAGATTCCGAAAGTAGCGGCGAGCGAAATTGGATTAGCCCTTAAGCTTTCTATGCGTCAGGCGAAGGTTCTGGAAAGGACCGCGATACAGGGTGATAGCCCCGTAGCCGTTAGCGTATATTCAGTGAAATCGAGTAAGGCGGGACACGTGATATCCTGTCTGAACATGGGGGGACCATCCTCCAAGGCTAAATACTCCTGACTGACCGATAGTGAACCAGTACCGTGAGGGAAAGGCGAAAAGAACCCCTGTGAGGGGAGTGAAATAGAACCTGAAACCGTGTACGTACAAGCAGTAGGAGCCTCCTTGTGGGGTGACTGCGTACCTTTTGTATAATGGGTCAGCGACTTATATTCAGTGGCAAGGTTAACCAATTAGGGGAGCCGTAGGGAAACCGAGTCTTAACTGGGCGTTCAGTCTCTGGATATAGACCCGAAACCGAGTGATCTAGCCATGGGCAGGTTGAAGGTTGAGTAACATCAACTGGAGGACCGAACCGACTAATGTTGAAAAATTAGCGGATGACTTGTGGCTAGGGGTGAAAGGCCAATCAAACTCGGAGATAGCTGGTTCTCCCCGAAAGCTATTTAGGTAGCGCCTCGGACGAATACTACTGGGGGTAGAGCACTGTTAAGGCTAGGGGGTCATCCCGACTTACCAACCCTTTGCAAACTCCGAATACCAGTAAGTACTATCCGGGAGACACACGGCGGGTGCTAACGTCCGTCGTGGAGAGGGAAACAACCCAGACCGCCAGCTAAGGTCCCAAATTATAGCTAAGTGGGAAACGATGTGGGAAGGCTTAGACAGCTAGGATGTTGGCTTAGAAGCAGCCATCATTTAAAGAAAGCGTAATAGCTCACTAGTCGAGTCGGCCTGCGCGGAAGATGTAACGGGGCTAAGCTATAAACCGAAGCTGCGGCAATGCGATTTATCGTATTGGGTAGGGGAGCGTTCTGTAAGCCGTTGAAGGTGTGTTGTAAAGCATGCTGGAGGTATCAGAAGTGCGAATGCTGACATGAGTAACGATAATGGGGGTGAAAAACCTCCACGCCGGAAGACCAAGGGTTCCTGTCCAACGTTAATCGGGGCAGGGTAAGTCGACCCCTAAGGCGAGGCTGAAAAGCGTAGTCGATGGGAAACGGGTTAATATTCCCGTACTTCTTACAATTGCGATGGGGGGACGGAGAAGGCTAGGTGGGCCTGGCGACGGTCGTCCAGGTTCAAGTGCGTAGGCTGAGTATTTAGGCAAATCCGGATACTCCTAAGGCCGAGACACGATGTCGAGCATCTAAGGATGTGAAGTCATTGATGCCATGCTTCCAGGAAAAGCCTCTAAGCTTCAGATTGTAAGGAATCGTACCCCAAACCGACACAGGTGGTCGGGTAGAGAATACCAAGGCGCTTGAGAGAACTCGGGTGAAGGAACTAGGCAAAATGGTACCGTAACTTCGGGAGAAGGTACGCTCTCGACGGTGAAGTCCCTTGCGGATGGAGCTATTGAGAGTCGCAGATACCAGGTGGCTGCAACTGTTTATTAAAAACACAGCACTGTGCAAAATCGTAAGATGACGTATACGGTGTGACGCCTGCCCGGTGCCGGAAGGTTAATTGATGGGGTTAGACTTAGGTCGAAGCTCTTGATCGAAGCCCCGGTAAACGGCGGCCGTAACTATAACGGTCCTAAGGTAGCGAAATTCCTTGTCGGGTAAGTTCCGACCTGCACGAATGGCGTAATGATGGCCACGCTGTCTCCACCCGAGACTCAGTGAAATTGAAATCGCTGTGAAGATGCAGTGTACCCGCGGCTAGACGGAAAGACCCCGTGAACCTTTACTACAGCTTGGCACTGAACATTGAGCCTACATGTGTAGGATAGGTGGGAGGCTATGAAGCAAGTACGCCAGTATTTGTGGAGCCATCCTTGAAATACCACCCTTGTATGTTTGATGTTCTAACTTGGTCCCGTTATCCGGGATAAGGACAGTGCCTGGTGGGTAGTTTGACTGGGGCGGTCTCCTCCCAAAGAGTAACGGAGGAGCACGAAGGTGGGCTAATCACGGTTGGACATCGTGAGGTTAGTGCAATGGCATAAGCCCGCTTAACTGCGAGAATGACGGTTCGAGCAGGTGCGAAAGCAGGTCATAGTGATCCGGTGGTTCTGAATGGAAGGGCCATCGCTCAACGGATAAAAGGTACTCCGGGGATAACAGGCTGATACCGCCCAAGAGTTCATATCGACGGCGGTGTTTGGCACCTCGATGTCGGCTCATCACATCCTGGGGCTGAAGTCGGTCCCAAGGGTATGGCTGTTCGCCATTTAAAGTGGTACGCGAGCTGGGTTTAGAACGTCGTGAGACAGTTCGGTCCCTATCTGCCGTGGGCGTTGGAGAATTGAAAGGGGCTGCTCCTAGTACGAGAGGACCGGAGTGGACGAACCTCTGGTGTTCGGGTTGTGTCGCCAGACGCATTGCCCGGTAGCTAAGTTCGGAATCGATAACCGCTGAAAGCATCTAAGCGGGAAGCGAGCCTTGAGATGAGTTCTCCCTGGCGCTATAAGCGTCCTAAAGGGTTGTTCGAGACTAGAACGTTGATAGGCAGGGTGTGTAAGCGTTGTGAGGCGTTGAGCTAACCTGTACTAATTGCCCGTGAGACTTAACCATACAACACCAAAAGGGTTTTGTACGGACTCGATTAAGACATTTGATTGTGTTTGAACTTTATAAAATCAGTTTTCCAGATTTAGGAATAGAATTTATCAACTACATCCTTGTAGTTGACCCTTCGGGCCGCACTAAAGTGCGTTAAATTTTGTTCCAGACAAAATTTTGCTTGGCGACCATAGCGATTTGGACCCACCTGATTCCATGCCGAACTCAGAAGTGAAACGAATTAGCGCCGATGGTAGTGTGGGGCTTCCCCATGTGAGAGTAGGACATCGCCAGGCTTTAATCTCGCTTGCTTGATGAAATATCAAGCAAGTCACCATAAAGTTTTAAGTTGATTAGAATTTTATGTTGACTTTCAAAGTGGGTAGCGTAAGATACGCCTCCTGCCTAAGTGCTAAGACACTGAAAGCAAAGCTCTTTAACAATTTAAACCTATCAATCTGTGTGGGCACTCGTTGATGATAATCATAGCTTCTTAGGAAGCACAATGGTTTCAATGAACTGAGTGACCAATTAAGACTTCGGTCTTAGCACAGTCAATTCATTTCAACTTCGGTTGAAATATCAGTATTCATTGAGCCGAAAAAACTTTTAATTGAAGAGTTTGATCATGGCTCAGATTGAACGCTGGCGGCAGGCCTAACACATGCAAGTCGAGCGGCAGCGACATAAACAAACCTTCGGGGGCGATTATGGGCGGCGAGCGGCGGACGGGTGAGTAATGCCTGGGAAATTGCCCTGATGTGGGGGATAACCATTGGAAACGATGGCTAATACCGCATAATAGCTTCGGCTTAAAGAGGGGGACCTTCGGGCCTCTCGCGTCAGGATATGCCCAGGTGGGATTAGCTAGTTGGTGAGGTAAGGGCTCACCAAGGCGACGATCCCTAGCTGGTCTGAGAGGATGATCAGCCACACTGGAACTGAGACACGGTCCAGACTCCTACGGGAGGCAGCAGTGGGGAATATTGCACAATGGGCGCAAGCCTGATGCAGCCATGCCGCGTGTATGAAGAAGGCCTTCGGGTTGTAAAGTACTTTCAGCAGTGAGGAAGGCGGATGTGTTAATAGCGCATTCGTTTGACGTTAGCTGCAGAAGAAGCACCGGCTAACTCCGTGCCAGCAGCCGCGGTAATACGGAGGGTGCGAGCGTTAATCGGAATTACTGGGCGTAAAGCGCATGCAGGTGGTCTGTTAAGTCAGATGTGAAAGCCCGGGGCTTAACCTCGGAATAGCATTTGAAACTGGCAGGCTAGAGTACTGTAGAGGGGGGTAGAATTTCAGGTGTAGCGGTGAAATGCGTAGAGATCTGAAGGAATACCGGTGGCGAAGGCGGCCCCCTGGACAGATACTGACACTCAGATGCGAAAGCGTGGGGAGCAAACAGGATTAGATACCCTGGTAGTCCACGCCGTAAACGATGTCTACTTGGAGGTTGTGGCCTTGAGCCGTGGCTTTCGGAGCTAACGCGTTAAGTAGACCGCCTGGGGAGTACGGTCGCAAGATTAAAACTCAAATGAATTGACGGGGGCCCGCACAAGCGGTGGAGCATGTGGTTTAATTCGATGCAACGCGAAGAACCTTACCTACTCTTGACATCCAGAGAACTTAGCAGAGATGCTTTGGTGCCTTCGGGAACTCTGAGACAGGTGCTGCATGGCTGTCGTCAGCTCGTGTTGTGAAATGTTGGGTTAAGTCCCGCAACGAGCGCAACCCTTATCCTTGTTTGCCAGCGAGTAATGTCGGGAACTCCAGGGAGACTGCCGGTGATAAACCGGAGGAAGGTGGGGACGACGTCAAGTCATCATGGCCCTTACGAGTAGGGCTACACACGTGCTACAATGGCGCATACAGAGGGCGGCCAACTTGCAAAAGTGAGCGAATCCCAAAAAGTGCGTCGTAGTCCGGATTGGAGTCTGCAACTCGACTCCATGAAGTCGGAATCGCTAGTAATCGTGGATCAGAATGCCACGGTGAATACGTTCCCGGGCCTTGTACACACCGCCCGTCACACCATGGGAGTGGGCTGCAAAAGAAGCAGGTAGTTTAACCTTCGGGAGGACGCTTGCCACTTTGTGGTTCATGACTGGGGTGAAGTCGTAACAAGGTAGCGCTAGGGGAACCTGGCGCTGGATCACCTCCTTAATACGAAGATTATTGCGATGAGTGTTCACACAGATTGATACGGTTTAATAGAGCACCTAGTGGGTCTGTAGCTCAGGTGGTTAGAGCGTTCGCCTGATAAGCGAGAGGTCGGTGGTTCGAGTCCACTCAGACCCACCAACATTTCCGTAAGGAAAACAACGATGGGGTTATAGCTCAGCTGGGAGAGCGCCTGCCTTGCACGCAGGAGGTCTGCGGTTCGATCCCGCATAGCTCCACCATCTTTAAGCGCATTTGCGTAAGTGTTCTTAAAAATGGTTTCGAAAGAAATCTCTGCTCTTTAACAATTTGGAAAGCTGACAAAACAATGTTTTATTTCAATGAAATAGAAGATTGTTTGTAAAGTTCTCAATTGTCTTCTTTATGAAGACAAACAAAAACACATTCAAGTGTTCTTGGATTTACTTTTTAAGTAAATGTTCAAAATTGAGTCCGGCAATATCGAGTCTGCAACATGTATAAAAATGCAGACAACCTTGGTGACTAACCTTTGTCTTCACTTTTAAAAAGTGAAAGCAAACAAGTCAACCCAAAACTCTTTTGGGTTGTATGGTTAAGTGACTAAGCGTACACGGTGGATGCCTTGGCAGTCAGAGGCGATGAAGGACGTACTAACTTGCGATAAGCGTAGATGAGGCAGTAAGAGCCACTTGAGTCTACGATTTCCGAATGGGGAAACCCAACTGCATAAGCAGTTATCATTAACTGAATACATAGGTTAATGAAGCGAACCGGGAGAACTGAAACATCTAAGTACCCCGAGGAAAAGAAATCAACCGAGATTCCGAAAGTAGCGGCGAGCGAAATTGGATTAGCCCTTAAGCTTTCTATGCGTCAGGCGAAGGTTCTGGAAAGGACCGCGATACAGGGTGATAGCCCCGTAGCCGTTAGCGTATATTCAGTGAAATCGAGTAAGGCGGGACACGTGATATCCTGTCTGAACATGGGGGGACCATCCTCCAAGGCTAAATACTCCTGACTGACCGATAGTGAACCAGTACCGTGAGGGAAAGGCGAAAAGAACCCCTGTGAGGGGAGTGAAATAGAACCTGAAACCGTGTACGTACAAGCAGTAGGAGCCTCCTTGTGGGGTGACTGCGTACCTTTTGTATAATGGGTCAGCGACTTATATTCAGTGGCAAGGTTAACCAATTAGGGGAGCCGTAGGGAAACCGAGTCTTAACTGGGCGTTCAGTCTCTGGATATAGACCCGAAACCGAGTGATCTAGCCATGGGCAGGTTGAAGGTTGAGTAACATCAACTGGAGGACCGAACCGACTAATGTTGAAAAATTAGCGGATGACTTGTGGCTAGGGGTGAAAGGCCAATCAAACTCGGAGATAGCTGGTTCTCCCCGAAAGCTATTTAGGTAGCGCCTCGGACGAATACTACTGGGGGTAGAGCACTGTTAAGGCTAGGGGGTCATCCCGACTTACCAACCCTTTGCAAACTCCGAATACCAGTAAGTACTATCCGGGAGACACACGGCGGGTGCTAACGTCCGTCGTGGAGAGGGAAACAACCCAGACCGCCAGCTAAGGTCCCAAATTATAGCTAAGTGGGAAACGATGTGGGAAGGCTTAGACAGCTAGGATGTTGGCTTAGAAGCAGCCATCATTTAAAGAAAGCGTAATAGCTCACTAGTCGAGTCGGCCTGCGCGGAAGATGTAACGGGGCTAAGCTATAAACCGAAGCTGCGGCAATGCGATTTATCGTATTGGGTAGGGGAGCGTTCTGTAAGCCGTTGAAGGTGTGTTGTAAAGCATGCTGGAGGTATCAGAAGTGCGAATGCTGACATGAGTAACGATAATGGGGGTGAAAAACCTCCACGCCGGAAGACCAAGGGTTCCTGTCCAACGTTAATCGGGGCAGGGTAAGTCGACCCCTAAGGCGAGGCTGAAAAGCGTAGTCGATGGGAAACGGGTTAATATTCCCGTACTTCTTACAATTGCGATGGGGGGACGGAGAAGGCTAGGTGGGCCTGGCGACGGTCGTCCAGGTTCAAGTGCGTAGGCTGAGTATTTAGGCAAATCCGGATACTCCTAAGGCCGAGACACGATGTCGAGCATCTAAGGATGTGAAGTCATTGATGCCATGCTTCCAGGAAAAGCCTCTAAGCTTCAGATTGTAAGGAATCGTACCCCAAACCGACACAGGTGGTCGGGTAGAGAATACCAAGGCGCTTGAGAGAACTCGGGTGAAGGAACTAGGCAAAATGGTACCGTAACTTCGGGAGAAGGTACGCTCTCGACGGTGAAGTCCCTTGCGGATGGAGCTATTGAGAGTCGCAGATACCAGGTGGCTGCAACTGTTTATTAAAAACACAGCACTGTGCAAAATCGTAAGATGACGTATACGGTGTGACGCCTGCCCGGTGCCGGAAGGTTAATTGATGGGGTTAGACTTAGGTCGAAGCTCTTGATCGAAGCCCCGGTAAACGGCGGCCGTAACTATAACGGTCCTAAGGTAGCGAAATTCCTTGTCGGGTAAGTTCCGACCTGCACGAATGGCGTAATGATGGCCACGCTGTCTCCACCCGAGACTCAGTGAAATTGAAATCGCTGTGAAGATGCAGTGTACCCGCGGCTAGACGGAAAGACCCCGTGAACCTTTACTACAGCTTGGCACTGAACATTGAGCCTACATGTGTAGGATAGGTGGGAGGCTATGAAGCAAGTACGCCAGTATTTGTGGAGCCATCCTTGAAATACCACCCTTGTATGTTTGATGTTCTAACTTGGTCCCGTTATCCGGGATAAGGACAGTGCCTGGTGGGTAGTTTGACTGGGGCGGTCTCCTCCCAAAGAGTAACGGAGGAGCACGAAGGTGGGCTAATCACGGTTGGACATCGTGAGGTTAGTGCAATGGCATAAGCCCGCTTAACTGCGAGAATGACGGTTCGAGCAGGTGCGAAAGCAGGTCATAGTGATCCGGTGGTTCTGAATGGAAGGGCCATCGCTCAACGGATAAAAGGTACTCCGGGGATAACAGGCTGATACCGCCCAAGAGTTCATATCGACGGCGGTGTTTGGCACCTCGATGTCGGCTCATCACATCCTGGGGCTGAAGTCGGTCCCAAGGGTATGGCTGTTCGCCATTTAAAGTGGTACGCGAGCTGGGTTTAGAACGTCGTGAGACAGTTCGGTCCCTATCTGCCGTGGGCGTTGGAGAATTGAAAGGGGCTGCTCCTAGTACGAGAGGACCGGAGTGGACGAACCTCTGGTGTTCGGGTTGTGTCGCCAGACGCATTGCCCGGTAGCTAAGTTCGGAATCGATAACCGCTGAAAGCATCTAAGCGGGAAGCGAGCCTTGAGATGAGTTCTCCCTGGCGCTATAAGCGTCCTAAAGGGTTGTTCGAGACTAGAACGTTGATAGGCAGGGTGTGTAAGCGTTGTGAGGCGTTGAGCTAACCTGTACTAATTGCCCGTGAGACTTAACCATACAACACCAAAAGGGTTTTGTACGGACTCGATTAAGACATTTGAATTGTGTTTGAACTTTATAAAAACAGTTTTCCAGATTTAGGAATAGAATTTATCAACTACATCCTTGTAGTTGACCCTTCGGGCCGCACTAAAGTGCGTTAAATTTTGTTCCAGACAAAATTTTGCTTGGCGACCATAGCGATTTGGACCCACCTGATTCCATGCCGAACTCAGAAGTGAAACGAATTAGCGCCGATGGTAGTGTGGGGCTTCCCCATGTGAGAGTAGGACATCGCCAGGCTTTAATTTCCATTAGCGAGATGCAAGTCTTGTTAATCTGAACATAGCGGAGCGGTAGTTCAGCTGGTTAGAATACCGGCCTGTCACGCCGGGGGTCGCGGGTTCGAATCCCGTCCGTTCCGCCACTTATTTGAAAAAGCCTCAGTCGAAAGACTGAGGCTTTTTTGCATTTGATGTTTTTATCGACTGGTTAATGGTGGCATTGCCGTGGGACGAATCCCGGTTGCCCGCAACCCCGGCCGTTCCGCCACTATTTGAAAAAGCCTCAATCGAAAGACTGAGGCTTTTTTGCATTTGATGTTTTTTATCGACTGGTTAATGGTGGCATTGCCGTGGGACGAATCCCGGTTGCCCGCAACCCCGGCCGTTCCGCCACTTATTTAAAAAAGCCTCAGTCAAAAGACTGAGGCTTTTTTGCGTTTGATGTTTTTTATCGACTGGTCAATGGCTGGCATTGCCGTGGACGAATCCCGGTTGCCCGCAACCCCGGCCGTTCCGCCACTTATTTAAAAAAGCCTCAGTCGAAAGACTGAGGCTTTTTTGCGTTTGATGTTTTTTATCGACTGGTTAATGGTGGCATTGCCGTGGGACGAATCCCGGTTGCCCGCAACCCTGGCCGTTCCGCCACTTATTTGAAAAAGCCTCAGTCGAAAGACTGAGGCTTTTTTGCATTTGATGTTTTTTTATCGACTGGTCAATGGTTGGCATTGCCGTGGGACGAATCCCGGTTGCCCGCAAACCCGGCCGTTCCGCCACTTTATACCACACCGTGCTGAATGTTTGTTCTGAAGCTCTTCAATAGATGTGTGTGATGTTTGCATGATACAAAAAAAAGCCACTCTTAGAAGAGTGGCTTAGTTCGTTAGGTAATAGAGTTACAGGATTTGTTTTAAAACTCTATCCGCTTTTACCCTTGTGATTTTTCGAATGAGACGTTGAACTGGAGCTGGATAATTCTCCATTTGTTCTATCTGCATGTAGCTACCGATTAAGTGCGTATGCTGTAGGATATTTTCTTTCTCTTTTTCGAACTGACCTGTTAGGTGCTGATTTTCATCACGAACCAAGAGACCATTTTCTAGATCTAATTTCCAAGCTCTAGGGTTTAGGTTATTTCCTGTTAAAAGCATATAGCGCTTATCAACCCAAACACCTTTTAAGTGAAAACTGTTTTCTTCATGTTTCCATAGATGGATAGACAATTTTCGACCGGCTATATTGGCTTCGTTGATACGAGCAAAGCGGCGCAAGTTCAGTTCATATAAGTAAGGTAAACCACCGATGGTTTTAAATTCTTGCTCCGGTGAAATATAAAAGTCGTTCGCCGTTTTATCGCCGATCACAATGTCGACTTTAACTCCACGACGAATCGCTTTCTTCACTTCTTTTGCCACACTCTTTGGAAAATTAAAGTATGGTGTACAAATAAAGATCTCTTCTTTTGCCTGAGCAATCATCTGAATGATGGTTTGGTTTAGAAAATTACGTCGTTTACCAATTCCGACTAGTGGAGTGATACCTATTTCTTGGTCACTTACTGATTGTGGGGCAAACTTGTAGTGTGATTGCGCCAAAGAAGATCTAAATTGGCGAATATCAATTTTAATTTCTTTTGTTTTTGGCTTATTACTAGCTGATAGGTCATAAACTGCAGGATGTGCGATCATTTCACTTTGTACGTAATTCACCATGGTATTGGCGAGTTCAGTACTCTCTATTGCATGATATCTATCAAAGCGGTAGCGATCTTTATAATGCAGATAAACGTTATTTAGGCTAGCACCACTGTAAATCACTTTATCATCGATGATGAAGCCTTTTAGGTGAAGAACGCCAAACACTTCACGGCCACGGACCGGTATGCCATAAACAGGAATGCTATGTTCGTACTTTTCTGCAAATTCTGCATACATAGCAGAATTACCTTGTGAAGATGCTGCTCCGATTAGACCGCGTTGAGCTCGGTGCCAGTCTACGCAGATATTAATATCTAAACCAGGGTTACGCTGTTTTGCTTCATATATTTCTGTCAGTATTTCACGTCCAGCATCATCGTTTTCTAAATACAGAGCAACGATGTAAATACGTTTTGTTGCGTGACGTATTGATTCGATCAACTGAGTGCGAAACTCTTTAGCAGAGAGAAGAACATTAAAATTCTCTGGAGATAGCGCAATCGCTGGTAGCTTTTTGACAGGGTGTCTACGAGCAATCATAGGGATGCTTTACCTTTATATGTGCAAAATTGCGGACTAAGTATTCTACCAAATTCGCCAGTTATATTGCTAGGAATGGTGTTCATTCTACATCTCATCCTGCATAAAATGCATAGGAATGAGATTCTTACCATGTTGAGTGTAGCGCTGATATAAACCTTTTAAGTCCGATGGAAGCGCATTTTCGTCAATTGTTACGAAATAGCCCTGCTGATAGAAATGCTCTAGATGCCCATAAGCGAAACAGTAGTCATGTGGGCCGAGTATATGCTGAGCACAATAGGCGAGTAATTCCTTGCCTATCCGTAGGTTGCGGCACTGTTCTGCCACAACCATACCTGTTAGGAGTCGATATTTGCCAATTTCTCTAAAGCGTACAAGAGCAACCATTGATGATTCTTTGTAGGCAACAATGGTCAATTCGTCACTTTTGGGCTTTGCTCCAGGGTAATGCTGTTTATAAAAGCGCTTAATTAACGGAATCTTGATGGGATCAAGAGTTTCAAACTGTAGAGTTGCCATTTGTTCTGTTCTGCATCGGTATCTGTTGTAGAATGCTTAGAGTTTAATAGATTACAAGAATGCCATGCAATTTCATCTCGATATATCATTAAAACCTTATCACACGTTTGGTATCGATCAGTCCTGTGAACGATTGGCAATCGCAGAATCGGTAGATGACCTCAAATGTATTTATCGCAATCCCGAATGGGCAAACTTCACTAAGCTTGTTATCGGTAAAGGAAGCAACATGCTTTTTACTGAGCCTTACCAAGGACTAGTTGTCGTTAATCGTATTAAGGGGATTAAATCTACTGAGGACGCAGACGCTTTTTATTTGCATATTGGTTCTGGAGAGGACTGGCCTTCATTAGTGCAATGGAGCGTTAGTCATGGTATCGCAGGTTTAGAAAATCTTGCGCTTATTCCTGGGTGTGCTGGTTCTGCACCGGTGCAAAATATCGGAGCTTATGGCGTCGAATTTAAAGATGTTTGTCAGTACGTAGATTATCTTTGTTTAGAGAGCCTTGAAGTGAAGCGACTACCGCTAGCGGAGTGTAAGTTTGGATATCGTGATTCTGTGTTCAAGCATCGTCTATTTAATAAAGCGGTTGTTGTCGCTATCGGTTTGAAATTAAATAAAAATTGGCAGCCCAATTTGCAATACGGTCCTCTAAAAACATTGGGGGATAATTGCTCTGCAAAAGCAATATTCGATACGGTGTGCAAAATTCGCCAAGAAAAGCTTCCTGACCCAATAAAGCAAGGCAATGCTGGGAGCTTTTTTAAGAACCCTATTATTAATCTAGAACACTACCAGCGGCTATTAACACAATATCCCGATATAGTGGGATACCCAGCAGGGGCTGACATGAAGGTCGCTGCAGGGTGGTTAATTGATAAGGCTGGCCTAAAAGGTGTATCCATAGGCGGTGCCTGTGTACATCCCAATCAAGCGTTGGTTATTGTTAACCAAAATGGCGATGCAACTGCTCAAGATGTTATTGATTTAGCAGCCAAAGTGTATGACGAGGTTTATCAAAAATATCAGATTAAATTAGAGCATGAGGTTCGCTTTATGGCTGCTGAATCAGAGACCCACTTAGCACAATTAATGGAGACGTCAGAGTGAAAGATCATAGTGTGAAATTAAATTTGTTAAACACCTTGTCCGATGGTGCGTTTCACTCTGGGGAATCATTAGGTAAACAACTTGGAATCACTCGAGCCGCAATCAGTAAACATATTCAAGGAATACAAGAGTGGGGCGTTGATATTTTTAGGGTACAGGGTAAAGGATATCAATTGGCACAACCTTTCATCATGCTTAACCATGAACGGATACAAAGCCAAGTAAATAACCCGGTTGAGTTACACCCTATTATCGATTCAACAAACCAATATTTGCTTGAGAGAACAGACACTATCACTTCTGGAACCGTGTGCGTAGCGGAATATCAATCTCAAGGTCGAGGTAGGCGAGGGCGTCAGTGGATGTCCCCATTTGGGACGAACCTATATTTTTCAATTTTTTGGCGCTTAGAAGCCGGCATGGCTGCTGCTATGGGCCTAAGTTTAGTGGTGGGGGTTGCCGTTGTTGAGGCGATTGAAGCTCTAGGTATTGAGGGTGTGAAGCTCAAATGGCCAAATGATCTGTACCACGATGATAAGAAGCTAGCTGGCATTTTGGTTGAGATGTCAGGGCAAGCCGGAGGTGCTGCGAATCTAGTGATTGGTATGGGCATGAATCTCGCGATGCAAGATAAAAAAGGGGCGATAGATCAGCCATGGACGAGTTTAGTTGAAGTGATCGGTAATGATCAGTTTGATCGTAACCAATTGGTGGTTGCCTTCATCAAAACGCTAGATCAAGCGCTTAAAGATTACGAGATGTATGGAATGCAAGATTTTGTTGCTAGGTGGAATCGGTTAGATAATTTTATAGACCGTCCAGTTCGCTTGATCATGGGTAATAACGAAATTAACGGTATCGAACGTGGTATTGATGCTCATGGCGGTGTATTACTGGAAACCAATGACGGTGTAAAGAGCTTTATTGGGGGAGAGATTTCACTGCGCAGCAATGGCTAAGATTGTATTGTTTATCCAAATAAAAAGAGACTTTGCAGTCTCTTTTTCTGTATCGATACCGTCTAAATCAGCGATTACTTTCGAAGTAAAATTTCTTCAACAGTATGATTTTCGCCCTTTTGTAGGATAAGTTGAGCTCGATACTTAGTCGGCAAAATGTTCTGCTGTAAATTCTTACCATTGATGGTATGCCAAATCGTCTGAGCTTTTTCTACTGCTGCGTCTTCTGAGAGTTGCGTATAGTGACTAAAATACGAACCTGGTTTAGCAAACGCGCTGAAGCGGAATTTCATAAAGCGATCTACATACCATTTTTCGATTAGTCTCGAGTCTGCATCCACATAAATAGAGAAATCAAGAAAATCTGATATGAATACTGTATGTGGAGCATGAGGATAATCCATGCCACTTTGCAGGACATTCAATCCTTCTATAATGAGCACGTCAGGACAGTCTACGACTTTCTCTTCGTCTGTAATATCGTAAGTGACGTGAGAATATACAGGAGCAACAACATGACGCTCGCCAGCTTTTACATCAGAGACAAATTGCACGAGTTTGCGAATGTCATAGGATTCTGGAAATCCTTTCTTGTGCATGATGTTTTTGTCTTGTAGAACTTTATTCGGATATAGAAAACCATCGGTTGTTATCAATTCTACTTTTGGGTGATTACCCCAGCGAGATAATAACGCTCGTAACAAACGGGCTGTTGTACTCTTTCCTACCGCCACACTACCAGCAATTCCGATAATAAATGGGGGGGCCTTCTCTTTGTTACCTAGAAACTGTTCGAGGACCGTATTGCGATTCTGTCTTGCTGCAACATAGAGGTTCAATAAACGAGCGAGCGGTAGGTAAATCTCTACAGCCTCTTCCATCGTCAATTTTTCATTAATACCTTGCAGCTCTTTCAGATCACTTTCTGATAGCGTCATTGGAACAGTGTTACGCAGATTTGCCCACTGTTCACGATCAAAAGACAAGTACGGACTCATAGTATTCTCGACAATCTCACCCATGCGAGAATGGAACATACAATACGTAGCAAATAATGCAAACGACAATCACGGCATATTTCATAATTGAATAAAAAATAGGGTAAAAACTAGTCATCTAACGCGAGTTGATTTAATTTGAGCATTTTTTTTGAAAATAGGGGTTGCAAGCTCCTAAATCATTCAATAGAATGCGCCCCACTTATGCCGACTTAGCTCAGTAGGTAGAGCAACTGACTTGTAATCAGTAGGTCACCAGTTCGATTCCGGTAGTCGGCACCATTTTCTCCAAGTAGTGAAAATGGCTATGTATTTTTGGAGGGGTTCCCGAGTGGCCAAAGGGAGCAGACTGTAAATCTGCCGGCTCCGCCTTCGATGGTTCGAATCCGTCCCCCTCCACCATATTGAATAGGAAATAGCACAAAGAGTTACGTGTTGCGGGCATCGTATAATGGCTATTACCTCAGCCTTCCAAGCTGATGATGCGGGTTCGATTCCCGCTGCCCGCTCCACTCATTTTAGTGTGCTGATATAGCTCAGTCGGTAGAGCGCATCCTTGGTAAGGATGAGGTCGGCAGTTCGATTCTGCCTATCAGCACCAGCTCTAAGCAAAGTTTTCCTTTTCATATATACTTCTACCGATAATTATTGGTTGCGTGGTCATACTTTTTGAGCCACCTAAATCCGTACCTAGAGGGACAACTCATGTCTAAAGAAAAATTTGAACGTACGAAACCGCACGTAAACGTTGGTACTATCGGCCACGTTGACCACGGTAAAACAACTCTAACTGCAGCTATCTGTACTGTACTTTCTAAAGTATACGGCGGTGCAGCTCGTGACTTCGCGTCAATCGATAACGCTCCAGAAGAACGTGAACGTGGTATCACAATCGCGACTTCTCACGTAGAATACGACACTCCAACTCGTCACTACGCACACGTAGACTGTCCAGGACACGCTGACTATGTTAAAAACATGATCACAGGTGCTGCACAGATGGACGGTGGTATCCTAGTTGTTGCTGCAACAGATGGTCCAATGCCACAAACTCGTGAGCACATCCTACTAGGCCGTCAGGTTGGTATCCCTTACATCATCGTATTCATGAACAAATGTGACATGGTTGATGATGAAGAGCTACTAGAACTAGTAGAAATGGAAGTTCGTGAACTTCTAACTGAATACGATTTCCCAGGCGACGACCTACCAGTAATCCAAGGCTCAGCACTTGGCGCACTAAACGGTGAAGCACAATGGGAAGAGAAAATCGTTGAACTAGCGAAAGCTCTAGACGAATACATCCCAGAGCCAGAGCGTGCAGTAGATCAGCCATTCCTAATGCCTATCGAAGACGTATTCTCAATCCAAGGTCGTGGTACAGTAGTAACTGGCCGTATCGAGCGCGGTATCCTAAAAGTAGGTGATGAAGTACAAATCGTGGGTATTCACGACACAACTTCAACTACTTGTACAGGTGTTGAGATGTTCCGTAAACTTCTAGACGAAGGTCGTGCGGGTGAGAACGTTGGTGCACTACTACGTGGTACTAAACGTGACGAAGTTGAACGTGGTCAAGTACTAGCGGCACCAGGTTCAATCACTCCACACACTACTTTTGAATCAGAAGTATACGTACTGTCTAAAGATGAAGGTGGTCGTCACACACCATTCTTCAAAGGCTACCGTCCACAGTTCTACTTCCGTACAACTGACGTAACTGGTGACATCCAGCTACCAGAAGGCGTAGAAATGGTAATGCCAGGCGACAACATCCGTATGACAGTAACTCTAATCGCGCCAATCGCGATGGATGATGGTCTACGTTTCGCGATCCGTGAAGGCGGCCGTACAGTAGGTGCTGGTGTTGTAGCTAAGATCGTTGCTTAATTGCAATAATCGTTTGACGAAACACTAGTAAAAAGGGCATCATTTGATGCCCTTTTTAACTGCTATCGAATGGTTTGTCGAATTGTTAATCAATCGAAAGCAGTATATTTGTAGGGCTAAGAGCATTTCTTAGTCTGAAGTGTTATGATTCAGCATTCAAAATGTTGAAAATGGATTTGCCCTGCAACAGCGGGGTTGTTGTCGTCTAAAGTAAGACTTGTGACAGGTTGGTTTATGAAAGCAAAAACTGCTGAAACTCCTGATAATAGCTCAAGTGCTGCAGAGATATTCAAGTGGGTTGTCACTTTTGCTCTGCTAGCTGTCGCTGTTGTGGGTAATTACCTATACAAAGATATGTCCGTTGTGATTCGTGCTGCTGGCGTGATCGTATTGATCGCTGCTGCCCTTGGCGTTGCTGCTGTTACTACCAAAGGTAAAGCTGCCGTGATTTTTGCTCGCGAATCTCGTATGGAAATTCGCAAAGTTGTTTGGCCAACACGCCAAGAAACAATGCAAACTACACTAATTGTTCTTGCTGTTAGCATCGTTATGGCCCTTGTGCTATGGGGTATTGACGGCATTATGGTAAAACTAGTCGATTTTGTGACTCGTATTTAATTGAGAGAGGGTAAGATACATGAGTGAAGCACCAAAAAAACGCTGGTACGTAGTTCAAGCCTTCTCAGGATTTGAAGGTCGTGTAGCTCAGTCTCTACGCGAGCATATCAAAATCCACGGCATGGAAGAGCACTTCGGTGAAGTACTTGTTCCTACTGAAGAAGTGGTTGAAATGCGTGCTGGTCAACGCCGTAAGAGCGAACGCAAATTCTTCCCAGGTTACGTCCTTGTGCAAATGGTTATGAATGACGAATCATGGCACTTGGTTCGTAGCGTTCCACGCGTAATGGGTTTCATCGGTGGTACTTCTGATCGTCCAGCACCAATTACTGATAAAGAAGCTGATGCGATTTTGAACCGTCTTGAAAAAGCAAGTGAAGCACCTCGTCCTAAAACTATGTTTGAAGCGGGTGAAGTGGTTCGTGTTAACGATGGTCCATTTGCAGACTTTAACGGTACAGTTGAAGAAGTGGATTACGAGAAGAGCCGTTTGAAAGTGTCTGTATCGATCTTTGGTCGTGCAACACCTGTAGAGCTTGAATTTGGTCAAGTGGAAAAACTTGATTAAAAAAACATCTTTTAGGCTTGTTTAGGGCGCGAAATCTGATTATAATTTCGCGCCTTTTTACAGGTCTCTATTGTAAAACGGGGAGCTGATCAAAGGATTAGCGTTTGAACCCAAATTTTAGGAAATATCATGGCTAAGAAAGTTGAAGCTTATATCAAGCTGCAAGTTGCAGCTGGTATGGCAAACCCAAGTCCACCAGTTGGTCCAGCACTAGGTCAACGTGGTGTGAACATCATGGAATTCTGTAAAGCGTTCAACGCAAAAACAGAATCTGTTGAGAAAGGTCTACCAATCCCAGTTGTTATCACTGTATACAGTGACCGTTCGTTTACATTCGAAACTAAGACTCCACCAGCAGCAGTTCTTCTTAAGAAAGCAGCAGGTATCAAGTCTGGTTCAGGTCGCCCTAACACTAACAAAGTGGGTACAGTAACTGAAGCTCAAATCCAAGAAATCGCAGAAACTAAAGCTGCTGATATGACTGGTGCAGACGTTGAAGCTATGAAGCGTTCTATTGCGGGTACTGCTCGTTCAATGGGCCTAGTGGTAGAGGGTTAATACAATGGCTAAACTAACTAAACGCATGCGTACTATCCGCGAAAAAGTGGATGTAACTAAAGAGTACGACATCAACGAAGCTGTAGCTCTTCTTAAAGAACTTGCAACTGCTAAATTCGTTGAGTCTGTTGACGTTGCTGTTAACCTAGGCATCGATGCACGTAAATCTGACCAAAACGTTCGTGGCGCAACTGTGCTACCACACGGTACTGGTCGTGACGTACGTGTTGCTGTATTCACTCAAGGTGCAAACGCTGAAGCTGCTAAAGAAGCTGGCGCTGACCTAGTGGGTATGGAAGATCTAGCTGAGCAAGTTAAGAAAGGCGAAATGAACTTCGACGTAGTTATCGCATCTCCAGATGCAATGCGCGTTGTAGGTCAGCTTGGTACTATCCTTGGTCCTCGTGGTCTTATGCCAAACCCTAAAGTTGGTACTGTAACTCCTAACGTTGCTGAAGCAGTTAAAAATGCTAAAGCTGGTCAGGTTCGTTACCGTAACGACAAGAACGGTATCGTTCATACTACGATTGGTAAAGTGTCTTTCGACTCTGCACAAATCAAAGAGAACCTAGAAGCTCTTCTAGTTGCTCTTAAAAAAGCAAAACCATCAGCAGCAAAAGGTGTTTACGTTAAGAAAGTAAGCATCTCTACCACTATGGGTGCTGGTGTTTCAGTAGATCAGAACACTCTATCTGCTGTAATTTAATGCATTTGCTTAGGCGTGAAATTAGTGTATAATTCTGCGCCTAATATTTGTGGTTGGGGCTGATTTTAATTTTCGAATTAATAGCCAGTCTCCGTCCAAGACCGTAGGCGTTATCGATAGATAACTTAATCGTTCCTACGTAGATGGTGCCCGAACTGACGAAAGCTCTATTTATATCTTTCTTCTGGGAATGCACCTCAATAGCTCTCACTGTTGTGATAATAGTGAGTGGTGTAACGACAACCAGGAGTTAATCCAACATGGCATTAAATCTTCAAGACAAAAAAGCAATTGTTGCTGAAGTCAACGAAGCAGCCAATGGTGCACTTTCTGCAGTTGTTGCTGACTCTCGTGGCGTTCAAGTTGCTGCAATGACAACTCTACGTAAACAAGCTCGTGAAGCTGGCGTTTACCTAAAAGTTGTTCGCAACACTCTAGCTCGTCGCGCAGTAGAAGGCACGTCTTACGAATGTCTACAAGACGTATTCGTAGGTCCAACTTTGATCGGTTTCTCTAACGAGCACCCAGGTGCTGCAGCGCGTCTTTTCAAAGACTTCGCTAAAGAGAACAAAGAATTTGAGATCAAAGCTGCTGCATTTGAAGGCGCTTTAGCTGATGTAGAAGTACTAGCTACACTACCAACTTACGACGAAGCAATCGCACGCCTAATGATGTGCATGAAAGAAGCTTCTGCTGGCAAATTGGTACGTACTATTGCTGCTGTTCGCGACCAGAAACAAGAAGCTGCTGCATAATAAAGCTTGCTTTTTATTGGTTGCAAAATAAACTTATTGTTGACTTAAAAGAGAATTGTTATGTCTATTACTAACGAGCAAATCCTAGACGCTGTTGCAGAAATGTCTGTAATGCAAGTTGTTGAACTAATCGAAGCAATGGAAGAGAAATTCGGTGTTTCTGCTGCTGCTGCTGTTGTTGCTGGCGGCGCTGCTGCAGGCGATGCTGCTGCTGAGCAAACTGAATTCGACGTAATCCTAACTGCTGCTGGCGCAAACAAAGTTGCTGTTATCAAAGCAGTACGTGGTGCGACTGGTCTAGGTCTTAAAGAAGCTAAAGGTCTTGTAGACGGTGCTCCAGCACCTCTTAAAGAAGCAGTTTCTAAAGAAGAAGCTGAAGCTCTTAAGAAAGAACTAGAAGAAGCTGGTGCGTCTGTTGAAGTTAAGTAATTACTTAATTTCATAGCCGTAATGGCTAATGGCTGGTGGTTTAATAACCACCGGCCTTTTTGCGCTGTAGGGTGTCGGCGAGTTTTCCCGCTGTTTAGACGTCGATTCCCGTGCAAATCACGACCTATTCTTTCGTAGTAAGTCGTCACTACAGTAAACAGCTATTAGTCACTGTCCTAACCCTTCGTTATTGAAATAACCAAGGCGGACAGTTTGGGTCACTTATCAGCGAGCTGAGGAACCCCATGGTTTACTCTTATACCGAGAAAAAGCGCATCCGTAAGGACTTTGGTACTCGTCCACAAGTGTTGGACATTCCATACCTGCTATCGATCCAGCTCGATTCGTTCGAAAAGTTCATCGAACAGGATCCTGAGGGACAATACGGTCTTGAAGCCGCTTTTCGTTCTGTATTTCCAATCCAGAGCTACAACGGCAATTCAGAGCTGCAATACGTTAGCTACCGTCTTGGTGAGCCAGTATTTGACGTTAAAGAATGTCAAATCCGTGGCGTAACTTATTCAAAACCACTTCGCGTGAAATTGCGTCTGGTGATTTTTGATAAAGACGCGCCAGCAGGTACTGTCAAGGATATTAAAGAACAAGAAGTCTACATGGGTGAAATTCCACTCATGACTGAAAATGGTACCTTCGTAATCAATGGTACCGAGAGGGTTATCGTATCCCAGCTGCACCGAAGCCCCGGCGTGTTCTTCGACAGCGATAAGGGTAAGACTCACTCATCAGGTAAAGTTCTTTATAACGCACGTATTATTCCTTACCGTGGTTCATGGTTGGATTTCGAATTCGATCCGAAAGACAACTTGTACGTACGTATTGACCGTCGTCGTAAACTACCTGCTTCAATCATTCTGCGTGCTCTAGGCAAAACGACAGAAGAGATTCTTGATATTTTCTTCGAAAAAATTCACTTCGAAGTGAAAGATCAGACTCTTTACATGGAGTTAGAACCAGAGCGTCTACGTGGCGAAACTGCTACGTTTGATATCGAAGCTGATGGTAAAGTCTACGTAGAAAAAGGTCGCCGTGTTACAGCACGTCACATTCGTCAACTTGAAAAAGACGGCGTGAAGTTCATCGATGTTCCTGTGGAATACATCGTGGGCAAAGTATCGTCTAAAGATTATATCGACGAAGCGACTGGTGAAGTTATCGTAGCTGCTAACCAAGAAATCAGTCTTGAAGCGCTAGCTAACCTATCTCAAGCAGGTTACAAGAAACTAGAAGTTCTATTTACGAACGATCTAGATCACGGTCCATTCATGTCTGACACACTACGTGTCGACAGTTCGTCTGACCGTATTTCTGCATTGGTAGAAATCTACCGAATGATGCGCCCTGGCGAGCCGCCAACAAAAGAAGCAGCAGAAGCGCTGTTTGAAAGCCTATTCTTCTCTGAAGAACGTTACGACCTATCTACTGTAGGCCGTATGAAGTTCAACAGCTCGATCGGTCGCGAAGACGCTGGTGAACAAGGCACACTCGATGAACTAGACATCATCGAAGTGATGAAAAAACTGATCTCTATCCGTAACGGTAAAGGCGAAGTGGACGATATCGACCACCTAGGTAACCGCCGTATCCGTAGCGTGGGTGAGATGGCAGAAAACCAATTCCGTGTTGGTCTTGTACGTGTAGAACGCGCTGTTAAAGAACGTCTAAGCCTAGGCGATCTCGACAACGTGATGCCACAAGATCTGATCAATGCGAAACCAATTTCTGCTGCAGTTAAAGAATTCTTTGGCTCTTCACAGCTTTCACAGTTCATGGACCAAAACAACCCATTGTCAGAAGTGACGCATAAACGTCGTATTTCTGCATTAGGTCCTGGTGGTTTGACTCGTGAACGTGCGGGCTTCGAAGTACGTGACGTACAGGTAACTCACTACGGTCGTCTATGTCCTATCGAAACTCCTGAAGGTCCAAACATCGGTTTGATCAACTCTCTATCAGCGTTTGCGCGTTGTAACGAATACGGTTTCCTAGAAACTCCGTACCGTCGCGTGGTTGATGGTGTTGTTACTGATGAAGTAGATTACTTGTCTGCGATTGAAGAAGGTCAATTCGTTATCGCTCAGGCGAACGCGAAACTGACTGAAGAAAGCACTTTTGCTGATGAGCTAATCACTGCTCGTCAAAAAGGTGAATCTGGTCTTCACCCTCGTGAACACGTTAACTATATGGACGTTGCAACTAACCAAGTTGTATCGATTGCAGCATCGCTTATCCCATTCCTAGAACACGATGACGCGAACCGCGCATTGATGGGTGCGAACATGCAACGTCAGGCTGTTCCAACACTGAAATCAGATAAACCTCTAGTAGGTACTGGTATCGAACGTAACGTAGCGGTTGACTCAGGTGTAACTGCAGTTGCGAAACGTGGTGGTATGATTCAGTCAGTTGACGCTTCACGCATCGTAGTAAAAGTTAACGAAGAAGAATTGATTCCTGGCGAAGCGGGTATCGATATCTACAACTTAACTAAATACACTCGTTCTAACCAGAACACTTGTATCAACCAGCGTCCATGTGTGATGCCAGGTGAACCTGTGTCTCGTGGTGACGTTCTAGCTGACGGTCCTTCTACCGACCTTGGTGAACTTGCGCTTGGCCAAAACATGCGTATCGCGTTCATGCCTTGGAACGGTTACAACTTCGAAGACTCGATCTTAGTTTCTGAGAAAGTTGTTCAAGACGACCGCTTTACCACTATCCACATCCAAGAACTTTCTTGTGTGGCTCGTGATACTAAGCTAGGTGCTGAAGAGATCACTGCTGACATTCCAAACGTAGGTGAAGCTGCTCTATCTAAGCTAGATGAGTCAGGTATCGTTTACATTGGTGCAGAAGTTAAGGGTGGCGACATCCTAGTTGGTAAAGTAACACCTAAAGGTGAAACTCAGCTAACTCCTGAAGAAAAACTGCTACGTGCTATCTTCGGTGAAAAAGCATCTGACGTTAAAGATACTTCTCTACGTGTTCCTGGTTCAGTTACTGGTACGGTTATCGACGTACAAGTCTTCACTCGCGATGGCGTAGAGAAAGACAAACGTGCGCTTGAAATCGAACAGATGCAGTTGAAAGAAGCGAAGAAAGACTTAACCGAAGAATTCCAAATCTTGGAAGGCGGTTTGCTTGCTCGTGTTCGTTCTCTGTTGATTGCTGGCGGTTATAGCGAAGCGAAACTAGACGGTCTAGATCGTAAGAAATGGTTAGAACAGACTCTTGAAGATGATGAACTACAAAACCAACTAGAGCAGTTGGCAGAGCAGTTCGACGAGCTGAAAGCTGAATTCGATAAAAAATTCGAAGCTAAGCGTCGTAAGATCACTCAAGGTGATGATCTTGCTCCTGGCGTATTGAAGATCGTTAAAGTTTATCTAGCAGTTAAACGTCGTATCCAGCCTGGTGATAAGATGGCGGGTCGTCACGGTAACAAAGGTGTAATTTCTAAGATTAACCCAATCGAAGATATGCCTTACGATGAAACTGGTCGTCCTGTAGACATCGTTCTTAACCCACTGGGTGTACCGTCTCGTATGAACATCGGTCAGATCCTTGAAGTTCACTTAGGTGCAGCAGCAAAAGGCATCGGTGACAAGATCAATACGATGGTCAAAGAGCAACAAGAACTAGCTAAACATCGTGAGTTCCTGCAAAAAGTTTATGATCTGGGTAATACACGCCAGCAAGTAGACATTGCTAGCCTATCTGATGATGAAGTTCGTACCTTGATTGAAAACTTGCGTGGTGGTCTACCGATTGCAACGCCAGTGTTCGATGGTGCATCTGAGAAGAACATCAAAGCGCTGCTTAAACTTGCAGACCTTCCAGAATCTGGTCAGTTGACTCTGTTTGATGGTCGTACTGGTGATGCATTTGAGCGTCCTGTAACTGTTGGTTACATGTACATGCTTAAACTGAACCACCTTGTTGATGACAAGATGCACGCTCGTTCAACTGGTTCTTACAGCCTAGTAACTCAGCAACCACTAGGTGGTAAAGCTCAGTTCGGTGGCCAGCGTTTCGGTGAGATGGAAGTTTGGGCACTTGAAGCATACGGTGCCGCTTACACGCTACAAGAAATGTTGACTGTTAAGTCCGATGACGTGAACGGCCGTACTAAGATGTATAAAAACATTGTGGACGGTAATCACTCTATGGAACCTGGTATGCCTGAATCGTTCAACGTATTGTTGAAAGAGATTCGCTCACTAGGTATCAACATCGAGCTAGAAGACGAAGAGTAAACCCTATAGCAGCCCCTTCGAGGGCTGCTAGATTGGTTTTCGGTAGGAAGGTGCTTACTTCGGTAAGCTCCTTTTAACTCCTTACAGGAGCTGATTGTGAAAGACTTATTAAACTTTCTAAAAGCACAGCATAAGACTGAAGAATTTGACGCGATCAAAATCGGTCTTTCTTCGCCAGACATGATTCGTTCATGGTCTTTTGGTGAAGTTAAAAAACCTGAGACCATCAACTATCGTACGTTCAAACCTGAGCGCGATGGTTTGTTCTGTGCGCGTATTTTTGGTCCAGTTAAAGACTATGAATGTCTTTGTGGCAAATACAAGCGTCTGAAACACCGTGGTGTTATCTGTGAGAAGTGTGGCGTAGAAGTTACACAAACTAAAGTTCGCCGTGAACGTATGGGTCACATCGAACTTGCTTCTCCTGTTGCTCACATCTGGTTCCTAAAATCACTACCATCTCGTATCGGTCTATTAATGGATATGCCGCTACGTGACATCGAACGTGTACTTTACTTCGAAATGTATGTAGTGACTGAGCCAGGCATGACTGATCTTGAAAAAGGTCAGATGCTGACTGAAGAAGAATACCTAGATCGCCTAGAAGAGTGGGGTGATGAATTCACCGCTAAGATGGGTGCAGAAGCGATCAAAGATCTGCTTCAATCTATGGATCTTCCTGCAGAAGTTGAGATGATGCGTGAAGAGTTACAAACCACTAACTCTGAAACAAAACGCAAGAAAATCACTAAGCGTTTGAAATTGGTTGAAGCGTTCGTTACTTCTGGTAATAAACCAGAATGGATGATCCTAACTGTTCTTCCAGTTCTTCCGCCAGATCTTCGTCCTCTAGTTCCACTAGACGGCGGTCGCTTTGCGACTTCTGATCTGAACGATCTTTACCGTCGTGTGATCAACCGTAACAACCGTTTGAAACGCCTTCTAGAGCTAGCTGCTCCGGACATCATCGTACGTAACGAAAAACGTATGTTGCAAGAGTCTGTTGATGCGCTTCTTGATAACGGTCGTCGTGGTCGTGCGATCACTGGTTCTAACAAGCGTCCTCTGAAATCTCTTGCTGATATGATCAAGGGTAAACAAGGTCGTTTCCGTCAGAACCTTCTTGGTAAACGTGTAGACTACTCAGGCCGTTCTGTTATCACAGTTGGTCCATACCTACACCTACACCAATGTGGTCTTCCTAAGAAGATGGCACTTGAGCTGTTCAAACCATTCATCTACAGCAAGCTAGAGACTCGTGGTCTTGCGACTACAATCAAAGCTGCGAAGAAAATGGTTGAGCGCGAAGAAGCAGTTGTTTGGGATATCCTAGACGAAGTAATTCGTGAACACCCTGTAATGCTTAACCGTGCACCAACACTGCACCGTTTGGGTATCCAGGCATTTGAACCTGTACTAATCGAAGGTAAAGCGATTCAGCTTCACCCGTTGGTTTGTGCGGCGTACAACGCGGACTTCGATGGTGACCAAATGGCGGTACACGTACCGCTAACGCTAGAAGCTCAACTTGAAGCTCGTACACTGATGATGTCGACGAATAACATTCTGTCGCCAGCGTCAGGTGATCCGATCATCGTACCTTCTCAGGACGTTGTATTGGGTCTGTACTACATGACTCGTTCGAAAATCAACGACAAAGGCGAAGGTATGTACCTTGCTGGCCCTAAAGAGGCTGAGAAAGCGTACCGCACCAAGACCGCTACGTTGCACGCTCGAGTTAAAGTACGTATTACCGAGACTGTAATTGATGACGATGGCAATACCACGACTGAAACTAAGATGGTAGATACTACCGTTGGTCGTGCAATGCTATGGCAAATCGTACCGAAAGGTCTGCCATACTCTGTTATCAACCAAAAACTTGGTAAGAAACAGATTTCTAACCTGTTGAACGTGGCTTACCGTAAGCTAGGTCTGAAAGATACTGTTATCTTCGCTGACCAAATCATGTACACAGGTTTTGCTTACGCAGCACTTTCTGGTGTTTCTGTTGGTATCGACGACATGGTTGTTCCACCAGCGAAATACACTGAGATCTCTGCAGCGGAAGAAGAAGTTCGTGAAATTCAAGAACAGTTCCAATCTGGTCTTGTAACAGCGGGCGAACGCTACAACAAAGTGATCGATATCTGGGCTTCTACCAACGACCGTGTTGCTAAAGCGATGATGGCTAACTTGTCATCTGAAACTGTTATCAACCGTGATGGTGAAGAAGAACAACAAGAGTCGTTCAACAGCATCTACATGATGGCCGACTCTGGTGCGCGTGGTTCTGCAGCTCAGATTCGTCAGCTTGCTGGTATGCGTGGTCTGATGGCTCGTCCAGATGGTTCAATCATCGAAACGCCAATCACCGCGAACTTTAAAGAAGGTCTAAACGTACTTCAGTACTTTATCTCAACGCACGGTGCTCGTAAGGGTCTTGCGGATACAGCATTGAAGACAGCGAACTCGGGTTACTTGACTCGTCGTCTAGTAGACGTTGCACAAGACGTGGTTGTTACTGAACACGACTGTGGCACGCACGAAGGCGTTGTTATGACTCCTCACATCGAGGGTGGTGACGTTAAAGTAGCACTGACTGAACTTGTTCTTGGTCGTGTGGTTGCAGAAGATGTTCTGATCCCTGGTACTGAAGAAGTTCTTGTTCCTCGTAACACGTTGATCGACGAGAAATGGTGTCAAATCCTGAATGAAAATTCAGTTGACCAAATCTTCGTACGTTCAGTGGTAACCTGTGATTCTGACTTCGGTTGTTGTTCACTATGTTACGGTCGTGACCTAGCTCGCGGTCATATGGTGAACCAAGGTGAAGCAGTTGGTGTTATCGCAGCTCAGTCAATCGGTGAACCTGGTACACAGCTTACCATGCGTACGTTCCATATCGGTGGTGCGGCATCGACAGCAGCAGCGGAAAACAGCATCAAAGCGAAGAACAAAGGTTCTGTTAAACTGCACAACGCTAAATTCGTAACAAACAAAGAAGGTAAGCTAGTTATCACGTCTCGTGCTTCTGAGCTAACCATCATTGACGAATTCGGTCGTACTAAAGAGAAACACAAACTTCCTTACGGTTCTCACCTAAGTAAAGGTGATAATGACGGCGTAGAAGTTGGTGACGTAGTTGCAAACTGGGAAGCGCACACACTGCCAATCATCACTGAAGTGGCAGGTCGCATCCAGTTTGTTGACATGATCGACGGTGTAACGGTTTCTCGCCAGACTGATGACCTAACAGGTCTATCTTCAAGCGAAGTAACTGATGCAGCAGCTCGTCCATCAGCAGGTAAAGATATGCGTCCAGCAATCAAACTTGTTGATGAGAAAGGTAATGATGTAACGATTCCTGGTACTGATATGCCAGCTCAATACTTCCTACCTGGCAAAGCAATTGTAAACATCGAAGATGGCGCGGAAGTTAACGTGGGTGATACGCTAGCTCGTATTCCTCAAAAATCTGGCGGTAACAAAGATATCACCGGTGGTCTTCCACGCGTTGCTGACTTGTTCGAAGCTCGTAAACCGAAAGAGCCTGCAATTCTTGCTGAACACACAGGTACTGTGTCATTCGGTAAAGAAACGAAAGGTAAACGTCGTCTAGTAATCACTCGTGATGGCGGTGACGCTTACGAAGAGATGATTCCTAAGCATCGTCAGTTGAACGTGTTTGAAGGTGAACGTGTTGAACGTGGTGACGTAATTGCTGATGGTCCAGAGTCTCCACATGACATTCTACGTCTACGTGGTGTTCACGCTGTGACTCAGTACATCACTAACGAAGTTCAGGAAGTATACCGTCTACAAGGCGTTAAGATTAACGATAAGCACATTGAAACTATCGTTCGTCAAATGCTACGTAAGTGTACTATCACTCATGCTGGGGATTCTGAATTCCTACCGGGTGAACAGGTTGAATACGCACAAGTTAAGATTGCTAACCGTGATCTAGAAGCTGAAGGCAAAGAGCCTGCACGTTTTGAACGTGAGCTATTAGGTATCACTAAAGCCTCTCTTGCAACTGAGTCATTCATCTCTGCTGCATCGTTCCAAGAAACAACTCGCGTTCTTACTGAAGCGGCTGTATCTGGTAAACGTGATGAACTACGCGGCTTGAAAGAGAACGTAATTGTTGGTCGTCTGATCCCAGCTGGTACTGGTTTCGCATACCACCAAGAACGTCAAGCTAAGCGCGAAGCGCAGAAAGAAGGCCCTTCTGTTGAACAAGCAACAGATAACCTTGCTGCATTGCTAAACGCTGGTTTCTCTTCTGACGAGTAATCGACAGCGATAAAAAAAGGCACCTTAGGGTGCCTTTTTTATTACTTGCCGTTTTGTTTTTGATAATAAAATCTGAAATGTTCTACGTTATCTGTGTGCTATGCACCAGGAGGTACAGCTAAGCTATCGGCAATTAATTGAATTAATGAATCTTCGATACCAAAGCGTTGCTCTAGTGCTTCTCCCACTTCGGAAAGATCATGATCCAGATCTTCTAAATCTTCATCGTCAGCAATCGTTGCGTATTTATCTGTGAAGCTTAGTAAAGGTTCATTCGTTTCAATAATATCGCCATAAGTGGCATTGATATCATCTGTGGCGTGAAAACCGGTGGCGTGCCATTTGTTCATCACCATATCGTATATTTTGAAATGTCCTTCCGAAATGTAATCAACGAGGTCTTGGCAGAAGACCTGAAGCTCAATAGGTGATGGTAGCTCAGCTATCGTTGCTTTAGCAGCACTTGGCTGCAGATTAGCTAGTTTGCAATAGGCGACGATCAGCACTTGTCTTTTGTTTAACCAATGGTCAATAACGTCGCTGGAGCCACCCCACTGTTCTTGTGTTTTTTTCAGTTTATTTAGCATAACAATGCCCTCATGGCTCATCATCAAACGATGATTATTCTATGGCTCATAGGAATAAAAAATGGAAAAAAACCTATTGGGTATACAAGAATTTATAGAACATTTAACCAACAACTACAAACTCTGGCATGAAATCAGATTGCCAGTAAAATGAAGTGACTTCAAGAAATGAGGATCAAAAATGTTAAAGAATAGTGATGAGAAAAACGCTTATTGGTGTGTTGTTTCAGGAACTGAGGTTTGGAGTGTTGATGGTGATATCCCTTTTGGCACTGCCGAGCAGTTCCAACTTCCTGTATCACAAGCAGTTCAGATCGGTAGTTATCAAGATTCACCGGTATATTGGATTAATGCTGATGAGCTTGAAACCGTCCCTGAATTGGTTTCTTTACGTAGCTTATTAGCGCTTGATACAACTCGTTTTCATTTATTGAGTAAAGCGGTTCAATATGGTCACATGACTCAATCGCAACGTTTTTGTCCAAACTGTGGGGGGCGCAACTATTTCAATCATAATCAGACGGCAATGCAGTGCCAAGATTGTCGTACATTGCACTATCCGCGTATTTCCCCATGCGTCATTGTTGCTGTGAGAAAAGAAAATCAGATCTTACTGGCTCAGCATCCACGCCATAAAACCGGAATGTATACGGTTATTGCTGGTTTTGTTGAGTCTGGAGAAACGTTGGAAGAGTGTGTGGCACGTGAAGTTCAAGAAGAAACGGGCTTACAAATTACTAATATTCGCTATTTTGGTAGTCAGCCGTGGGCATTCCCTTCCAACATGATGATGGGCTTTTTGGCTGAATACGCTGGTGGAGAAGTGAAACCTGATTACAGCGAATTAAGTGATGCACAGTGGTTTAGCCCTGATACCCTACCAGAGCTAGCACCTAAAGGTACGATCGCTCGCGAACTGATTGAACATACGGTTGCTACTATTTTAGAACAGGGCAAATAAAAAAATCCCTCCAAGAAGGAGGGGGTAAGTAATATGTCGTTATGAGATGTCGGTAGTTTGAGTACCTGCTACTTTTATTATTGTGTAGTGAGCGAACAAATTTGTAACATTTTGATAAATATACCCAAGTAACCTCAAGATGCGGTTTCAGCGAGAATGTATTCGTTCATAGGCAAGGCACCGATTTGAATACATAGTTATTCTACGTAGAAAATCGGTAACGCAGCATAGGAGCGAATACAACTCGCCCCTTGGGAGCTCATCAACAAGCCCATTTCTGCGCCCAATGACGTTGAAAGGGAATGACCATTCCTTCCGTCATTGAGCTTGACCTGTGCTCGTTGATGAAGCTCTGAAGTCTGCATCTTGAGGTCATTTGGGTATAGTAGCAAAATATTTATTGATTTATCGCTTAATTACTTGAACTGGATAACAAAGCCGAGCGGTTTTCCTTATAGAAGGGTGTTAGAATACCTGCCCAGTAAATCAGCTAATAGAAGAATAATTGGAAGACGGAATGACAGAATTAAAAAACGATCGTTATTTACGCGCCTTGCTTAAACAACCGGTCGATTGCACTCCTGTATGGATGATGCGTCAGGCTGGACGTTATTTGCCTGAGTACCGTGAAACTCGCGCTATCGCTGGCGATTTTATGTCCTTGTGTCGTAATGCTGAACTTGCTTCAGAAGTGACTTTGCAGCCTTTGCGTCGTTTCCCTTTGGATGCGGCCATTTTGTTTTCCGATATTTTGACTATTCCCGATGCAATGGGGTTAGGCTTACGTTTTGAAACAGGCGAAGGCCCTGTATTTGATAAGCCAATTACTTGTCGAGCAGATGTGGAGCGTATCGGCATACCAGACCCTGAAGGTGAGCTGCAGTATGTGATGAATGCGGTACGTCAAATCCGCAAAGATCTACAAGGAGAAGTTCCTCTGATTGGTTTCTCTGGTAGCCCTTGGACATTAGCGACTTATATGGTTGAAGGTGGAAGCTCAAAAGCATTCACTAAGATCAAAAAAATGATGTATAGCGACCCACATACCTTGCATCTGTTGCTTGATAAATTAGCGGATAGTGTCATTGATTATTTGAACGCACAAATTAAAGCGGGCGCTCAATCGGTGATGGTATTTGATACGTGGGGTGGAGTACTAACACCAAGAGATTACAACGACTTCTCTTTGCAATACATGCACAAAATTGTGGATGGATTAATTCGTGAAAATGATGGTCTTCGCGTACCTATAACCTTATTCACCAAGAATGGCGGCATGTGGCTTGAAAAGATTGCTGCAACAGGTTGCGATGCTGTTGGTTTAGATTGGACCATTAATATTGCGGATGCGAAAGCGCGTATTGGTGACAAAGTTGCACTGCAAGGCAATATGGATCCATCTATGCTGTATGCACAACACGATCGTATTCGTGAAGAAGTTGGCAATATTTTAGCGGGGTTTGGCGAAGGTACTGGACATGTATTTAACTTAGGTCATGGTATTCATCTTGACGTGCCACCTGAAAATGCGGGTGTGTTTGTGGATGCCGTTCATGAACTGTCTAAGCCTTATCACTCAAATAAATAAGTACTCATTGGCACTGTATTGCAGTGCCTACATTACAGAACGAACTTGGTAAATTGCGAACGTAGTGAGGGAATCCTCTTCGATGAAAACGAAAGACCGAATTGTTTATGCTGCATTAGAACTGTTTAATGATAATGGGGAGCGTAGCATTACGACTAACCATATCGCTGCCCATATCGATATTAGTCCGGGTAATTTGTACTACCATTTCCGTAATAAACAAGAAATTGTGCGTGAAATATTTAAATTGTATTCAGCAGAATTGATTGAACGTTTTACACCGCTACAAGGGCAGTACGAGAGTTTAACTTTACTTAAGCATTATCTCGATTCGATCTTTACTTTGATGTGGCGTTACCGTTTTTTCTACGCAAACTTACCAGATATTTTGCAGCGAGATGATCAATTACACGCGGAATATATTGCAGTACAAGATAAGCTCCAAGCAAATCTAATCAATATTATCCGAGCTTTTGTGGAAATGGATTTGTTAGATATTGCTGAGCAAGATATGCAGAAAACAGCGACAACTCTTCATATCGTGGCCTCTTCTTGGCTTGCGTATCGTTCTGCTATGTCGCCTAAAACTCGTATTACAGAGTCAGTGATTCATCAAGGTGTGTTACAAATTATCTCTATCGTAAAACCGACTGCTACAGCAACCGGATATGAGCAGCTGCAACTGTTGGAAGAAGGTGTGCGCGCGATGCATGCTTAAAAAGAAATGAGATATAACCTTTCTGTCTTGGGCAAGAAAGGTTAATGCTGGTAACGTGACTGAGTGAATTGACTCAGTAAACGGTTTGATATGCATTATGACATCTTTAACGGTGATGCCGATGGCATCATCGCTCTTCTTCAGCTTCGTTTAGCCAACCCTATTTCCAGCACTTTAATTACCGGTATTAAGCGCGATATTGAGCTTGTTGAGCAGATAAACTGTCAAGCCGGTGATAGTGTCACCGTGTTAGATGTCTCCATGGCAAAAAATAATGCGGCACTGGCAAAAGTGCTCGAACACGATGTCCCCGTCTTTTACGCGGATCATCACCTTCCGGGGGAAATTCCTCAACATCCCTTACTTGACGCGCATATTGATACCGACCCTAATATGTGTACTGGATTAATTGTCGACCGTTTGTTAGAAGGGCAGTTTCATGCTTGGGCGATTACGGCTGCCTTTGGCGATAACCTGATAGCAAAAGCAACTGAATTAGCAGAAATAGCGGGTTACTCTCAACAAGAACAGAGTCAGTTATGTGAATTAGGTACACTGATTAATTATAACGGTTATGGCCGAGCGGTAGATGAACTGCACTATCACCCCGCAGAATTGTTTCGCACTTTATGCCAATACGACAGTCCATTTGCTGCGATTACTGATACTGGGTCGCCTTATTACCAGTTAAAAAAAGGTTATGAGCAAGATATGGCCCTAGCTCAATCTATCACTCCTTATTGGGAAAGTGATTGCTTGCGGGTTTTCCTTTTGCCGCCAACGTCTGCGTCATACCGTATTAGTGGTGTATATGGTAATCAGCTAGCTAACGAGTCTCCTAATCAAGCCCATCTGGTTCTTACGGAAATGAATAGTGGGCAAGCTTATACCGTTTCACTGCGAGCCCCTCTTTCCAATAAACAAGGTGCTGGTAAGTTATGCAGTGAGTTTGCAACTGGGGGAGGCCGTGAAGGTGCAGGTGGCATTAACAATTTACCTGCTGAACAGCTCGACGAGCTGATCAGCAAGGTGGCAAACTTTTATCAATATTAATAGCATCTTGATGTTACTTGGGGAGCAAACTACTAGCGAGTTAACCAGGATGTTGGGTTGACTGCTTGGCTATTGCGTCTTACTTCAAAATAGACTGCTGGTTGTGGTTGTCCTCCGGTATCTCCCGCAAGAGCAATGGTTTCTCCCGCTCTCACTTTATCCCCCTCTTTTTTGGTGAGAGCTTGGTTGAAACCATACAGTGTCATATCCCCTCTACCATGGTCGATAAGTACCATCAAACCATAGCCACGTAGGTAATCAGAGAAAACAATGGTTCCGGGATATACGGCTTTAACTGGTTCGCCGTAATTGGCGCGAATAACAATCCCTTTCCAGTTTATTTGTCCACCCTGATAATCGCCATAACGATGCAGTAACGAGCCTTTAATCGGCCAAGGCAGCTTCCCTCTTTGTCGTGCTAAACCATCCATAGGGACCGCATTACGTTTCGCTGCTTTGGCAATTTCTGCTTTTAAGCGTGTTTCATTACGCTGAAGTTCAGCTAGGTAAACCTTGTCCCCAGAAATGCCTTTTCGAATTTTGCTAATGGTGCTGTGTCGTTGTTGCTGGCTATTGGCAAGTGCTTGGTATTTCTTGGTTTGTTTTTCTAAGAGCGAGGTAATTTGATCTCGTTCCAGCTTTAATTGATGTTCACTGTTGTCTAGCTCTTGATGGGTTCTCTCAAGTGTTTGAATCGCTTGAGTGCGAGATTTTGCTAGGTGTTGGTAATACTGGCTAATGCGATCTTCTTCCACTCCAGTATTTAGCAAGTTGCCACTGGCGCTTGCTCGTTTGGTGATGTAGTAAGTTTGCATGAGCTTGGTAAGAATATCGGTTTGCTCTTTACGCTTTGCTTCAAGTTGGGCAATTTTATGTTGGAGTTGCGCTATGTTTTGGTTTGCTTTCTTTTGTTGCAGTTTTGTCTCATTGATTTGCTTTTTTTGACTTGCGATATCCAGCTCTTGCTTTTTCAACTCTTGTTGTAGTTTATCTAACTCTTTTTGTTGTTGAGATAACGACTGCTTTTGACGCTGAATTTCACCGCTTACTCCTTTCAATTCTTGTTGAGACGCCGCATGAGCGCTAACAGACAAAAATAGGATCAAAATGAGTGCAGTTGCTGATGTAACTAAGTTGAAAAAGCGAGAGCGGTGAGTCTTAAACGTCATAGTGATTAGTTTTATTTACCATGTATAGCGAGACAGTATTACTCAAAGCGGTAAGTGAGGCGAGTGTGCCATGCAAAAAGTTTGTCATTCTATGCACAATTGAAGAATGAAATACAAAAAAGGCCTCGCATTGGAGGCCCTTTCAATTGTGATGCAAACGGCATTATTTGAACAGCACTTGGCCAGTCATTTCCGTAGGAATTTCAGTATCTGTTAGCGCCAACATGGTTGGAGCTAGGTCAGACAGTTTACCGCCTTCTTTGAATTCAAAATCTTTGTTACCAACATAGATTAGAGGTACAGGAAGGTTAGTGTGAGCTGTGTGGATACCACCTGTTTCAGGGTTAACCATCATTTCAGCATTACCGTGGTCAGCCGTGATCAACAGTTGACCATCCACTTCTTTAATTGCTTCAACGATACGACCAACACAAGCGTCAACTGCTTCACAAGCTTGAACTGCTGCATCGTATACGCCAGTGTGACCAACCATGTCGCCATTCGGGTAGTTACAGATGATCGCGTCGTATTTACCAGACTTGATTGCAGCAACGAGTTTGTCAGTCAGTTCACCTGAACTCATTTCTGGTTGTAGGTCGTACGTTGCAACTTTTGGAGAAGCAACAATTTGACGATCTTCACCATTAAATTCAGTTTCTACACCACCGTTGAAGAAGAACGTTACGTGCGCGTATTTTTCAGTTTCAGAAATACGTAGCTGAGTTTTACCTGCTTTTGCTAGCCATTCACCGTAAGTGTTTGTTAGAGACGCTGGTGGGTAAGCACAAGCTAGAGGAATGTCCGCAGCGTATTGAGTTAGCATAACGAAATCAATTGCTGGGAACTTAGCACGTTCAAAGCCTGCGAAATCTGTAACGAAAGTACGAGTGATTTCACGAGCACGGTCGGCACGGTAGTTCATGAACAAAACAGTGTCGCCATCTTCAATTGCTGAAGACTCTTGACCTGCTGCACAAACGACAGTCGCTTTCACGAATTCGTCGTTTTCTTCACGAGCGTAAGCTGCTTCAAGGCCAGCAACTGCTGAATCTGCAGTGAATTCACCTTTTGCTTCAACAAGAACGTCGTAAGCTTTTTGTACGCGATCCCAGTTGTTGTCACGGTCCATTGCGTAGTAACGACCGATCAAAGATGCAGTACGACCTTTGCCCAATTTAGCAAACAGTTCGTCAAAGCGTTTTAGGGAAGCTTCTGCGCTGCGAGGTGGAGTATCACGACCATCAAGGAAGCAGTGGAGGAAGATTTTTTCTGCACCACGAGCGGCGGCTAGTTCAACTGCAGCATAGATGTGATCTTCGTGAGAGTGTACGCCACCTG